>PFNE01000012.1:30353-42959 GCA_002791835.1 Alphaproteobacteria bacterium CG_4_10_14_0_8_um_filter_37_21 | reverse complement strand
GTCTATGTATTTGTGCCATAAAGCTGCACCAAGTGAAGAAATGCTAAATGCAGAATAGCATTTATTTCAACTCATGACGACACTATCTAAAACCCATAGCACAAAAAAACAGTGACATGATATTTGTAAAGAACCCAGGGGATTTTCATTTATTACCTTTAGCTGAAGCGGAAACATCTTGTAAAATACAGCTATCAGACCAGATATTCAATCCGGGTAATGATCTTGATGTAAACATGACACCTATCCCACAAACAACATGGGATTTATTTTTTTTATTGCAAAGATGGAAGTCAGAATATCCTATAAAAAATTCGACTGATATTAAAGTTTTAAATCATCCAATGAGCGAATGTTTGCATTTTAATATACAGTTGAATAATGCGTTTATTACCATGATTTTACATTATAATTTATCAGAAGATTTTAATAGAGGAAACTTTACCGCCATCACAAACTATTTATTCACATGCATCCATGAACACCTTGTGGAATTTAATAAACAATCCAAGGCGTATGCGAAACTAGGGGAGGATACACCTCAAACTTGTTTTTCCCAACTGGCGTTACTTTTTTTCTTTAAAGATCTCTATCCTGAAATTCCTGCACTATTAGAACGTGCAACAAAAATTGAAGCCGATCTTTTAAGAACTGACCAGCTGCCATTATGGCGGCACGCTTATTGCGTTGAAACAGCGCCGCTTGTACGTACAGAAAAAAGCACAATACAAGTCAGAACAAGAAGTTATGGTTATTCGCTTTTAGCTTGTTGCTTAGGTGATGGCACTTTTGATGGAATTAGTCAGTATAATGGTAATTTTTCAGCATGTGCTTTTTCTTATTATGCACAAATTTTACGTGATCGTGCTTTTATAAAAAAGAATGATAATTTTCCATACTATGTTCCAGGCCAACTATTAAATTCCGCTGATGAAATCAAAAAAACGTTAGAAACAATCACAGGTGATAACTTAACTTGCACTATTATAGAAAAAAAACATCATAAAGATTTATTCTATTTACCCACAGTTTATTCAAATGTTCTTGTTGACTTAAAAGGTGATGATTGTCACCCTCGTTCAAAAGGAACAGTTTTACACGCTGCTGAACAAAGTGGAAGGAGCTTTAACCATAACAATATTCCTAAATCCCAACAAGAACCAAAAGCTTTAGCAGATAAGTTATTAGAACTTCCATGTATTTGGGTTACATTAAATGGATCTTTAATACAGCAAGATGATCAACAAATTAAAGACCTTGAAACACAACGGTTACAAAGGATAAAAGATGAAGATCTACCCAAGTTTTAAGTCATCATCCTGGATAGATCCTGATTTCTTATTAGACTGATCTGATTACAAGTAGGGTTTTAAGTATTTACCAGTATAGCTTTTACTATTTTTACATAAAACGTCCGGTGTGCCGTGTGCCACAATGGTGCCACCGCCGGATCCCCCTTCAGGGCCAACATCAATTATTTGATCGGCTGTCTTGATCACTTCTAAGTTGTGCTCTATCACAATCACTGTATTGCCTTGATCTACAATACGGTGCAGAACCTCTAACAGTTTTCTAATATCTTCAAAGTGAAGACCGGTTGTTGGTTCATCTAAAATATAAAGGGTTTTCCCAGTAGACCTACGTGATAGTTCCTTAGCCAATTTTACGCGCTGCGCTTCGCCACCAGATAATGTCGTTGCTTGTTGGCCAACATGAATATAACCAAGACCAACTTCTTGCAAGGTTTTAAGCTTATCTTTAATTTGTGTTTGTGCGTGGAAAAATTCCACAGCTTCATCAACCGTCATATCCAATATATCAGCGATCGTTTTGTCACGGTATGTAACACTTAACGTTTCGCGGTTATAGCGCTTCCCTTGGCATTGGTCACACTGAACGTACACATCTGGTAAAAAGTGCATTTCAATTTTAACCATGCCATCTCCGCGGCACGCTTCACAGCGACCACCTTTAACGTTAAAAGAAAAGCGACCAGGCGTGTAGCCCTTAGCTTTTGCATCTGGCAGGGTTGCAAACCATTCTCGAATCGGCGTAAAACACCCAACATAGGTTGCAGGGTTTGACCTTGGCGTTCGACCAATTGGGGATTGATCAATATCAATAATTTTGTCGATATGTTCTAACCCCTTTAAAGATTCATAATGCCCTGGAACACCTTGTGCATTATTCAGTTCTTTTGCAACGGCCTTATAAAGTGTTTCAATCACAAGGGACGATTTCCCACTACCAGAGACACCAGTCACACAGGTAAAAGCCCCAAGCATAAATTCGGCATCTATGTTTTGAAGATTGTTTGCAGAAGCCCCCTTAATAGTAATTTTTTTTCCATTTCCTTGACGGCGTTCTTTTGGAACAGGAATGAATTTATCACCCCTTAAATATTGTCCTGTCATACTTTGTGGGTTATTAATAACTTCATCTGGTGTACCTTGGGCAATAATATTACCGCCGTTGCGGCCGGCCGCTGGCCCCATATCTATTAAATAATCGGCAGCGCGAATAGCGTCTTCGTCATGTTCAACAACAATAACAGTGTTCCCAATGTCCCGCAGGTGCTTTATTGTCTCTAGCAAGCGATCGTTATCACGTTGATGCAACCCGATAGAGGGTTCATCTAAAACATATAAAACACCTGTTAGGGCAGATCCTATCTGGGACGCTAAGCGAATACGCTGGCTTTCACCGCCAGATAATGTACCCGCTGTTCGTGAAAATGATAAATAATCTAATCCAACATCGACTAAAAATTTCAAACGGCTATTCAGTTCTTTTAAAATACGCTCTGCAATTGTTTTATTTTTTGTTGATAAATCAATATCGCGGAACCATTCTTGTGTTTTGCCAATAGACATATCACATACGTCTGAAATTGTTTTGCCATTTATTTTAATGGATAATGGCATTTCGTTTAAGCGTTTTCCCTGGCAGGCAGAACATTCATGTTCATGTTGATAATGCTTTAAATAATCACGCACCCAGTCACTTTCAGTTGAGCGATAACGGCGCGTTAAACTGGGTATAATGCCTTCAAAGGGTTTGCTTGTATTTTTACTACGGAATGCGCTTGATTGCTTAAAAGTTATCATTTCATGCGTACCGTACAAAAGAGCTTTTTGAAAATAAGGTGGCAATTGATTAAACGGCTTGCTTGTAGATTCACCAAAATGATTTGCAATAGAATCTAAAATTTGTGCATAATATGATGCTGTGTCTTTTTCAAAACGACCTGATTTTTTCTCGTTAAACCAAGGGGCAATAGCCCCCTCATTTAAAGACAAACATTTATTGGGTACCACAAGTTCTTCAGAAAAAAGAATTTCTTTTCCAAGACCAGCACATGTAAGGCACGCACCTAAAGGAGAATTAAATGAAAAAAGCCGTGGTTCAACCTCAGGCAGTGTGAAACCAGATTCAGGACACGAAAATTTTGACGAAAAAGTGATAATTTCTTTTGTATCATGAAACTCAACTTCAGCTAGCCCGTCTGTTAACTTTAAGGCGGTTTCAAGGGAATCAGCCAATCGTGATTGAAATTCTTTCGTCATCTCTACTGGAAGACTTAGCCGATCAACAACAACAGAAATATTGTGTTTAAATGTTTTTTTAAGTTCAGGTGTGTCATCAATATCATAGACTTCACCATTAACTTTAAGACGCTGAAACCCTTGTTTTTTAAGTTCTAATATTTCTTTTTTATATTCACCCTTTCGATTACGAATAATTGGGGCAAGTAAAAGAATTTTTTGCTTTGCTTGCAGCGCACAAATACGATCAACCATCTGTGATACTGTTTGTGCCTCAATTGGTTTTCCTGTTGCTGGTGAATAAGGCGTACCAACACGTGCAAACAACAATCTTAAATAATCATAAATTTCAGTCACAGTGCCAACTGTGGAACGGGGGTTTTTAGAGGTTGTTTTTTGCTCAATTGAAATAGCAGGGCTTAAACCTTCAATAGAATCAACATCGGGCTTTTGCATCAATTCTAAAAATTGACGAGCATAAGATGACAAACTTTCAACGTAACGACGCTGCCCCTCAGCATAGATTGTATCAAAAGCCAGGGAGGATTTCCCCGAACCTGACAAGCCTGTAATAACAGTAAGTTTATCACGTGGCAGATCAACATTAATATTTTTTAAATTATGTTCACGCGCACCACGCACACTTATTTGATGATTCATACCAACACCTTATAAAATAACAAGCTTTTGTCGATTTTACCTTATTTAAACTTGTAATGCGAGGAAACGTTTTTTGGCTGACAACTACGCTATAGATGCAGCCGGATATTAGGATCAAAAGTAAGAAGTCAATTGAACCAGAGCCCAAAAATTTCTATGTTCAACCTGGTATATTTCACAGATTCACACGTGGCATACGCACGCCAGTGGTAGATTAAATTTGCGATTGTTTGTCCTTAAGCCCCCAACATAGGGGGTATCAATAAACAAAGCTTTCAGATCACCTTTTGAAAAAATAAAAATTTAACTTAACCTGATTTATTTAAGGATTTTTCTATATACTGCCGACTTTATAACTTGAAATTTTAGTTTATACGGCATGTGAGGGCGCGATTAATGTGTACAGGATTAACAACACACTCACCAACCTTCAAACTGCATTAACCAAAGATCCAAAGCCGCTGACACAAAAATTGTCTACAAGAACCTTTAATGAATCAACCAAAACCAATTAGATTTAAAAAACGTTCAATAAGCTTATAACGACTTACATCACTTAACATAGCATACCCCATAAGCCCCATTACTAATGTGGCACCAATGCGGTAAAACCACATCTGTACTGCCGCTGAAATTGGGCGACGAATAATAAGTTCAACTGTATTCATTAAAATATGTCCACCATCAAGCACAGGTACTGGGAATAAATTTATCACACCCAATTGAATGGATATCCATGCCATTAATTGAAGAAATGGCCATATACCATCTGATGCTGCTTGTGAAAACGCATCACCAATACTTAAAATACCACCTAGTTGTGCACCTTTCATGCCCCCCGTTAACAAGGTTCCAAACATTAAAATTGTATCAACAACCATTCTGTAAGTCATAAAAACTGAATGTTTTACAGAATCTATAAAGCTTAGCGGGCTGTATTGAATATTTGATCCTGTGCCAGCTGGAGATATACCTAAGGTTTTAATCGATTTTTTTTCTTTTGTAACATCGTCGATACTAAATAAGTTAACATTAATTGTTTCTTCTTTTCCCTCACGTTCAACAAGAACGGCAACAATTGCACCTGCACTGTCGTTAAGTGGTTTTTTAATATCAAGAAAAGTTTTAACTTCCGTTCCATTCATTTTTAAGATTTTATCATTCACCTGAAGTTTTGAACGCTCAGCTGCAGAGTTTTCAAATATTTTACCAATAACGGGTTGAATAACAGGCTCGCCCTTAAAGTTAAAAATAACAAAAAATAAAAAAATTGAGAAAATGAAGTTTGCAAGCGGACCTGCTGCTGCAACAGCAATACGTTGCAAAGGTGTTTTTCCTTGCAGTGTTAACGCTTTTTCATCTTCTTCAAGTGATGATGATTCTGATGGTTGGCTAGATGCATTTTCATCACCATGCATTTTTACGTACCCACCAAGTGGAATAAGGCTAAACTGCCAACGTGTTCCATGACTATCTGTCCATCCAAAAAGTTCATGTCCAAAACCAATAGAAAAAACATCAACTTTAACGCCATTACGACGGGCCACCCAAAAATGTCCATACTCATGAACAAAAACAATAATTGATAGCGCTACTATAAATGGTAAAAATTGATGAATAATATAATCCATGGTTTAAAATCCTTATGTATTTGTTTCGTCTAAAAGCTTAGAACGGTGGTTCCACGTAAGTGCAAAGAAAAATGCGCCAACCAATGTTGAAACACTCATTACCATAAAAGTATAATCCCATCCGCAATATTCAACAAGTGCCCCAAAACCCGCACCAGCAGCTGCTGTTCCCATGTATCCAATTGTACCAGTTAATCCTGAAGCTACACCAGCAGTGCGTTTTGAGGAAAAATCAACAGCTGCAACACCCACAAGTATTTGTGGGCCGGAGATCATAAAGCCAATACCAACCATACCAATTAAGTGCGCCCAGGTAGAACCGACTGGTGATAGCCATAAAAATGTAATGGCAGCACTAATACCCAACATAAAAAAGAATCCAGCGCGACCACGGTAACCTTTAAAAAATTTATCTGATAAAATTCCTGCTAAAATTCCACCAAAAATGCCCGCAATATCATAAGCTGCCGTTAAACTTGTCGCCTCATAAATTGTACTACCTTTCATTTCACGCAGCATTGTAGGGCCCCATGTAAAAAGACTCATCCTTGTTACATAAACAAAGAAATTCGCAATGCACATGTACCATACCAACTTGTTGCGTAGGACTTGTTGCGTTAAAACTTCCCATGATGACATGTGAGCATCATCTGTATTTTTTTCTAGACCATGATGTTCTTCCATTGAGGGCAAGCCAATAGATTCTGGCGTATCGCGCATCGCAAACAATAAAAAAATTGCCATACACATGCTAAAAATTGCTGGCACAAAAAATACATAACGCCAACCAGCGTGCATCAACAAATAACCACCAACAATTAAAATAATAGCCCCACCAATTTGCTGTGATGAATTCCAAACAGCCCACTTTGTTCCCAGTTCTTTTGGGCTAAACCAGTGTGTTAAAAGACGCGCACATGAAGGCCAACCAAGGGATTGAAAGCACATATTAACAACCCATGCTGTCATAAAGTGTGATAAATTATCACAAAGACCAAAATAAAAACTTGTAACCCCCGACATAAACAGACCAAAGGTCATCAAGTAACGCGCACTCATGCGGTCGCCAATCAACCCGGCAGCAGCCTTGCCCAAACCATAAAGCAGTGCACCAGCAGACCAAATAGCACCAATTTGGGTTTTACTGTACCCAAGGTCTTGTTCAATAGCTGGAATTGCTAAAGAAAAATTTTGCCTAATTAAATAAAAGGAAGCATAACCCGCTATCATGCATAACATGATACGCATGCGCCAATATTGAAACGTTTTACCGTGTGCACACAATTGTTCTTTTTGAGCACCTTGAAATTGATTTAAATCCAATTCAGTATCCAGCAAAGCAAATTGTTTCAACGGCTTCCCCCCTAAAAGAGTGTAATTTTAAATAATTACGTTCAAATGGCATATCAAAAATTGACACACAGAACAAATCATACTATAAACACTATAGCGTAAAATTGCAAGTTTTTCACAGTATCGAATGATATATCAAAACACTCAAAAACCCTTAGGTTTATACATACATTGGCCATTTTGTATTTCTAAATGCCCCTACTGTGACTTTAACAGCCACGTACACCGTTCTATTAATGAAAAAGAATGGCTAGACGCACTTTTAAAAACATTAAATTACTATTATAAAATTACTGCAAATCATAAGTTAACCAGCATATTTTTTGGTGGTGGCACACCGTCATTAATGCACCCCAGCACTGTTGAAAGTGTTATCAAAAAAGCATGCACTTTATGGGACACAAATCCTGATAATTTAGAAATAACCTTAGAAGCTAACCCCAATTCTGTAGAAGTGAACAATTTCAAGCACCTAAGACAAGCGGGCGTAAATCGCGTATCCGTTGGTGTGCAATCTTTTAACGCAAACAACCTGAAATTTTTAGGGCGCAACCATTCGCCTGCTGAGGCTATAAAAGCCATTGAAACAGGGATTGAGACATTTGATAATTTTTCTTTTGACTTAATGTACGCCCTGCCCCACCAAACAATTTGTCAATGGGAAGCTGAATTAAAATCAGCCATAGAATTTGGTACAAAGCATCTGTCACTTTATCAGCTTACAATTGAACCCAATACAGCCTTTTATAAGCAATATAAACGGGGTGATTGGCAGCTACCATCACACGAGAATTCTAATGATCTGTACGATTTAACGGGAGAAATTTTATCAACCAAAGGGCTACTGCCTTATGAAATTTCAAATTACGCAGTACCAGGGTTTGAATCAAAACATAACCTAACCTACTGGCGCTACAATGATTTTATTGGTGTCGGGCCAGGTGCCCATGGCAGAATCAGAATAGATAACACCACCCATGCTTTTAAGCAATACAGCTCACCAGCTAAATGGCTGAGTTCTGTTCAAAAAGACACCAATCCAGGATGTGAAGAAGACGCACCGCTAACAGAAACAACAGTTTTTGAAGAAAGCCTCATGATGGGAATGCGGCTAAAAGAAGACTTAACTATTGCCCGTCATAATGTCACACTTATTAATACGGATATTTTGGCAGACTTTGATAAAATGCGGTTAATTGACAATCTAAAAGAATCTAGCAACGAAATTTCTTTTAATATGACCAGTAAAGGGCGTCTTGTTGCCAATTCAATATTGGGTAAGCTTCTGCGATAAAATACTTATTCTTTAACCTTGCGAACCAACGCAATCAACATTATGCAGGCTATTACAGAAAAGAAGAGCCCCCCATAAAATGGTGCTGATGCACTTTGATAGCGGTCTGATAAATAACCAGCCAGTAGGTTTGCAATTAAAATAGATACACCGGTTGTGAAATAGTAAATAGAAAAAGCACTACCACGCAGATGAGGACTGGTATTTTCTGCAATCAGAGTAGACATCAAACTTTGGGTTACCCCCATATACATACCGGCCATCAAATAACCTAATAGAACCAAATTTGGTGAGGTCGCATAAATCATCACGGTATTAGCAAGCATTAAAACAACAACACCAACCATCAATATTTTTTTTCGGGGCATATGATCTGCCAGCCAGCCAACAGGAAGCGACATAACTGCATGCATAAGTTCATACCCCATTAATAGAAAAGGCAAAACTGCTACACTCACCCCTATTTCACGCGCTTTTAAGGATAAAAAAGAATCACTAAAGCGCGTCAACATTAACACTGACGACACCATGATAATATGCCAAAAGGATGGCGGTAAATTTTTTAGATCCTGCTTATTCCACTCAAACTTACGCGCTTTCCCATGAAGATGATGCGAGGCATCATGCACAAAAAACACCACAATAATAAGCGCGAAAAATACAGGAATTAAAGAACACCAAAAGACCAAACGATAGTCGTTATAGACCCTCAGTAAAATCGCTGCAATTAAACTGCCAACAACAGACCCCATAATATAAAAAAATTGACGCAAGCCATAACTGATACCGTGGATTTTTTTTGGGTATAAATCAGCAATCAAAGCATCCACCGGGGCCGAGCGAACACCTTTTGCAAGGCGGTCCATAGAACGTGCGATGAAGATACTCAACCCACTTGTTGCAAGCGCAAATAATGATTTAAAAACAAGAGAAGTCGCTGTACCAATAATCAATAAAATACGGCGTTGTTTTATATAATCACTTAAAAACCCAGATAAAATTTTAGCAACAAAAGCAAGAGAGACCGCTATTCCTTCAATCCAGCCAATCTGGAAGGGTGTTACGCCTAATTCTTCTGTCATAAACACAGGTAAAATAGAAAACACCATTAAAGATGACACGCTCCAAAAAAAACACATTGTAGCAATTGCGATTAAGGAACGCTTCTTTAAGGCTGCTTTAAGATCACAGGTAAAGTTCATTGCGTATTGTTATTCCAAAAAAAAATAATATTTTTATACTTTATTAAATACAATCTATTTTGATTATAGCTGTTTTACCGACTTCATGGTTATCATTTTATTATTATTTTTTGGAGAATTTTGCGTACGAAGACGCGTTAATTTCTTATGGATCTTAGCCAATCATAATGGCGCAATACTTTTACCATTGATTTTAAAGCATACCCAAGCTAAATATTTTATATATTATTCTTTGCTTCTTGGATTAAAGTCACAACAGCATCATATTCTAAATTTTCAGATTGCAACACACCCTGTCCCGGATTTTGCGGGTGTTTTTGAACATACATTGCAGGCGTAAAGTTTACTAATTTATCGCCATCACGTGCGTCTAGGGTAAGCATTAAAATTTTGCGTTCAAAATCTTTATCCTCCAGTACTTTTTGGATATCATCAATATTTAAACCCAGATCAGTAATGGCAAAAACTTTTAACAAACCTGCAGGATCATCTTCTGGAATCAATAACTTTGCCTTAATTTCCTGAACTGAAAAACCTGTTTTATGTGCGGCTGCAACTAATGCAGAATTTAGTTTATTTATATATGCCTTTGCTTCATTTTTGTCGTCTTTATTATAAATGACTGGTTGTAACCATTTTTGATGGTTTCGTAAAAACTTACCAAACAAGTTATGCTGATGTTTATATCCCTTTGCCCACGATATTTGCGTTGCAAGCAAATCCCAGGGTGCATGGGCAATAAACGGGCGTAAAACAAGCAACAAGTCACCTGCTTTTACAAGCTTCATCAGCTGTGGAACTGTATCATTATCATAACCTGCACAATGCGTACACGTTGCTGCACTATAAATAGTCAGCTTAACTTTTGCAGTCTTAGGATTACCATAAGCTACTTCAGGCAAGCTTTGTGCATTGTTTGTTGTCAAGACTGATGCTGTTAATGTGTCAGAAGAATCAAAATTTCCTACAGATTGTGACCCTGTGAAAAATTCTGTATTGTGTTGTGCAAGCTGTGCAGCATGTTTATGTGCATTTTTAATTTTTTGATCTGCACATAAATTTGTGACAAAAACCAACAACATTAATAAGGTAGTGGCACTATTCTTCATAGAATTTCCGATACAATAAAAGGATATTAAATATTATCACTAATAATAGGATATTTTGTATTAGACCCAACTTCAAGCAAACAATTTGTCATTTTAACAAAAAAAATAAAAATTTCCTTATTTTTATTAAGAATTTTTTAATACATCGGCATGTCTAAAGATTCAAAATTAATATACTTTTGCACCTTTTCTAGAGTCAAAAGCATCCCGCACACCCTCACCAATAAAAATTAACAAACTTAATAAAAATGAAAGCGATATAAAAGATGTTAATCCAAGCCACGGTGCATGAATATTATTTTTGGCTTGGTTTATAAGCTCTCCCAAAGAAGCTGACCCTGGTGGCAAACCAAAACCTAAAAAATCTAAAGATGTAAGTGTTGCAATAGACCCATTTAAAATAAAAGGTATATAGGTAACTGTTGCCACCATGGCATTTGGCAGCATATGCTTCCATAAAATTTGATATGTTGGAACACCTAAGGATTCTGCAGCACGCACATAATCAAGTGAACGTGTTCGAAAAAATTCTGCACGGACAACCCCAACAATGTTGACCCAGCTAAAGAGCATCATAATAGACAGCAACCACCAAAAATTAGGCTCAACCATCGAAGATAGAATAATCAACAAATATAAAATAGGAAGGCCACTCCATATTTCAATCAGGCGCTGCATAATTAAGTCTGTCTTTCCACCAAAATACCCTTGCACGGCACCTGCAAAAATACCAATACATACAGATCCAAGCGTTAAAAAAAGACCAAATAAGATAGATGTACGAAATCCGTATAGTAATCGTGTTAAGACGTCACGTCCTTGATCATCTGTTCCGAATAAATTTTCACCTGATGGTGGCGCCGGCGCGGGCTGAGTTAAATTAAAATTAATTGTAGACGGACTAAATGAAACAGGTGCATTGATCATCCAGCCATGCTTTTCAATAAGATCTATGACAACAGGATCACGATAGTTTGCCTCTGTTTCAAAATCACCACCAAATGTTGTTTCTGCATAATTTACAAAAATTGGTGTATAGAAATCCCCCTTATACTTTATTAACAAAGGGTTTTCATTACATATAAAATCAGCAAGAATAGACATTAAAAAAACGATAATAAACAAAATTAACGATTTTTTAGCGCGTTTATTATGATTAAATTGCGCTAATCGTCTTTTTGAAATTGGCGACAATCGACAGCATAAAAACATTGAGACAATTACCCTGCCATGCGTGTCACAGGTGTTAAGCGATAATCTAAATAGTCACTAGCAAGCTGTGACAATTCGTCTAAATGATTTGAATATAAATGCCCAGCATTTGGCATCATCGAATAGTCAATATCAATACCACGTTGCGCCCTTAGTTTTTCCACTAACGCTTCAACAACATCATGCTTAACGTAAGAATCCCGACCACCTTGGATAATTTTTCCAGACACTGGACATGGGGCCAAAAAATTAAAGTCGTAGTGGTTTGCTGGTGGGCTAACAGCAATAAACCCTTCAAGTTCAGGTCTTCTCATTAATAACTGCATCGACAGCAGCGCACCAAACGAATAGCCTGCAACCCAAAATTTTTCAGACATTGGTACCATGCTTTGTACCCAGTCTAGTGCTGACGCTGCATCTGATAATTCGCCTTCGCCTTCATCGTAAACACCTTCAGAATTACCAACACCGCGATAATTAAACTTCAAAACTGAAAACCCTTTATAGGCAAAACTCTTAAAAAGTGTATGGGCTACGCGATTATTCATTGTGCCGCCCTGTTTTGGATGGGGCGATAATACTAAGGCTATTGGTGCATTT
>PFNE01000012.1:0-30307 GCA_002791835.1 Alphaproteobacteria bacterium CG_4_10_14_0_8_um_filter_37_21 | reverse complement strand
CATTAAAAATAACTTCTGACACTGAACAACCTCTTTTTATAATGAAACAATTACTTAAATAAGTTAGCATAATTACACTAAAACCAGAAGAAAAATCGGCTAAGTAAAAGAATAGGAAGAACAATAGTGAGGTAATATAACACATTGAAGATATAAATAAAATATATTATTAAACCTATTCTTTATGTACCATGAATAAAGGCGTGTATTTTTATTAAGGGGTACGATGACAGACCCACAAACACTATTTATGATGACTGCAAAAATTTGTCATGATCTATCTGCCCCCCTTGGTGCTATGGGAATGGGGCTAGAATCTGTAACAGATGGCGACAGTGATACCATTGGTTTTGTTTATGACAGCTACAGTACTTTAGAATTTAAACTAAATTTCTATCGCACATTAATGACGCCTGGCGACAATGGCCCTGCAGCTTCTGAATTTGTAAACATCCTCAATAAATACGCTAAAAGTAAAAATATAACGATACACTGGCAAAATTTAGATGATGATACCTTCAAAAACAGTACGTCACGTTTATTGATGGGCTTTACTTACATTATGATGGAACCCTTGATACGTGGGGGGGATTGCTACGTTACAGCGGTTGACAATAACAAGCTAACTATTACCAGCAAAGGCCCCGTTTGCCCAATACGGGAAGAATATAAAAACACCCTAAACACGGCGCATGCAGATCAACATGAAGTCAATACACGCAACATTATGCCAGCATTTTTAATCATGCTCGCAAATAATGCGGGCTATACCACACATTTTAAAGCAGGGGATGGATCAATTCAAATTATTTTATCTAAAGAATAAACTATTTCCCTACCAAATCTGGCACATAAAAAAAGTCAGCACTACGCTCTAAATCATTAAATAAGTAACGATCAGTTCCTGAAAACCAGGCTTGAAAATTTTTATCTTGATTAGCAATAAGGCGGTGAAATAAAACAAAACGGTGGTGTTCGTCTAAATGGGCCATGGCATCATCAAGCAAGAAGACTGTTAGCTGCTGATCATTTTTAAAACAAACATGTTCCATGAAGCTTATAATCATTGCCAATAGCAATATTTTTTGTTCCCCTGTAGAACACTGAAAAGCATTCATACCTTTCATGTGGTGGGTAACACTTAGGTCAGATCGATGTGGCCCAAACAACGTAATGCCAGACTCTTGATCACGCGCCCTGTTCTCATATAATTTTTGACGAAAGGCTTCTTCTATTTTTAAGGAAGACCCCATGGTTAAAAGGGCTTCAAAAGGGCCGTCCATTTTCGCGGTGAAGGGTGTTAATATGCCTTGTTCTTTTCCCCTTGGCTGAAACTTCGACAGGTCTTCAAGCAAAAGGTGGCGTGCAAATGCCAAAGCAACACCTTCCTCTGCTATGGTTTGTTCTAAAGCCGTTAGCCATTCGTCATTAAGTTTCGGCTGTGTTTTAAGCAACTTTAACCGTTGCCGCATAGCACTTTCAAAATTAATAACACGTTTTAAATGTAAAACATCTTTCGCATATACAAAGCGATCCACAAATTTACGGCGTTTTGCTGGTGGATCTAAGAACAACTGATCTGTTTCAGGTGTTATCCATAAAACATTAATCCACTGTGAAAAGTGTGTATGGCTACGAATATTTTCGCCTTGAATTTTAGATGTGCGCTTTAGGCTTAAATCAAGTTGTGGTTCCAAGTTTGTTTGCAGTTTTAAATTTTCGTTTAAAGTGATGGTACTTGACCAGCCCGTTTTCGTTTCAGATGCCATATTTCCCATGTTATAAGCGCTTTCATTGCGCAGCCCCTTACCAATAGAAAATAAGGAAATAGCTTCAAGAATATTGGTTTTCCCTGAACCATTTTCACCAAATAAAACAATGTTTTTTTTCGTAATTGGAAGGTCCAGTAAGTCAATATTTCTAAACTGATATAAACGCAGCTTTGTAATCACGCAAAAACTATACCTTTTGTTGCGCGTCAAAGGTTTTAAGATCTTTGTCTACTATCAGTGTCACACAAGAATCAGACCAGATATTGATCGCAGATTCAATCATATCAATTACTGCATATACAGGTAGAATCACACCCATTAACGTAAGGGGAACGCCCATCGTTGTCAGCAAGGCACTTGATAAGAAGAAACAACCCATTGGAACACCCGCATTACCAATGGCAGCAATTGTTGCAATAAATATCCACATGATCTGTTCAAAAACATCGAACTGCACGCCGTGGCTGCTGGCAACAAACAAAACGGTGATATAGATGAAACCGGCACAAGCATTCATATTAATTGTGGTGCACAAAGGAAAACAAAAGCGAACCACTTGTGGATCAGCCTGAAGATTTTCTGCGCACGTCATGGCAACAGGCATGGTTGCCGCAGAAGATTTTGAAAAAAAAGCTAAGGATAAGGCTTCTGACATGCCCTTAAAGCTGCGGACAACTGGAATGCCTTTTGCACGTAGTAGAAGGGGTAGAAATATAATTGCTTGAATAAGATTTGCACCTACAACAATGCCCAGGTAAATAGCCAGCTTAGATAGATCTAACCCAGCTTGCATATCGTGAACGAATTGCGTAATAAAGGCAAAAACGGCAATTGGCATAACCAACACAACACTTTTAATTAAGTTCATCACAACGCTAAAAATACTATCTAAAAATTCATGTGCTGCTATACGCTTTTTCTCAGGTAAGGATAAAATGCCAAGTCCAAAAAATATAGCAATCATCAAAACACCAATGACATTATGTTCAACAAAAGGTTGCATAATATTTGATGGAATAAAGCTATTCAATAATTGTTCTGTGTAGCTTCCAGATGCTGCATTTAAAGTGCTGTCGGGAACTTGTGCCATATTTTGTAATTTAGGCCTAAAAATTGCAAAAAGAGCAGCCGCAAAAGACGCAGAAACAATTGTGGTAAACAAAGTATAGCGTACGATACGCAGCCCAATTCTTTGTAGTGTTTGCCAGTTTCCAAGCCCTGATAATGTTGATAGTAAAGCAAAGCTAATGACAGGTAGGGATAATAATTTCAAAACACGCATAAAAATATCTGCAATAGTTTTGGCAATTATATTTAAATACGAAATATCAAGTAAGCCACAAACAATACCAGCAGTCACAGCGATTGGTATTGCAAAGGGGCTTTTCATATAGTGGGTAATTTTGTTCATATTCATTCCTTATATTTTTATGATTTTATTCATGTGCTCGTTTTTTAATTTTATTCATGCTACCTGTAACAAAGTGAATATGTTCATTCAGTTACGCATAGAAAGCAGCCATTTAACAGCAGCTATAAAAATTCAAAATACCGCTAAGGAATATCACGAGATTTTTACTTTTTAGGCAAAAGTGATAACGTTTTTTTTTCATAATATGACTTTTTTGTTATGTCTCTTTTATAACGCGTAGAAAGTTACTGCTTAAATGTATTTTTCATAAAATCAATCATGCTACTTTATCATCATCTTCTTTCTTTGTGTCTTCCTCGTTCATGCCGTCTTTAAAAGCACGAATGCCCTTTGCAATATCGCGCATCACGCTTGGTAATTTACCAGCACCAAAAACAACTAGAACAACAACTAATAGTAAGGCTAGGTGCCCAAAACTTAAACCCATCTTGCTTCCTGATTATGTCAACTTTCTTTAAACCTTATCATAAAAGCGGCATAGTTCGCAAAAAAATATGCAAACACGTGTATTGTGTAATGATGCATACAACAAGCATGCAAATAGGGCTTAAGGTAGAAACTTCTGCGAAATCACCTGAATGCAATAAAATTTTAGCACTTAAAGATTTGCACACTTTAACTTGACAATAAAATATACAATCTTATATAAGAGTTGTAGGAAATAGATGACTACACACGCATTTTTTATAAAGGATATTATGATGCATAAAAAAATATTGCTAACGGCGCTACTGTCAACTGCTACTGTATTTGCAACTGAAGCCCCTGGTTCTGCACAAAAAGCTGAACCTATTGAATCACAAAACGCAGAAACAATCTGGTCTACTTTTGCAATCCTATTAGATCAAGAGGCAAAGACACCTGAAAGTATGGATGAACAGGACCAAAGCAAGCAACTCCCAATTGTTTCAGATAAAGATAATCTTAAATTACTCGATATCCGTCGAATTGTGGACAGTCTAACAGCCCCATCTATCTGCGGCCATATAACGGCCTTGGGACTTATTGGGGATCCTATAGATACACAAACTGTCCATACAGAAATACATGCAGAAGTCTCAGAAAAACTTAAAATGTTAGGATACACCCTTGAATCTCTTATTTCTACAGCTAGGGATTTAGAAAACAGAATAAGTTCTCATGAAACTGCACACCTATTGGAATTAATTCTGACTCACCAAGACTTCGTAACAGGTGCAAATAATAACGAACAAGAGATATTAGGTTTGCAAGACGCAGGAAAGAAACGTTTTCAACATTTTTTAAACCTGAAAAAAAAACAAACAGAAAATGCAATGAAAAACCTCTTAAAAAAGTATTCCTTAGAAGATGCTTCTGAGGTCATATGGGAATACCAAGAAATGCTCTCTGAAGATTACTTGAAATCTAAAGGATTTTTTCTTATTGGCAAAAATGATTTCCACTTTCCTGAAAGTAAATATGTAGACGAAATATTTATGAAAACACAAGAAGCTTATAGACAAAATTCAGCACAACAAAATACAAAATAACAGCTTTTGCTTATAAATAAGGTTTAATACGATCACAGACTTATGTTTGTGATCCTTTTTTTTACAATATCTGTTTCATCACAGCCGAAAGTACTGCTTGTCCATATTCTTGAATTGTTGCTTGAAGCTTGAAATTTTGAGGGCTGTCATGACGTAAAGATTTTTCCACCTGGTTAAACGTATTATCAAGGGACGCACTACATAAAAGCACGTCACCTAGGTCGTTTTTTATCTGCGTTAGATTAGCCGAATATGGACCCAAAATAACCGCACACCCCAGTATGCCAGGCTCTAACGGATTATGACCACCTATTCCATCTACCAAGGTACCACCCATCAACACAAGGGGCGATAACGCATAAAACAAGCCTACTTCCCCCAGCGCGTCCACAATATATATATCGGTGTCCGAAGATATAATATTGTTTTGTGATCGTCTAGCCCCCTTCAATCCTTTATTTTGAATAAGCTGTGCAATGCCATGTGAACGTGCAGGATGACGGGGTATAATAATCGTCAATAAAGTTGGATGTTGTTTTTTTAGCTTATCATGCCAGTTACAAACAATATTTTCTTCACCTTCATGTGTACTTGCAACAACCCATATAACCCTACCCTTACAGTGTGCTTTAAAGTCTATTAAGTGCTGCGCATTAAAGGGTAAACTAGAGGCAGCATATTTTAAATTAGGCAAAGTCTGAACACGTTTTGCACCAACAGATAAATAACGATCTTGATCTATTTTTGATTGCGCAAATATTTGTGTAAATTTTGAAAAAATATTTTTAGATAAAAAGTTGAACCGGGTCCAAAATTTAAAGCTAGCGTTGGATAACTTTCCATTTAAATTATATATTTTAATACCACGCTTATGACTTTCAAATATCATGTTTGGCCAAAATTCAGATTCAATAATGATCAGTTTTTTTGGGCACCAATGCTTTAAAAATCGGCGCACCCAATGATTTAAGTCAAAAGGAACATATTGATGAATACACACCTTTGGCATACGATCTTGCATAATTTTAGCAGATGTTTTGGTAACAGTTGTAACCAAAAGTTGGTCTTGCGGTTTTTGCAGGATCCACTCATTTAATATGGGTAGTATTGAAAGCGATTCACCAATACTCGCTGCATGAAACCAAATAACATCCGCATTTTTTTTAGGCAATAAATGTGTGATGCCAAAGCGTTCTTTATACCTTTTACTGTCATCTAACCCTTTATACACACGTTTTTTAACAAGCATATAAATAAATGGCGTTAGTAGATAAGAAAAGATTTTAAGAAATAATAACATTCCCTACACAGTAACCTTAATAACATGATGCTTCTTTTTACCAAATGAAACCTTAATCAAATCATCTGACAAATATATTTCAGGCATCGTTGATTTTGAATCCTCTATCACAGCGTCGTTTATCTTAGCACCGCGTCCTTGTATTGCGCGCCTTGCCTCCCCCTTACTTTTAAAAAGCTCGACACGTACCAATAAATCTTCCATTAAAAGTGATTCAAGATCAGATTTTTTTATCTCAAATGTAGGTAGGCTGGACAAATCAGTTGACGCCGCCGCTTCAAAAACGCTTTTAATGGTACTATGAATACCAAGCAAACAGTCGCCACCATGCGCTAAAGTCGTTGCAGCATCTGCCAGTATTTTTTTAACGTCATTTAAGGCTGACCCTTCAGCTTTTTCAAGCTGTGCTATTTCTTGAACATCAATATCTGTAAACAGTCTTAAATAACGACCAACATCCTTATCATCAGTGTTGCGCCAAAACTGCCAATAATCATACGGCGACAACCTATCAGCATTTAGCCATACAGCGCCTGCTGCAGATTTTCCCATTTTAGCACCACTAGAATTTGTAATTAAGGGGGCCGTCAAACCATATAGTGTTTTGTTTAAAATGCGGCGCCCTAAATCAACACCGTTTACAATGTTGCCCCATTGATCGGATCCACCTAATTGTAAAACACAGTCGTAGCGCTTGTTCAATTCAACAAAGTCATAAGCTTGCAAAATCATATAATTAAATTCTAAAAAACTTAAAGTTTGTTCACGCTCTAAACGCAGCTTTACGCTGTCAAAACTCAGCATGCGGTTTACTGAAAAGTGGGACCCGTAATCGCGGAGTAAATCAATATAATTTAGGGTGCTAAGCCAATCGTTATTATTAACAATTAAAGTTTCCTCATCAGCACCATAATTCAAATAACGGTCAAAACATGGTTTAAGAGACGCTACATTTTCAGCCACATCACTATCAGATAACATTTGGCGCATAGCATCTTTACCAGATGGATCACATAACTTTGCCGTTGCCCCCCCAATTAAAGCAATAGGCGTATGGCCATGTTTTTTTAGCAACCGCAAAAACATCAAGCCAACCATGTGCCCAACATGTAAACTATTTGCGGTTGGATCAAACCCCAAATAAGCAGTAATAGATCTTTCAGACATTAAATCATCAAGGGCACTAAGATCTGTACCTTGATAAATAAAACCGCGCTCTTTTGCCTCTGTTAAAAAGGATGATTTATAAGTCATTGTCTGATTTACGTTTGTATATACCCTTGCATTCTAGCGTAAAGCAGGTGTTTATTCAATGATATTTGCAAATACGCGCTTACTTACATTACAATAAAAGTACCTATAATTTAAGATATTTAATTCATGTTAAAGCCTTTACGTAAAACAATTGAAGGGCCCTTGAATGTTAAAATATCGCTCTGTCAAAACCAGCGATCAAAACGTTTAAAGCTAGCCTATAATGAACATGAGGACACTTTTCGCCTGTCAGCGCCTTATCATATAGCAAACTTTGATATTCAGTCATTTTTAAAAAGATGCCAACCCTGGATACAAAAGCAGCTTGATAAGCCAAAAAAACTTATTCCTATCCTGGGCCATGGCGATATAATTCCAATACTTGGCAAAGATTACGTTATTAATTATAAGACCGACCTTAAAAAAAGCATGCTGTTTATTGACAATCGGATTGAAATTACAGGAAAACCTTCCTCCTTTAGTGGCATTTTAGAAGTTGGACTCAGGGATCTTATTCAAAAAATTCTTTACCAGCGTTGCTTTGTCATGTCACAGACAATTGGAAAAACATTTAAAAAAATCACAGTTAAGGAAATTAAATCACGCTGGGGAAGCTGTTCCTCAAAAGGGAATTTAAATTTCTCCTGGCGCCTAGTTTTTGCCCCCAATCACGTTGTTGACTATCTATGCGCACATGAGGTGTGCCACTTAGTTGAAATGAATCACAGCGTCCGTTTTTGGGCACTTGTTGAAGTTTTAGAACCCAATTATAAACACGCACAAAAATGGCTTAAAGAAAATGGGAAGTCTCTTATGATGCTGCAATTTTCGTAGAGCGTATAAATTCAATAAATTTACGTTCAAAAGGAACCGTTTCAGTTTGTTTTTCAGGAAAAGATAAGGCTTTATTAAAATATAGAACTGTTATTTTTTTGAACTTTGGCTTTGTTAGTTCAGAGAATTCTTCATATATTTCCTGACAATTTGCTTGTTTATCACCGATATACAAAATAGAGTCAAATTTTTCAACACCCTTAAATTTTTCTAAAAAATTCTTAATAATATCGCCACGCGGTGTTCGTTCTCCGTTTGTAAATATAACGCCATTTTTAAATACAGGGTGTGCTCCCTTACTGGCGGTTACGGTATCTAATATGATGGGCTCATGAGAGGATGAAAAATAAATGCCATGTCTTTTTAATTTTTGTAATTTTTCTGCCATCATGGATACTGATTTTTTTTCTGCTAAATCTACAGGACCCGTTAATTCACTAGAAATACCAATCACAGTTCGTTTGTTTTTTTTCATTAACTGTATTTTTTTTATAAGTGCTGGCGACAATACAAGAGAGGGTTCTAACGATAACATGGCGCTAACGACAACATCTTGTTCAGATGGACTAAGGCGGTTTAAATTCCAAGAAACAACTTCATTGTGATGTTTTAAGGCGCCCATTTGCAAAAATTCTTTTTCAGGGTGCAACAATAAATAATCAATATCAAAAAGGATAAGTGTTTTTTTTGTGGTTTTATCAAGAATCTTTTTGACATCTAATTCTGTTTTAACAGACACAACTTCAGCAAAGAAAGGGTCGGTTAGAAAAATCTGCATTAATAGCATCAACAGTGCAGAACGACAGAATTTATTTATTAACTTTTTAAACATAAGGAACAAAAAAAACAACATACTTATATCTATAAGGATAGTCGGAACAACAAGAGTACACAAGACATTATTTGACATAATAAGTATTTTTTTATGTTTTTTTAAGCAATCTAGTAACCCTTTATTAACACTCTATTTTAAAGCTTTAAAACTGTTGCATATTTTCAACACTTAGGCCATTTGCAAAATTAAATTTAAAAAAAAGAAAACTATATCAATGCAAAACTTTTAAAAATATAGTAATATGAAAAAAGAAGTTTTCTTACAAAGTGGAATATTTAATATGAAGGCAAAAATTTTAACAACTGCAGCTGCTGCACTTGTACTAGCATCTTGTGAAAACGGTCATGACGTAGATGTAAGTTCATCTTACGCACCAGGTACACCTTGTGATTTCAAAAAAGTAGGTGATCGCGTTCACTTCGGTTTTGATAAGTCATGCATTGACCCTGAAGCGAAAAAAACTGTAGAAGCACAGGCTGAATGGCTAAAAACATATTCAAATGCAAAAGCAACCGTTACTGGAAAATGTGATGAACGCGGAACAAGAGAATATAACATCGCACTAGGACAACGTCGTGCGAAGAATGCATCAACTGCACTTAAAGCACATGGTGTTGATGCAAGTCGCATTTCAACAATGTCTTTTGGTAAAGATCGTCCAGAAATGCCAAATGCAAAAACAGATGCAGAACATGCTCAAAACCGCGTAGCAATTACAGAAATTAGCGGATAATAAAATATAAAGTACTTAAAAAGCCATCTTTTAGATGGCTTTTTTTATATATAGAAGTCGGTCACTATGTCTGAAAAAATCATCACAGCAGCAATCGTTATTATTGGTGATGAAATCTTATCTGGAAACACACCTGATACAAATACATCACACATTGCAAAAACCCTAGCGCAAAAAGGCATTGATGTACTAGAGGTTCGCTTTATTCAAGATGAAGAGTCAGCCATTATTTTTGCCGTCAACGAACTGAGGGCAAAGTACACATATGTACTGACAACAGGTGGCATCGGCGCAACACATGATGATATTACTGCAGCCTCTATTGCAAAAGCATTTAAAGTTCCCCTTGTAAAAAACCCCAAAGCATACGCCATTATTAAAAATCGCTACAAGGAAAGACTAAATGCTCACTATCGTTCAATGGCATTTATGCCAGAAGGCGCCAGTCTGATTGCAAATTCATTAAGTGATGTTCCTAGTTTTTACATAAATAATGTCTACGTTCTTGCAGGCATGCCATCTGTCATGCGGGTTATGCTAGACGATATATTGCCAACACTAAAATCAGGCGAAAAAGTCTACACAAACGACCTAACATCAAAAGCACAAGAATATGTGATTGCTGAAAGTTTGTCTAATATACAAGCGGAGTTTCCAAAGGTAAGTATTGGTAGCTATCCTTTTTATGATCAGCACAGTAAGGGAACAACATTAGTTCTAAAGTCGCGAGATACAGATGCATTAAAATTAGCAACTCAAAAAACTTTAGATATGTTGCGCATGCACAAACATGAACCACTTGTAAATTTTGAAATAGACATTGAAAGGTAGAAAAATTTTGACATACGATCATGATAATATTTTTGCAAAAATATTAAGGAGAGAGATTCCAAGTAAAATTGTTTATGAAAATGAATATATTTTAAGTTTTCACGACATTGCGCCAATTGCACCCCTACATATTCTTGCAATTCCCAAAACACCCTACACAGACTTTAGCGACTTTCACCAAAATGCAGATCAAAATATAATTATTCAATTTTATAAAGGCGTTGAACAAACAATACTAGCCCTAAATCTTCCTAATGGATATAGATTAGTATCAAATAAGGGGGAGTCTGGCGGCCAAGAAGTACCGCACTACCATGTACATATACTATCAGGTGCACAATTCTCAACAAAAGAAATGTTTAAAAAGGCGCATTAGACAATCCTATTTTGTAAAAATCATTTTTTTATGTATACTGTTTAAATGGAAATACTCTTTAATTTACTTAAAAAAACATCAATTTTTCAGTGATTAAAATAAAAGGATAATTGTTTATATTATGAAAAAATGCACCCTTCTTTTAGCCCTATCTTTATCTGCAACAGTGCACCCTGCACATGCAAAACTAACACTAAAAAAGGCACTTGAATCTACTTACTTCATTCCACAAATTGAAGCAAAACGGGAAGAAACAAAAGCAAAACACGAATTGCATGTGCAAGCAAAATCTGGCTTTTTGCCAAAAATAACAGCAGGTATAAGCCACCAAAAGCAACAAAACGTACAATCAGATGATACAGGCGGTAGAAGTAATCGGTCTACCTCAACCAGATTTACAGACCAAGGATATGTTGCACTGAAACAAAATATTTTCAAAGGTGGAAGCACACTGGCAACTATGGACAAAGCAAATGCTGATGTTTATAAGGCATGGTCTGAACTTGAAGCAGAAGAACAAAAAGTACTATCAGAGGGTGCAACTGCTTACCTAGAACTTCTAGCCAGCAAAAAGAATATTGAAGTCAGCGAACAAAACGTTAAATTTTTAAAGCAAGCTTTTTTTGCAGCTGATAAAAAATACCAAGTTGGTGAAGAAACGATCACGAACGTAAGTGCTGCAAAAGCAGAGCTTATTGCAGGAGACGCAGAACTTATTTCAGCAAAGGCAGAATATGACAATGCAAAAGCAGCCTTCTTATTTAAAACCGGCTTAAAAGCTGAAAGCGATATTGAGGAACCTAAAATTCCAGAATTCATTCCAAAAACATTAGATATTGCCCTGGGCCTTAGTGATGACCATAATCTAAGCATTAAAAGCACACGTTTTGCCGTTGATTCTGCAGATGCCGAAACAGACAGTATCACAGGTGCACTATTACCAAGTATAGATTTCAGTGTTGAAGCGGCAAGACAGCGCACTCGGGACAAAAATCGCAGACTCCAAGGACTAATGCAAAATGAGATGTCTCCAGGCGATACTTTTTCAACACCTGTAACCGTCAAAACAGAAATGACCATACCTTTATACGAAGGTGGTGATATCAGGTCTAAACGGAGACAGGGATTAAAAACCATCACGGCACAAAAAGTTAATTTACAAAAAATACGTAATGAAGTTCGACAAGGTGTTGAAACACTGTGGAATAAACATGAAGCACTAAAAAATACGTTTTCTGCATACCAACAAGTTGTTAAAGCATCCAAACAAGCTTTAAATAGCTTACTTGAAGAACAAAAAGCCGGCTCAAAAACATTACTAGACGTTTTAAAGCAACAAAAAGAACACTTCCAAAGGCAAAAAAAATTAGTTGATACTGAAAAAGAGTATCTAAAAAATGCGTACCATTTTACATCTGTCATAGGAATTTTAACGCCACAGCGTTTAAAGCTTGACGTGAAAGTGGTAGACTTAAAAGAAGATTACAGTAATACGAAGGTTCAGTTTTAAGTTATGAGTGAAGAAAAGCGCAATGACGACCAAGAAATGAGCATGGAAGAAATATTAGCCTCTATTCGGCGGTATGTTGCTGATGATACGCCAGAGACGAATAACCAAGAAGGTGGTGTTGATTACACCACTGGAAAAACGGCTGACGTCATTCGTTTAACTGAAGCGCTTGATTCAAATGATTCAACAATTACAACAGAACAACAAACTGTTAAAAAAGATTTAAATGCAGCGTCTTTACAGCCCAAAGAGATTGAAACTGAAAAAAAAATCAGTTCACCACCACCACAAAAAAACGAACAAAATTATGCGTATAATCCAAAGGTAAAACCCTTTGTTGCACCAGCAAAACAAGAACCAGCAGAAAGAAGGCAACACTTCGAGTCACAAAATCAGCCTATACAACAGCAAAGACCTTCACCGCAACAGCCAGTTCAACAACAGTACACTTCACAGCAGTATCATGACCCACTGCAAACATATGGGGAACAAATAGCACAACCGCGCACCTATCAACAGCACCATATGCACGAACACTACCCACAGTCACAACACCCCAATCATCATTACGGGCAGAACTCTATGGATTATTCTAGGCAATCACAACAACACCAGCCCAATGCACCAACAAGACACTTGAAACCAAGTATTCTATCAGAACCCACAATACATTCTACAGAAAGTGCTTTTTCTAAACTAACGCAAGCATTTCAATTTGCGCATAATGAAAAGAAACAAGCTGAAGAACAATCTGCTGTATATGGTACATCTGCCATAGAATCTTTTGTTATAGAAATGGCACGCCCAATGATTAGAGAATGGGTAGACCAACATCTTCCAAAACTTGTGGATAAACTTGTGACACAAGAAATTGAAAAACTGACAGAAGATCTTAGAAAAAAATTACTTTAATCATTGATTCTCTTGTAACATTTAGTAAGGCGCTATATGTTACGTTTAATTAACAATTTAATATACAGAGCATGTAAGTATGGCGTATAACTTTAGGCTTATTGAAAGCAAGTGGCAAACTTTTTGGCGTGACAACAACACTTTTAAAGTTAAGGATCCAAAACCTGGAGATAAGTCTTCCTACATTCTAGAAATGTTACCCTACCCTTCTGGAAACTTACATATGGGGCATGTTCGAAACTACGCTATTGGGGATGCCATTGCACGCTTTCAAACAGCGAATGGCTTCAATGTGTTACACCCAATGGGTTGGGATGCATTTGGCCTACCTGCAGAAAATGCAGCACTAGAACGTGGTGCCCATCCTGAAAAGTGGACACTAGAAAATATTAAAACCATGAAGAAGCAGCTGAAAGGCCTTGGCTTATCTTATGATTGGGACCGTGAAATAACATCCTGTATGCCAGATTATTATGGGTTAGAACAAAAAATATTTATTGATTTTTATAAAAAAGGTCTGGCTTTTAAAAAAGAATCTTGGGTTAACTGGGACCCTGTAGAAAATACTGTTCTTGCTAACGAGCAAGTGGTAGATGGCAAAGGCTGGCGATCTGGTGCGCAGGTTGAACGCCGTCAATTAAACCAATGGTCCTTAAAAATTACTGATTATGCTGAGGAACTTTTAACGTCTTTAGATACATTAAAAGGATGGCCTGAAAAAGTTCTTAAGATGCAGGAAAATTGGATTGGAAAATCTGAAGGCGCCCTTGTTCATTTTGATATTGAAGGTATGCAAGGTGAGCAAATTGAAATTTTTACAACACGCCATGATACACTATTTGGTGCATCCTTTATTGCTGTATCAGCGCACCATCCATTTTTAACGCGTATCAAACATACGAAAAATTTAGATGATTTCATTGCACAATGCAATGCATCCGGCACAACAGAAGAAGAACTTTCAACAATGGAAAAAATCGGTTTGGATACTGGTTTTAAGGCGATTCATCCTTTAGATCCGAACATTAAAATTCCTATTTATGCGGCAAATTTTGTGCTTGCAGAATATGGAACAGGTGCGGTATTTGGTTGTCCTGCACACGACGAACGTGATTTTGACTTTGCAAGAAAATATAATCTACCTATTTTACCTGTCATAGAAACTGACGAACAACTTCCCTATACAGGGAGTGGTTTAATCATAAATTCTGATTTTTTAAACGGCAAAACAATAGAAGAAGCCAAAGCTGAATGCATAAATCACTTAATCGCATATAAAAAAGGCAACCGTCAAGTTACGTTCCGCTTACGTGATTGGTTGATTTCACGCCAGCGTTATTGGGGCTGTCCGATTCCTTTCATTAAATGCCATGATTGCGGCGTTGTGCCTGTTCCTGAATCTGACTTACCTGTCACACTTCCAAAAGATGTAACTTTTGACAAACCAGGAAACCCTTTGGATCACCATCCAACCTGGAAGCATACGACATGCCCAAGTTGCCAAAAAGCTGCAGAACGTGAAACAGATACTTTCGACACATTTTTTGAATCTTCCTGGTACTTCTTGCGCTATTGCTCGCCAAATGCAACAAATCCTTTTGATAAAGATATTGTTAATTCATGGGCACCTGTCGATTGGTATGTAGGCGGCGTTGAACATGCGGTATTACATTTACTCTATGCACGTTTTTTTGTAAAAGCGTTACGCGACCTAGACTATCTTAACTTTGATGAACCTTTTACAAACCTTTTAACACAAGGCATGGTATGTCATGAAACATATAAGTCACAAGATAATAAATGGCTTTATCCAGAAGAAGTAACAAAAGATCGTGGCAGGGCATTTGAAGCAAGTTCAGGCACTCCAGTAGAAATTGGGCCTTCTATAAAGATGAGCAAATCAAAACGTAACACAGTTGACCCACTAGAAATTCTAGATACATATGGGGCGGATGTGGCCCGATTATTTGTATTGTCTGATACCCCACCAGACAAAGATTTTGATTGGAATATTGAAGGTTTAGATGGTTGTTGGCGTTATGCAAACCGGTTGTGGCGACTTGTTGAAAATTATCAAGATGGCTCCATGACCTTTAGTGATGCGCGTACGTCACAAGACGCCGACTTAAAGCTTCAAAAAGATACACACAAGACATTAAAACAAATGCATGATGCATTTCAAAATAATGGGTTCAACAAAGTTATCGCACTGCACCGCCAACTAGAACGCGCGATTGAGGATGCTGCATCAAAGGTATCTAAAGATATTATGGATCAAGCTTTACATGTTTTGTTTAAAACAATAGAAACAATCATGCCCCATTTAGCTGCAGAAGCATTTACAACTTTATTTAATAGCAAAATTCATGAAGTAAGCTGGCCTGCCTTTGACCCTAAATTAATACAAGATGATACACTCACAATAGCCGTTCAAGTTATGGGTAAATTACGTGGCACTTTTGAAGCACCTTTAGATGCTTCAAAAGAAGACTTACTAAATCTTGCACGTCATAGGGTCTCTAAGTACCTTGAGGGTAAATCTATTAAAAAAGAAATTGTTGTCCCCAAAAGGCTCGTTAGTTTTGTAACCAACTAGCCTAAAAACAAGGGGGTTTGTGTTATATTATTTACGGCAAAACGCATATTGCTGGGCAATTATTACCAATACTGGAGTACAAGCTTTCTATCACTACAAATGCCACAGCAGCAGAGAAGCTGATAATGAAAGTTGGATAATGACAGTTTCTTTTAACAATTGCAAATTCAATGCGCAAAGCACTCATGATGAAATATCCCATTATAAAACTATATGATAGAATACTCATCAACGGCGTTAAGTCAAAAATTGGTAATTTTCTAAGCACTAAACCACCCACAACAGAAAAAGATAAAAATATTTGACGAAACAAACTTGAACGACCAGAAAACGTATTGGCAAGTGTAACCGATTCACAAAATACTAACGCACCAATTACGAGCGTTATCATGGTAAGTTCAAAAGCACCACCCGCCTTTAAAAGGGTTTCTAAATGCATACCAAAAAAGAAATGCGCTATACCGAGTACACCTAAATTGGCACCGTATAACAAAGGCCCATGTGGCACTTCCTCAATTATATTGCGAGCTGCACGTTTTTCAAAAATATAGTTAAAGACGAAGCCAAGGCTTAATACACTAAAAACAACAAGTAACAAATGATCTAAATTACCAAGATACAGATTTTTTATTTTTTTAGATGCAACAGGTAAATATTCCAAAACAAACGGAACGCCTTTAATCAATAAATAGCCGAAAGCACCACCACTAATCATTGAGTACCGCTTACGTGAATCAGTAGAGAAAAAGCCTTTTGCAAGTGCTGCAATCCATTGCATTGCCACAATAAAAAGTGCACAAGTAGCAATCAATATCATACCATAAGAATCTGTATCACTTGTCTTTTTTGCCATAGGGCGTTGCACTGGCTGTAAGATTTCTGTTTTCAAGTCTGCATTTTTTTCAACAGCTGGCTTGCGAATCTTAACGTCTTTAGCAGAATTATCTGATTTTTGTTCATAAATTTCAGATGTATTGGCATTAACATCAGGTTCTGATGAACCATATGGGTTATCTAGGGCACCCTCTTCAGAAGGATAATTTTGATCAAAGCCGTTAGTTGCAGATTCACCATATGGATTATTTAAAGAACCATCTTCAGAAGGATAATTTTGTTCAAAACCATTAGCTGCAGATTCACCGTAGGGATTATCTGAATTCAAGTTCATATTATTGCCGTTATTACCATCAGTTGAATCTGATTCGGCTGTATTTCCATACATTTCGTTTTCAGTTGTAGACATAGCGTAACTGCCTTTAAATAGGTCTTCTTAATTTAACCCTACAGAAACATTCTTAAAAAATCGTTAACTTTTTATTGATAATTTAAATAGTATCATAATTTTTTTAACGTCTTTCAACATTTAAAACAACTTTCAATGCCCTAAGGGCCGCCATAATATGATTAAAATGCGTTGTGTCCTTCACTTCAATATCAATCAGCAGCTCCCAAAAATCATTATTACGATGATTGATTTTAAAATTAATAATATTAGCAGATTCCCTGCTTAGTACAGAAGTAGCCAATGAAAGTGCCCCTTCAGTATTAGATAATATAAGTTTTATACGTGCTGTATAACGGTCTAAAAAATCAAGTTGCCTTTCCCACATCAAATCTATAATGCGATCTTGATCAACTTTATAAACACCAGACTCACAATCTTTTGTATGAACAGTAATACCTTTCCCTGTTGTGATAATCCCTATAATTTTATCACCGGGTATCGGATGACAACATGCAGCAAAATTCAAAGCCATTCCTGGAATCATACCTTTAATTGACATTGAATGTTTTGTGGGTTGGCGTTTTTTAATATTATCTAGTTCTTCTTCAACATCTTTTACCTGATGTTCTGGTGGGTATGCAATATTTTGAATGCTGCGTGTATTAATTTTCCCCTCTCCAACAAAAACAAACAAATCATCAACAGAATCTATTTTTAAGGTGCCACAAACATGCTTTAGGATTTTCTCACAAAACACTTGCCCATCCTTGGTAAATGCTTTTTGAATGAGTGCTTGTCCAAGTTCTAAAAATTCTTGTCGGTGCGTAGAGCGCACGTAGCGACGAATGGCTGCTCGTGCCTTCCCCGTAATTACAAAACGTTCCCACGTGGGTGATGGCTGGTGATTTTTATCTGTTAAAATTTCTACTTGATCCCCATTATGCAAGACTGTACGCAAGGGAACAGATCTGCTATTAACACGAGCCCCTATTGTTTTGTTGCCAATATCAGAGTGTATGGCATATGCAAAATCAACAGTTGTTGCACCATGGGGCAACGAGACAAGTTTTCCCTTTGGCGTAAAGCAAAAAACTTGATCCTTAAACATTTCAAGCTTTGTATTTTCTAAAAATTCATCAGGTTCATCTGTGGTTTCTAAAATATCTAGCAATGAACGGACCCAAGCATATTGCCGACCATCATGCTGGGTTTTATTTTCCTCACTGCATTCTTTATAGTTCCAATGCGCTGCAACCCCAAATTCAGCAAATTCTTGCATTTTTTTTGTTCGAAGTTGAATTTCAATACACTGATTCAGCGGACCTAAAACAACGGTATGTAAAGACTGGTAACCATTTGGCTTTGGCGTACTAATGTAGTCCTTAAATCGTCCTGGCATAACAGGAAATTCTTGATGAATAACACCAAGCGCTTGATAACAATCAGAAACAGAATCAACTATAATACGAAAAGCCATAACATCGGCCATTTGTTCAAATTTAACATTTTTTCGCTGCATCTTATTCCATATAGAATAAGGTGATTTCTCACGACCTGATATTTCTGTATAAAGATTATGGGCACGCATTTTATGATGCAACTGACAAATAACATTTTCAACCAAGTTATCTGACTGACTTTTAAGGTATGTTAAGCGATGGGTAATAGATTCATATACATACGAATGAAGTTCTTTAAAGGCAATATCTTCTATTTCTTCCTTCATTTTATGAAGGCCGATACGTTCTGCCAATGAACAATAAATCTCTAACGACTCACGGGCAATTCGGGCGCGCTTTTCAGGGTTGGTAATGCAATGAAGGGTGCGCATGTTATGAAGGCGATCAGCTAGTTTTACAAGTAAAACACGTATATCTGTTGACAGGGCCAGAAGTAATTTTTTAAAGTTTTCTGCTTGTTGTGTATGTTCTGATTGTTCTTCAATGCGTGTTAACTTCGTAACACCTTTTACCAGCTGCAAAATCTCAGGACCAAATACGTCTTGAACATCACGTTCTGTAACATCAGTATCTTCTATTGTATCATGCAGCAAGCCAGTGACAACTGAATGTGGATCTAACTTTAAGTCTGCCAAAATATGAGCAACCGCTAAAGGGTGCAAAAAATAAGGCTCACCTGAAGCACGTTTTTGATTTATATGGGCTTTTTCAGAGAAATCGTAGGCACGCTGAATAAAATCCAATTCAACAGAAGGATAGTTTTTTCTAATTTTATTAAAAAGTTCTGCAGCGGCCGACATGTAAAATAATGAAAAGAGTCTACTCTTCCAGTATAGGGGTTTCTTCTTCTTCAGATCCAGCATCAAGAGACATATCTGAAAGATCTTCATGAGAAGCCCATTCTTCTTGCTCTTCTAACATCAGTTCTTGTGTGTCGTTATCAATATCTTCTTCTTCAGTTTGTGAAAATAAGTTATATTGTAGGGATTTTACAAAACTTGCTTTCAACTCCTCAGCATTAATACTTTCTGATGCAATTTCCCGCAAAGCAACAACTGGATTTTTATCATTATCGCGTGGCACTGTTAAAGGAGAACCAGCAGCTATTTCACGTGCTCTTTTCGTTGCCATCAACACAAGTTCAAATCTTGATGGAACTAATTTAATACAATCTTCAACCGTAACGCGCGCCATAATAATACCTTAAAAAAATTTCAGAATATAGATTAAACTAACATGTTTATTCAGATAAATCAAGCAATTTGAATAAAATTGCACCTTCCAACGTGTAATAACTCTAAGCTTTTACAAAACGTCAATTTGTATAGCATGCAATCCCTTTTTCAAAATATCACCTAGTGTTTGATATATTTTTTGATGAATTTGAATTTTTGTAAGCGTGCTAAAATTGTCAGATCGAATTGAAATTTTAATATGCGTTACACCAATATCACCACCTTTGTAATGATTTGCATGTTTATACGAGTGGTCTTCTACTTTTAAAACAGTTGGATTTAGTGCCCTTAAAGCTGTTTCAATTGCTAACAGTGTTATCATAATATGAATAATATTTTGTAATAGTATATATTTTGCATTGTAATACATATAAGTGGGATCATAAAGGTATGAAAAAAAAATACACACAAAAAACACTTAAGTCCCCAGCACACCTAAACGGCATTGGTGTACATTCTGGGACACCCGTTAATTTAGAACTCCTTCCTGCTGCCATTAATCATGGCATTAAATTTCAAAGAACAGATATTGCAACCAATAATATTATTAATGCAACCTATGATTGTGTCTCAGATACAAAAATGTCTACAACACTTTCGAACAAACATGGTGCAAACATTTCAACTGTAGAGCATTTAATGTCAGCTCTTGCTGGTTATGGCATTACAAATTGTCTCATCAAAGTATCTGGCCCTGAAGTGCCGATCATGGATGGAAGTGCTGAAGATTTTTGCAATGCAATACAGGCAGTAGGCACAGACAATCAGCAACATGAAAAAGAATACGTCAAAGTATTAAAAGACATTCGTGTAGAGTCTGGTGACGCATGGGCATCGTTTACCCCGTCAACCGAGCGTACTTTTACCGTAAATTTTGATTTTTTAAAGCGTTTACCAAGCGCACTTAAACAATCACACGATGTAACGTTCAATCTAGATGACGATAATTTTCACCTATTCTTTGCAAAAGCACGTACTTTTGGTCTGTATGAAGATGCGCGCAAAGTACAAGCCATGGGGCTTGCAAAGGGTGCCAATTTAGACAACACCATTATTATTAAAGATGAGGGCATATTAAACCCTGAAGGCCTACGCCACCCAGATGAATTGTCACAGCATAAAATACTGGATGCTGTGGGTGATTTAGCGTTATGCAGCAACTTTATAATTGGCGCTTATTCTGCCTATAATGGATCCCACTATTTAAATAACAAGCTGCTTCGTAAATTATTTGACACAGCTGATTCTTTGGAAACAGACCCTGTCGCATGAGCATTCAAAAACGCTCCCTTACCCTGTTTTCTCACAGAACAAGCATCAGCTTAGAACCTGATTTTTGGCATGCCTTAAATGATATAGCCAAAAACAAACAGTTATCCCTACAAAAGCTTATCGAACATATTGACGAACAACGACAAGGCCACAACCTATCATCTGCTATACGTGTATACGTATTAAAGTATTTTCAACAACCGAACACAGAAAAAAGCCTCAGTTAACGGGGGCTATTTCTCTATCTACAACTCAACATGTAACCTATTAATTTAAAATATAATTTAAAATATAATTTAAAATATAATTTAACAATATGGCTAAAGACTTCATTGCACGGTTACGAACACCTTCTAAACAACCACCGTTTTCTTTATGGTTTTCCATTATCTGTTGCAACACAGTATATTTCAATGTATCAAAGGTGGGATCACCCTCTAACCCTTTAAGTTCATCTAAAATAGAAACAGTATAAGCCACAAGAGATAGAATTTGATCGTTATTTGCTGCTTGACTGATGGCAGCACGAATCCATTTATCCCCTTCAACAGCACACACACCATGCTCAGCCTGAACTTTTTCTTTTGGAAAAAGCATGTAAAATTTAATCAACACTTCATTTTTTTCATCTGTTTCTTTCCCTAACGCTTTTTGCATAGCCACTTCATGTTGAAAAGATGCCTTTCCAAAGCCCATATCTTCTGAAGCTTTCAACAAGCTATCAATATTCGCATTACAAAAGGCATCGTGTTGATGCACATCACCAAAAGTATTAATCTGTTTTAGCACTGACGCGACAACATCTTTCATAGGCCCAACACCTGGATGCCGTTGCAAAGCCATCATTTTAGCCACTACAGCTTCACTCGCTTCTTGTAATGCGGCATATTGCTGGGGTACTGGTACTCCAAATAATACATGATTAATATGCGATATATCGCTTGGTGTAAAAGCATTCACAAGGGCAGCATTCACATATTCAGGGCCAAGTTCTTTTAATGCGACTAATTGAATTCTTGACCTATCTAACTTTGCTAGCAAAGACTTGGGTAAATGCGGCCCTGCAGCCAGAACTGTCGTTCGTGCATCCAGTCTTGCGGGTGCCTGCGCAGGGGCTTCCCCCATAGAAGCAAGAATTGCCGCATCAATATCAGCCTGAGAGAACCCATCATCAGATGCAAATATAGTAGGTATTATAAGAGGTGTTACTAACAATAGTTTAAAAATATTTTTCTTCATATATCATCCTAAATAATAATTTTATTAATCAATATAAATATAATAGCATACACATACTGATGAATAAAAACATTTTTTTAACGGGTTCATCTAATTGTTTTTTTCTTCATTTCCATAACAATGCGCAAAACAGCGGCAACCGATTTATAAAATTTTTGCGGAATTTCATCTTCTATTTCAACAACACCGTAAAGAGAACGTGTTAACGGTGGATTTTCAATAACAGGTATATTATTAATTTTAGCAACTTCTCGAATACGTAAGGCAACAACATCTTTCCCCTTTGCAACCACAACGGGTGCACCCATCGTGTCTTCATCCCATTTTAAAGCAATTGAATAATGCGTTGGGTTTGCAAGTATGACCGTTGCCTTTGGCACCTCTGACATCATGCGATTACGCATTTTCTCCATCCTTAGCTGTTTTAATTTCTGTTTAATTTCTGGGTCACCATCAGCCTCTTTGTGTTCTTTTTTTAAGTCATATTTGCTCATGCGCATTTTTTTAAGATACTTAAAACGCTGATAAAAATAATCTCCAACAGCAATAAAGCCAAACGCTATGATCAAACTTAAATAAACAACAAAGTTTAAATCATATAAAACCTTTCCAAATTCAGAAGCGCTTAGCCACATCCATGTACTTAAAAATCTTTTCTCATCATGAAGGCTTATATACAAAGCGCTACCAAGAACAACGAGTTTCACCACATTTTTTACAGAATCAACCAAGTTATCTTTTGAAAAAATCTTCTGAAACCCTTTTTTTAAAGATAGGTTTGAAAATTTTGGCTTAATAGATTTAGGTGTAATTGCCCCCCATTTTTGAGGCAACCCACCAAGAAAAGCACCAGCCAAAAGGACAATCATAGTGGGCGCAAGTATTTTTAAAAGTGAAATATAAATATGCCATCCTACTTTTTTGGTACTTATTTCCAAGTCAAACGTATGGGGGCGATCTATAAATATCAGGCTATCAGTCAGCATTGTTTTTACAGACCAAGGCAGCACATATAAAATAGAAATTGCACTACTAATAATCATACAAAGGGTAATAATCTCTTTTGAAAAGACTACATCCCCTTCTTCTTTAGCCTTCTCTAGCTTGCGACTAGATGCCTCTTCGGTCTTATCATCACTATCATCATCGCCCTTATCTTCAGACATACGTCACCTTCTTTGAAAGATTTTGACAAAATTTTCTAAAAACACAACATTAAATCCGCTTAACAGATGACCTATAAGCAAAGCCATCATGAAAAAGCCAACTAAAACTTGGGCTGGCATAATAATACTAAACACTTGAATTTGCGGAATAATCTTATTTAAAAGGCCAATACTAAAATTTAAAATCAGGGCTACAATAATAAAGGGGTAGGCAAACTGCAGACCAAGCAAAAACATTTTTTGAAAACTATCCAGTAAACTAATTTTTAAATCAGAGAGTATCCCCACCTGATGAATATCAATAAATTCATAAGAATGATACAAAACTTGAATAAGCGTATGATGAAAATTAGCAGCAAATAATAAAACAACAGCGCCAACCGTTAAAGCCAGCGTTGGAAGCATCGTTTGCGACCCACTGGACGGGTTAAAAAGCATAGCACTGGACAATCCAGATTCCATACCAATAATATGGCCCAAAATATCGATCAAGAAAAACAATACTTTTGCAGATAATCCGATAAAAGCACCCATGCCAAATTCTAAAAGCATAAGATATAAAATATTTATTTGGTTCAATTCAGTGGTAACAGGCAAAAACTTACTAACAAGAGGGGTAAAAAAAATAGATAGTGTTGCCGCCAACATAATTTTACTTTGAGATATAATTTCTTTCTGTGAAAAAATAGGTGCCATCATAATCAAACCAAGAACGCGTGCAAAGCATAAAAAGAAAGGATACAAACCGTCCAAAGCTAAATTATGAACATTACTCATATCATATTACCTACCCCCCGCACCGGAGTGGCTGATTTTAAAGAAAAGTGTTTTGGTAAAACTTTCAAACGACGGCACGATATGCGGTAAAACAATTAAGCCCATTGCAATAACGGCAACAAATTTTGGCACAAATGTTAACGTCATTTCTTGGATCTGGGTAATAGCCTGAATAAGTGATACAACCATACCCAAAACCAATGCCGTCAACACCATTGGTGCCGATAATTTAAGAATTAAAAAAGACATTTCTTGCAATATATTAATAATTTCAGCTGAGCCCATACATCACCCATGAAAACCGATGATAAAAAAAATGTATCATTTTGCAATATAACCCCATAAAATTCTTGACATCCTTTAAGCAAACAGTGTATAAAAGATGAATGAGTTTATGTTTTTTTAAACTCTCTATATTATTTAAACATTTCTGGAGTGCTGAATCAATGTTTGCAGTTCTAAAGACTGGCGGGAAACAATACCGCGTAGAAGAAAATAACCTTATTCGTGTTGAAAAAATCGAAGCAGAAGAAGGTTCTACGATTACTTTATCTGATGTTCTGATGACAGATGATGGCGCTAAGATAAAAGTTGGCGCGCCTTTATTAAAGTCAGCAACGGTTGAAGCAACTGTTGTACGTCAAATGCGTGACCGTAAAGTTTTGGTTTTCAAAAAGAAACGCCGTCAAAACTATCGTCGTATGAAAGGTCACCGTCAACATTTGACAGTCCTTCGCATTACAAAAATCAACGCAGCATAAAGCTGTTTATTAGGAGCAATTCGTCATGGCAACAAAAAAAGCTGGTGGTAGTTCGAAGAACGGTCGCGATTCTGAAAGTAAACGACTTGGTGTAAAACGTTATGGGGGTCAATTTGTTTTGGCTGGCAACATTCTAGTACGCCAACGTGGTACAAAATTTTATGCTGGTTCTAATGTAGGAATGGGTAAAGATCATACCTTGTTTGCAACACAAGATGGTGTTGTTGAGTTTAGCAAGGGATTTAAAGGACGTTCATTCGTTACGATCAATTCTGTTTTATAATACCTATACATATTTTTATCAGGGGCTTTTAAGCCCCTTTTTTATTATCGATTTATAATGATTACAAATGAAACAAATGCCTTACCCATTGAACACATTAACCTTAAAACAGGTCTTTATGTTGTACCAACGCCGATTGGCAATTTAAAAGACATTACTTTACGTGCACTAGAAACACTAAAGAGTGTTGAGTATATTTATTGCGAAAACACAAGGCACTCTAGAAAACTATTATCATACTACAAAATAGAAACGCCGCTTCGCACATATAACGATCACAGCAACGAAAAAGATCGTACCCATATTATTCAAACGGCCCAAAATCACCCTATTGCCTTGATTACAGATGCTGGTATGCCTTTAATTTCTGATCCTGGCTACAAACTAATTCAAGAAATATACACGCAAAAAATTTTCACAACTGTTTTACCTGGACCTTGCGCCCTTGTAACGGCCATGGCATTATCTTCTATGCCAAGCGATCGCTTTTCATTTCTTGGTTTTTTTGATACCTCAAAAGCGGCAGAATTCATCGACGCAAACACGTCTCTTATTTTTTATGAAAGCCCAAAGCGTTTATTAAAATCTCTTTCATGGTTTTCTGAACACATGAAAGACAGAACAATTTCAGTCTGCAGAGAACTTAGCAAAATACATGAAGAAAATATTATTGGCCGTTATGAAGACGTTATAGAAAAATTCAAAAACAAACCATCCATCAAAGGTGAATTTGTCCTTATTCTATCTCCGCCAGAGAAAAAATCATTAAATGATGATGATATTTTAAAACTCATTCAAAACAACCCACAAAATTTAAGCGCAAAAGACCTTATTAAGCTGATATCCACCTCTTACAAACTGCAAAAAAAACGTGTGTATAATCTATACCATAAAAATCACGCATGACTTGACACGCTATCAGAATTTAAGAAAAAGTAAGATAATGTTTAAATAACAGCATTCAAGGAATGAATACACAAACACGCATCATGATAATCCCCTTTGATAAAAATCTATTATTAAAAAAGTGCTAGCATTTTAATCCATACTAATTTAATATGATTTGTATAACAAGCATATATACAATAAGCTTTTAAGAGGATTGATATGGCCATTTATGGTGAAAATGTTAAGGTTGCTGTGACCGCCATGATGCAACTTGCTACTTTAGACAAAAATAACGTGGCATCATTATCAACATTATCAAAAAACGAATCGCTTTCAGTGTCATTCTTAGAACAGCTTTTTTCTAAATTAAAGCAGAACAACCTGGTCAACAGCAAACGCGGCATTAACGGTGGGTACTTTTTACAAAAATCAGCTCATGAAATCACACTTTTTAATATAATTGAGGCTGTTGAATCATCCACAAAAATAACACGTTGTAAAAAAGGTAGTGGCGGATGTTTACCTGGGGGGCATATCTGTTCAACACACAGACTATGGCGCGAACTAGAACGCGTGAACAAAATAATTTTAAATAGCATATCTTTAAAAGATCTGATTAATGGTCGTGCGAAAGATTTAAGCAGCATCATTACAATATCTAATCTACAAACTGGAGCCAAGGAATGAGCAACCAAGAGAAAATTTATTTAGATTATAATGCAACACGTCCCTTACGCTATTCTGCGCGTCAAGAACTTGTTCAAGGGTTTGAACTATGCGGAAACCCTTCTGCTGTTCACAGCAGTGGCAATACAATCAGGCGTATGATCGAAAACAGCCGTGATACCATTGCACAGGCACTGAAAATAGAATCAAGACGTCTCATTTTTACAAGTGGCGCAACAGAGTCTAATAATATTGTCTTAAAAAATTTTAAGGGTCGGGTTATTATATCCGCTACTGAGCACAGCTCTGTCTATAAAGTACGCGATGATGCAATTATTTGCCGTGTCACCAATTCAGGCATGATTGATTTACAATATTTAGAACAGCTTTTGTTAGAAACAGATGAACCAACCTTGGTGAGTATTATTGCAGCTCATAATGAAACTGGGGTTATTCAGCCTTTAGAAAAGATACAAAAACTTACTCAAAAATTTAATGCTTGTCTTCATACAGACGCTACACAAGCATTAGGGCGAGTTAATTTTGATTGGAATTCTTTTGATTTTATTTCATTTTCTGGACACAAGATTGGCGCCATGACAGGTATTGGCATATTAGTGATCAATCCTGATAAACCTTTATGCCCTCTGATGCACGGTGGTGGTCAAGAACGTTCGTATAGACCAGGAACAGCTAATTTTTTAGGCATTTTATCCCTTAAAGCCGTTATACAAGAAACTTTAGAAGAAGACTGGTCAAGTACAAAAAAGCTGCGTGATTATTTAGAATTGCAAATTTTAGATATTTCTCCCTTAAGTATTATTTTTGGAAGAACTGAAACCCGTATTCCAAACACTTGTTTGATAACCATGCCTAATGTAAATAGCGCAACACAAGTTATGAGCTTTGACTTAAACAATATTTGTGTGAGCGCTGGCTCAGCCTGTTCTTCAGGAAAAGTTAAAATATCACACACCTTAAAGGGCATGGGCTACAGTGATGACGTTGCAAATTCGGGTCTGCGTGTTAGCCTTGCACCTGATGCGACAAAAAAAGATGTTGACCATTTTATTAGCATCTGGAAAAAAATATACCTTAGCTGCTCAGATAACATGCACGTACAAAGTGGTACAAATAGTGTTGACACAACGACACATAATACACCTGTTTATAACAATTCTAATAAATCGGTTTTTCGAATTATCGATAAGTTAAAATCTTATTGTTTAACAACTGGAACGAACAAAAAGAATGAATTTGTTCAAGGCATAAAAGAACAGTCGTCTTTTAAAAAGAAACATCACCATAAAACCAAAAATAAAGTGCATTCAAACAAGCCTGCAATATTACAATTTTATTAAATAGGGATAAAAATGAACAAACAAATTTACCTTGATTACCAAGCAACAACACCCTGTGACCCACGTGTTGTGGAAAAAATGATTCCATATTTAACAAAACATTTTGGCAACCCACATTCGCGCAATCATTCATATGGATGGACAGCAGAAGATGCTGTAGAGTCTGCACGTGCAGAAGTTGCAAAAGTTATTAAGGCAGACCCAAAAGAAATCATATTTACAAGTGGGGCAACTGAATCGAACAATATTGCCATTCAAGGGATTGCGCGCTTTTATAAAAGTGATACAAAAAATCATATTATTACAGTTGCAACCGAACATAAATGCGTTTTGGATACGTGTCGTCACTTAGAAGAAGAAGAAGGTTTTAAAATCACCTACCTGCCTGTTAACGATAAAGGTTTAATAAGTCTGGATGATTTAAAAGCAGCTATTACTGAAAAAACAATATTAGTGTCAATTATGGCCATTAACAATGAAATTGGTGTGGCCCAGCCTTTGAAGGAAATTGGCAAAATGTGTCGTGACAAAAAAGTTTTTTTTCATACGGATGCAGCACAAGCCTTTACTAAAATTCCCCTAGATGTCAACGAAATGAACATTGACCTACTTAGCATCTCAGGGCACAAGGCTTACGCTCCAAAAGGAATTGGCGCCTTGTACGTACGCAGAAAACCCCGTGTGCGTTTAAAAGCAATTATTCATGGTGGTGGGCAAGAACGTGGTATGCGATCAGGTACACTATCCCCTGCCCTGTGCGTTGCACTTGGAGAGGCTTCACGTATAGGCCTACAAGATATGGAAAAAGACACAGCACACATTACACAATTAAGCAAAAAAATGTGGAAGGGATTAACGGCCGAACTCAAAGAATTATATTTAAACGGTGATGAAACAAAACGTTATCCTGGCAATTTAAACATTAGTTTTGCCTACGTTGAAGGCGAAGGCATGATGATGGGGATAAAAAATTTAGCTGTTTCATCAGGTTCTGCTTGTACTTCGGCATCTCTAGAACCATCTTATGTACTAAGCGCCCTGGGTGTTAGCGAAGATATGGCCCATACATCTATCCGTTTTGGAATCGGTCGCTTTACAACAGAAGAAGAAGTTGACCAAGCATTAATAGAAGTTATTGAAACTGTTAAAAAACTAAGGGCTATAAGCCCGCTTTGGGATATGGCTCAAGAAGGCATCGACATCAGTAAAATACAGTGGGCATCCCACTAATTCAAAAAGTAAAGGAAAGAAAACAATGGCATACAGTAATAAAGTAATAGACCACTATGAAAACCCGCGCAACGTGGGCACATTGGATAAAGACGATAAAAGTGTGGGAACAGGCCTTGTTGGTGCACCTGCATGCGGCGATGTTATGAAGCTACAAATAAAAGTTAGCAAAGAGGGCATTATTGAAGATGCCAAATTTAAAACTTTTGGGTGCGGGTCTGCTATTGCATCATCTTCTTTAGTCACTGAATGGATTAAAGGTAAAAATATTCATGATGCATCAAAGATTAAAAACACAGAAATTGCTAAAGAGCTGGTTTTACCACCAGTTAAAGTACACTGCTCTATCTTAGCAGAAGATGCTATTAAAGCTGCCGTTCAAGATTATAAAGACAAACAAGAAAACGTATAATGACAGACGCCCCAAACGCACCTATTGATATAACCGATGCTGCCCTTCTACGCATCAAAGAACTTTTAAGTGCGCGGGGGAAAGCGTCTTATGGCATCCGTATTGGCTTAAAGACAAAAGGCTGTACGGGGCTATCCTATGCCATTGAATATGCGGATGCAAAAAATCCGTTTGATGAAGAAATTGTTAAGGATGGAATCCACATATTACTAGACCCTAAAGTTATTATGTTTATATTAGGAACGACGATGGATTTTGTTGAAGATAAAATTAAATCGGGATTCACTTTTGAGAACCCAAATGAAAAGGGCCGCTGCGGTTGCGGCAAATCTTTCCACGTTTAGCTGAGGTGGTCCTGGTTGTTCGGACAGGAAAGCAGCAAAATTAAGAGATAGTTTATTAAACATTAGGCTGCTTTTAGCATCAAAAGGAAATT
>PFNE01000049.1:231-45399 GCA_002791835.1 Alphaproteobacteria bacterium CG_4_10_14_0_8_um_filter_37_21 | reverse complement strand
CGTATTCTACTCATTATGTGTGATCCTTTTTAAATCAGATACTATACCTTAACACCCTGTCTGATTTCTTAGGACCACCTCTTACAACGGTAGTGTTTAGCACACAAACAAAAAATTTAAATAAGGATTTTTAATCTGCCAATGGCGGAGAACTCACTACCTGGTATCGAGGATGAGCTTACAAAAGGCCATGCACTTCAACAGAGTCTACCGGTGCAATAAAACCTGGGGAAAGTTAACAACAATAAAGTCTTTTAAAATTAACCATCATGAATAATTAAATCTTTCTTATATATAGTGAAAAATGCATATTCAGTATTTTATACTTGTATCTAATTATTTTCTTTTGTAATATGTGATTGTACAAGTTATTTGTATAAAAAATTAATTAAAGGAAGAATACTATGTCAAAAAAATTGCTTCAAATAATGATGATTTCGGTTGCAACAAGTGCCCTTACTGTGGCATCAGAGCCTTCAGATGTGCTGCCAAATCCAGGAGTACAAAATCCTTTAGCAGATGTACAAGAGCCAGTTCAACAAGAACCTGTTCAACAAGAGCCTGTTCAACAAGAGCCAGTTCAACAAGAACCTGTTCAACAAGAGCCAGTTCAACAAGAACCTGTTCAACAAGAACCTGTTCAACAAGAACCTGTTCAACAAGAGCCAGTTCAACAAGAACCTGTTCAACAAGAACCTGTTCAACAAGAACCTGTTCAACAAGAACCTGTTCAACAAGAACCTGTTCAACAAGAGCCAGTTCAACAAGAACCTGTTCAACAAGATGCAGCAGCGCCTGTAAATCTATCAGAAATGACTCTTGCAGAAAGACAAGCATATAGAAAAAATAGAAGATAGTAATAAGTAAACTGATGGAGGAGCGTGATACCTTCTCTATTAATTTAATTAAACATAAAAAAAATCAACCATTTCTTAAATAAGGAAAAAAAATGAAAATATTATCAGTTTTAGCATTAACTGCTTCAGTTGTAACTGCAGCTCCATACGTAGGGCTTTCGATCGGGTTCTCTACCATGAAAGATAATTTAAAATTCTCAGGTCATGATGGAGAAGGACTTGGTCAAGATTTAATTATCCATAAATTTAGCCATAATAAGAACAGTCGTTTAAATACCCTTGCATTTGGCTTACTTGGAGGATATTCGTTTAAACTGAATGACAAAGTCTCCCTTTTAGCAGAAGCTGATTTTACACTTGCTTCAAAAAAGAAAACGCTTGCTAAATTCGATGCTCATCCAAATGGTGATATTATGAAGGATGTAGAGATCTCAACACGCCGCAAACATAGTTTTGGCTTTATGCCAGCAGCGTCTTATAACTTTACAGACAAAGTGAGTGGGCTTGTTGGCCTGCGTCTAAATTGCACAAAACATGAAGTAACAGGACACATTACAAATAATGATTCCGGTGACAACGAATTAGTAAAAGGATCAAAACATGTTATGGGAGTTGAACCAACAGTTGGCCTTGGTTTTAAAGTTTCTGATAAAATGGCAACGCGCTTAACAGTTGGCTATAATTTGGGCAAAAAGACAACAATCGTGAAACAGGTCGTAACGAATACTCCTCAGCTTAGAGAAAATGAGTCTTCTGGTCAAATTACAATTAAACCACGCGGTGTAAATGTTCGTCTTGCTATGACATACTCTTTCTAAGAAAAGATTATAATGTTATTGATAAAGCCCCTTTTAAGGGGCTTTTTTTTATCATGTGACTGAAAATATATGCACGTTTTTTATAAAACAATACCTGCAACACCGAACAACCAGGGTTTAGAAAACTCACCCTAAGTGAACCCAACAACCGCCGATATAGAGCATTTTTATTGTCTCTGAAACCCTTAATCAAATACGTTTCAAAATCTTGAATTCCTAACAGTTATAAGAAATGCGCACAGGCTCTTCTGCTCCCCACTGGGAAGGCATTTTTTATACCCAGGCAGTTTTGGGTTCCTTTGCTGACATACTTTTCACACCTGTGAGGCAGGTTGATAAAAAGATTAACCTTAAATAGTTGTGATCAGATAAAATGTATGTGTATATCTATTCTGAACTTAATATTACAGCATTAATGTTTCATCGTTTTCTGGCATCAAATGCTCTGGGCGTGCACGTGTTGACCAGGGTTCATCTATATCTGCTAAAGTACAGTCAATATTTTTTAACGTTAAGCGAATACACCCATCATCAGAAAACATCAGGTACACAAATAAATGATCTGAATGTTGATCAATATGGGCTGTTAAAAAAGATAGAATACGCGTGTTATCGCTTTGATCTATGTTTTTTTCATGTATGGTTTCAACATTTTTAAACATAAATCCTGCGTGTACACGGTAATATATAGGATCGTCTTCGTTTTCTTCAAGCACTTCCCAGCAAAAACGGTTCGCTAAAATAGATAAGGTGTTCTTTTCTTTGTCATGAGCAATAGACACAACCGGCATTAAAGAATCTTGAAGCAAAGATAAGATAATATCTAAATCTTGTACGTCTTTTGCAACTAAACGCAAAGGCTCATATTGCTGTGTTTCTAGTGCTGTGTTGTTTGCATTGTTCATGATATCTTAATCCTTTCAATTTGGGCGCCGCAGGGAATTAATTTATGTTCAATATTTTCATAACCACGATCAAGATGATACACTCTGTTTAAAGTTGTTTCACCTTTTGCAGCAAGTGCTGCCATCACAAGCGATACTGAAGCTCTAAGATCAGTTGCCATTACAGGCGCTCCACTTAATTCTTTAACGCCGCGTACCATTGCAGATGATCCATGAACTGTAATCTTTGCCCCCATACGACAAAGTTCAGGAACATGCATAAACCGATTTTCAAAAATAGTTTCTGTAATCATCGATGCACCATCACAAAGCGACATTAATGCCATCGTTTGTGCCTGTAAATCTGTCGGAAAACCAGGGTAAGGTTCGGTCATAATATCAATACCGTTTATTTTTCCTGTCGATGTTGCCCTAAATCCATTAGCTTCTTCTTTTAATTCTATACCTGCATTGGTTAATATTTGTGTAACGCCAGGAATTAAATTTAAGTTCGTATTGGTAATTTTAAGATCACCCTTTGTAATGCCAGCTAGCATCGCAAAAGTACCCGTTTCAATGCGATCAGGTAAAATTGTGTGTGTTGCGCCACCTAAAGACGGAACCCCTGTAATACAAATCGTATCTGTTCCAGCACCTGTAATTTTAGCACCCATTGCAATTAAGCAGTTTGCCAAATCAACAATTTCAGGCTCTCGTGCAGCATTAATTAATGTGGTATCTCCCTTTGCAAGGGTTGCTGCCATCATTAAATTTTCAGTCCCTGTGACTGTTATAACAGGCATCGTAAAGGTATTACCAATAAGCCCTTTAGGGGCTTTTGCAATAATATAACCTTGATCAATTTCAATGTCGCATCCAAGTGCTTTTAGCCCCGCTAAATGAATATCTACAGGGCGCGTTCCAATAGCACAACCACCAGGAAGCGATACTTTAGCTTCTCCAAATCGTGCAACTAAAGGTCCTAAAACTAAGATAGAGGCGCGCATTTTGCGCACCAAATCATAAGGTGCTATAAGCGTTGTGATATTTGACGCTTTAAGTTCAAGGGTATTTTGGTCAAAGTTTCCAGACGACACACCAAATTTTTCTAACAAATCGACTAAGGTAAAAATATCAGACAATCGTGGTGTATTTTTAAACACCATTTTCTGATCTGTTAGCAAACAGGTTGTTAATAAAGGAAGTGCTGCATTTTTAGCACCAGAAACTTTGACTTCACCCTTAAGCTGGACGCCGCCTTGAATTTTTAGGACGCTTAGCATTTAGGATTCTTTCACAAGGTGGATACACGTTAAGGGGCGTTTTTCAAAAGTACGGCGCATATACTGACGAAGAGCAGATTCAACAGTTTTATGACAGTCACTTTTTGAAGAATAGCTGGAACGTACTTGTGACCTAATAATTGGCTCTAACTCTGAAATAATTTCAGCATGCTCGTCCTTATCATCAATAATGCCCATGATGTTAATTATTGGGGGGCGTGTTAACTCTCCATTTTTATTATAGAAAACCGTTGCAAAAACACTTCCGTTGGTCCCTAAGCGTTCACGATCCCGAACCACATTAGAATCCATAGCGATTAAACCATTACCATCAACACCTAATCGACCCACTTCAACTTGGTCAACTAAACCAACATTGCCAGGCGTTAAATTAACAACCAAACCATTTTCAGGTATATATGTTTTTTTAATACCACATTTCTTAGCCCAATCAGCCTGTTCTTTCATATGGCGATATTCACCATGTGTTGGAATAAGGGCAAGGGGGCGAATCCATTCATACATCTGTTTTAATTCTTGCTTAGCAGGATGTCCAGATACATGGATGTCATCATTCGATGCAACAACAAGACGACAGCCCATTTTCAATAAACGGTTGTGAAGTGCCCCAATTGATTTTTCATTACCAGGAATAACACGCGAAGAAAAGATAATTAAATCATGTGCATCAAGCTGAACGCCCGGGTGACGCTTGTTTGATATACGCGACAGCGCAGCACGGTCTTCACCTTGAGAGCCAGTCAGAATAAACATGACTTTGTCGCGTGGCAAATCCATTGCTGTACGTTCATCAATCGTATTGGGCAGATCTTTTAAATACCCTGTTTCTTTAGCCGCAGATACCATATTAAGCATAGATCTTCCAACTAAACACACACGCCTTCCTACTTTTTCAGCAATCTTACAAGCTGTATAAATACGCGCAACATTCGATGCAAAGCAGCCAATGACAACCCGATTTTGTGATTCAGATTCAACAACCTTTAATAAATTATTATAAACGTCTTCTTCTGAACCTGAAGATCCTTCGTTAAAGGCATTGGTTGAATCACAAACAAGGGCCATAATTTCGCCATCACCCAATTGCTTTAAGCGCTTTTCACATGTGGATTGCCCAAGCATTGGGGACGGATCAATTTTCCAATCGCCGGAGTGCAGAACTGTACCAAGTGGCGTTGTAATAGCTAACGCATTTGGCTCTAGGGTAGAATGTGTTAAATGAATAAACTCTAAATCAAATGGGCTGAGTGAGAATTTTGTATTCAATTGAATAATATGAATGGGTACATCTTTTCCCCATGGTTTTTCAGCTAATTTACGCTTAATAATTTCTGCTGTAAACGGTGTTGCATATATAGGGCACTCTAAATAAGGCCATAAATGTGGAATTGCACCAATATGGTCTTCATGTGCGTGCGTTACAACAAGACCAACCAGATCTTCTTTATGATCTTCAATAAAAGATGGATCTGGTGTGATCACATCGATACCATGTTTGTCGTTAAAATTGATTCCCATATCAACCATTAACCACTTACCATCATGGCCGTATAGGTTTAAGTTCATGCCAATTTCGCCAGATCCGCCAAGTGGTAAAAACCACATATCTTGCTTTTTGGGTATTAAATAAGTCATTGTTTTCCTTTTTTTATATTCATCATAGAGTATATCACTGATTAAGGCTTTTGTACGAAGAATATTAAAAATACGCTAGTCAGTAAAGAATTTAATATTTTTCTATTTTTTGAAATATTAGTCTAAAAAAGACAACTGCAATCCGATATTTATGATGCGAAAGTGTTGTCAGTTAACAACTGTGCATCAAAACTTATTTGGGAATTAAAGTTTATTGTCTTAAAATTTTTTAGGTTGAAAGGCTTTAATCATAGGAAAGTTAAAAGTTACTTTCCTAAGAATAGAACTTTGCACAAAAACAATCAGACCAGTCGCTGTGCTTAAGACGGCTGAAAAGATAAATGGGTTTAGTGTTTTGCGGTATACTACGGGCTGAACATGTATTCCAAACCCATGAAATAAAGAAGATTGTGCAATGAAGGTTAAGGTTAAACAAATACAAAAAAATATACTTAAAGCAATTGCAAATGTCTTAACAGATGACAAATCAGCACGCACTGATTGTTTAGGTGCAAGATAAACTTCTTGCTTTAACTGTGAATAGGGTCGTAGCATAAAAAACCTTTCCTTGATTATTTATTGTAAGGGGGTATATCTTAATAAAGTGTTTATATGATCCATTTTATGTTGTTTTTTGATTCTTTATGACTATCAGCTTGTTTTCTACAATTAATCGTTATTTTGCAAAGCGCTTTTTGTTTTGGTTTATGACAATTTCAATTGCCATTTTATTTATAGTTGGATTGTTTGAATTTATAGAATTATTGCGACGTTCCATGGGGCGACCCTATATTGGCAGCCGATCTTTACTAGAAATAACCTTATTAAAATTGCCTTTCTACTTTCAAATGTTTTACCCCTTCATTATCATGGTTGCATCACAAGTAACGTTATGGCGCTTTAATCAGTCGCAAGAAATTATAGCTGTCCGTTCGCTTGGCTTTTCTGTTTGGCAAATTTTATCAAGTTTAATTCTAAGCGTCCTTGCCCTAAGTATTTTAAACTTAGCTGTATTTAATCCCATTTCTGCAATGACACAAAATCGCGCTGATGTTTTATACACATCACTTTTTAAGAAAAATGGAAATAGTCAGTTTTCTATTAATGAATCTGGACTATGGCTTCGGGAAAAAACACAAAATAAAGCAAGTGTCATTAATATAGAAACATATAATTTAGCTAAAAATATATTTTTAAATGTTAATATTTTTGAAACAACGGCAACTGGTGCTTTAGAACAACGTTATATGGCAACAAAGGCCACATTAAATGATGGATTTTGGCTGCTGGAAGACGTTAAGTCTTGGAATATAAATTATGGTGAAAAAGACCTTAGCACCCTGCACGTTAAAACGGATCTATCTATCAAAAAAATACTAGAAAGTAATGCAAAACCAGAAACCATTAGTTTTTGGAGCTTATCTAGCTTTATTACAGGCTTAAAAAAATCAGGACTATCTGATTTAAGATATAACTTACATTGGCATGTTCAGCTTGCTAAAATTGGCCAGGCATTAGCGCTTATTTTATTAGCTGCCGTTTTTTGCTTGCACCCAACACGATATAAAAAAGCCTCTACGCTCATTTTCTTAGGGCTAATTTCTGGATTTGTTATCCATTTTTTAACAGATGTTGTGCATGCATTAAGCTTAGGCGAAAAAATTCCTATCATTTTGGGTGCATGGTCGCCAGTGCTTATTACGTTTTTATTAAGCACCGGTTTACTGACACATACAGAACAAGCACATTAACGAAGCCTTATGAATCTTGTGTATTTTATATAGGGTCATATTATGAAAATTTTAAATAAATTTCTGGTTTCTAAACTGTGACAAAGAAGCCATCCTTCTAAGAATCATTACCCAAAGAATAATTGCTTAAAAAAAAGCGCAGTTTTTCATGATTTAATTTTTCCGCACTATTTATGGTATCAAAATGTTCTAGTTGATTGTTGAACCAGGTATATTGCCGTTTAGCGTAGTTCCTTGTTTTTTGTACAGCCCGTTCTATCATCAAAGCTCGTGAAAGATCGCCTTCTAAGTACTGCGCTATTTCTAAAGCACCTAACGCATTAAATATAGGCAGGTTCTTGGCTTCTTTATGATGCTTTAAAAAACAGTCAACTTCTTCTATAGCGCCGTTATTCAACATGATATCAAAACGCCTATGAATACGGTCGTACAAAATTTCACGATCAGGCTTTAGATAGACCTTATACGCATACTTATTCAGCCCATTTTCTTGTTGGTCTTGAAAATGGTGCATAATGGATTTTTTGGTTTCTAAAAATATTTCCAAGGCACGCCTCAGCCTTTTATGATCATTAGGGTGATATAAATTTTTTATTAAAGGATCATACCCTATAACATCAGCGTAAAAATCATCGTGACGATCATATATAGATTGAACTTTATTTTTAACATAGTCTGAAATAGGCGGTATTTGTGACAGCCCTTTTAGCAAGGCCATAATATAAAGCCCCGTACCCCCAACCACAACAGGTATTCTACCTTCCTGCCAAATTTCATTTAAAACAGATAAAATTGTATTTAACCAAATACCAGCCTTGGGTTGTGTAGTAGCTTCTAAATATCCATATAAATGATGTTGAATACCAAACATTTCTGCTGTTTGTGGTTGGGCTGTTAATAAGGGCAAATCTTTAAAAAGCTGTAAACTATCAGCGTTAACAACAGCGCCATTAATTTGTTTAGCTATATCCACACCTAAAGCTGATTTCCCTGATGCAGTTGGTCCTGATACAACGACAAATGGTTTAATGATCATGTGATTTTACGTCTTGATTTTGTCTTTTTTTCCATGAAATGTGGAAAATGCAAATAGGGCAACCATTGCACAAACAGCAATAAACCCACTTACCATAAATGTTGATCTAAAATCATATAGATGTGAAATTTCACCTGCAACTTTACCACCAATAAATAAGGCAGCTGCCATGATCAGATAAAAAGCACCGATACCTGTTCCACGCAGATCAAAGGGAATTTTATCCGTTATAATGGCAATAAACATACTTTGCGTAATACCCACTTGAATACCCCATAAAGAAACACCCAGTAACATCACCCAGTCTGTTTGTGCTGTAGCAAGGCAAAAATCAGCACCTACTAATGTAATAATACCAAAAATCAAAACACGTATACGTGGCACTCTGTCTGAAACACTGCCCACAGGATAAGAAATTAAAGCATTGAATCCATTATAGAACATAAGAATAAACTGTGTTTGCGCTGCTGTATAAAAAAATGTTTCTTTTGCGTGCAGTAGCAAAAAGCTTTCACTAATACGCGCAAGGAAAAACACAAAAACAATTGCCATTAAACCCCAAAAATAGCCACCAAGCCTCAAAAAATCGCGCACATGAATAGGATTCTTATTTTCAACAACTTTAGTTGTTTGATCATCTTGTGGCTTTGGTTCATGTACAAAAAACCATAAAATACACATGCCAATAAACGCTGGGATTGTTGCCATCCAAAATGCATACGTATAATCATCATTACTGTGGGTCATTAACCACCAGCTAACGCCCCCGCCAACACACGAACCAGCTTGGCTCCACGCTTGACGCAGACCAAAACAAGCCCCTTTAAATTCTGCTGGTGCAATATCGCCAACCAAAGCATCACGGGGTGCTGATTGCACGCCGTTACCAAGTCTATCTAAAAATCGAGCCGTGAATATGGCTTCAATTGAAGGGAATATGGCAAGAATAGGTCTGGCAATTGTAATCATTGCAAAGCCGATCAGCATAAGAACTTTTCGGCGCCTTAGATAATCGCTTAACATTCCCGAAAACAGTTTTGTAACGTTTGATAAAACTTCAACAGACGCTTCAAGAAGCGCTATCACAACAATCGTTGTTGATAATGACGATTTCATATATAGGGCACATAACCCAAATACGATGACAGAAGAAATATTTAGTAAAAATCCAGCAAGCCCAATGGCCCATATACTGAGCGGAATAAATTTAAATTTATTAATAAAAGATTGCGTCATATGCCTTACGATATTAAATTTGGACAACAGATTTTTAATATTAGCATATTATTAATGGTATAAGTAAAGAAAAACTTGTATATTTGACCCCGTTTTTATGCATAGGTTTCTAATTTTACTTTTTTCTTTTTTCTTTTTCTATATAGGCTGTACTTTAATGAAAAAACCAATTGTCCAATATTTATTCATCAATCATAAAATCCCCCTCTAAATATGTTAACGATAAATACAACCATGACTAAAAATTCTATTTCTTAACGGTTTATTAACTTATCCCCACTTTTTGTGGAAAAAGCTGTGGAAAAATATGTGGGAAGCAAGGATCTGCGCCTGTACTCCAGATGTGCTTATTTTTTAATCACACCCTGAAAAGCCCCAGAAAATATAGAGTTTTGCTCAAACTTTAAGAAAAATTAATTTGTATAATTGGTAAATCTTATTTTTCACAAGGAAGATCGGTTACGCGCATATAAAGCCAAATATTAATATTTAAATTTTTTTCTGTTTAGCTGTGGAAAATATAAAAAATATCAGCGTCTATTTGCCTTATAGAAATGGACTATGCGCTCTATACAAGGTACTATTAATAATACTATAACAATCCACAAACCATTATTTAAACACCCTTTAAATTACTTCATATAAAGAATCCATTGAATGCTATACTTCCTTATCCTTATTTTTTCTCTTTCTGCACTTCATGCAATGGTGCCTGGGCACAACTTTACAGACGATGATTTTATCCAATACGCAAAAAAAATACCGGAAGCAAAGTCATGCTGTTTGATTTACAGCCAAGATAGCCAATCGCAATTTTCTGGTGTGCTTATTGCACCTAATGTTATTGCAACTGCTGCGCATGGACTGGTATCAATCCTTGCAAATAACCCGCCACAATTAGTGCGCAACGGTTTTGTGAGCGTACCTTTGCACAATACATATGCACAATTCGATGAAGGCAAATCTTATCGTGTGCACTCTGCTTATATTGATCAACGTTATTTAGATGGCGATCATGCTTTAGCATCGCGGTATGATATTGCTTTTATTACGCTTGAAAGACCGATACTTGATCGGGCATCAATCCCCCTACTACCAGAATTAGACATGCCGCAGGATGTTACATTTACAGTAGTCAGTCATGGCATAAGCGACTTACAATCTTTTTGGGATGTTCTAAAATTTTGGAAACCCCCTATTACCTTTTTAAAGCGTGCTTATGATCTACTAGAATGGACACCTGTATCTTCACCGCGTATTTTAGGGGAAGATATTCAGTTAATACGCACCCTTGCCTACAGTTCAATCTTTTTTGATGCAAGAAAAACATACCGACCCTACACTGTTTATGATAAATCTACTTTTCAACGCACAATGAACGCTGTATATAAATGGCAAAAAAATGGACGACCGCCCTTTGCCTTAGCTCTTCCTGGCACAAGCGGGGCACCTGTATTTGCACGTATTCATAACACGTTATATTTAGCAGGTGTCATCGTGGCTTATGCCCCTATAAAAGGCAATTTTTTAGCGCCCCATGGCACAAGCGAATTAAAGCGCATCCTACACAATCCAAAAGCTGCAATTGGTGAATATCATACGATTTTTGCCCTCTTCTATAAGGAAAATACCACAACTAAATCAGCCCTAAAGGATGGTACAACATTTGTGATAGATCCAAATGTTAAAAAAATATTAGGTATGCCATAAAACGCGGTCTTGACTGCATAAATTTTATGGTTTTTTTCTAACATGCATCCGCTTCATATCAAAAAAAAGCATCTAATCATGATTTATTTGGTCACATTAATTTGTCAAGATCAGCTATAAAAATTTATAGCTGATCTGATCGTAAAGACGACTCAATTATTTTAGACGACCCATTATATTTGCTATAGTATCTGATTTATATACAAAATCACAGCCTGCAACACGTGTTATAGTTGGTTCATCTGGACCATAAAAATTTATTTTGGCAACTTTACCTTCAACCTTCTCTTTTTGCGCTTCAGTCCAAGTTGGACCGAATGCAAAAGCAGTCACCGTTAAGGTTGGTTTTTGAGAACCACCAGCAGCGCAAAATATATCCACAATGTCTCCAGGGGCAATCTGAGACAATTCAAAAGTAGGAACTCCAGTCTTATTTACGCCTGTAATATAATACACAACATGATGAATTGGTTGACTAGCTGCTGTATGAGAGCCAATAGTTATGGTTGTTGCACCTGCTTCTTGGTCAATTATAACTGATCTTTGAGACACTGTTTCTGCAACAGCAGCTGTAACCTACCGATCCACTCGCTCCATTAGCCGCAGCAGGAACCGCTGGATTGTTCACGCCATTATTTTGGATTGAAACAAACGTGTTAGTCGCAGCTGCAGAAGAAGAATTCATACCAACAACAAGAATTGCTGCTGCAGAAGCCATTGAAAGTAATAATTTACCAGAATTTAATTTAGAATTAGAAATAAAAGTGTATCTCCATATTTTGTTTTTATGACATCCAGACATGATTGTCTAAACGTGGTTTTATCTACACGCCATCGTTTTATGTAAGGCGCATAAATGTGCTTAAATGCTTTACAGACTGTAAATATTCCCCAACGTTGGGAAAAACCGCATCAATTTATACATTAATAAACTTCTCCACAAGGTAAGGTCTTGGTCAGCAGGGAATATGAAAAAATATATCAATCTCCCCCTCTACATATAAATAGTTATGCAGTAATTAAAGTATATAGGTGGGGTGGTTAATATTTTCTTAACAGGGGGGGGGATTCAACTGGTTTTTTCGTTCCTAAAACAGATTATAATTTCGGCTAATCTAAGGTTAGAGCGATATATTTCAAAATAAAATTATACGAAAAAAAAATTATATTTATAATAATGCTAAAAAAAACCCACAAACTGCATCATTAAGAAAAGAAAACGGTTTCTATTCTGCTCTATAATTTTATAGCATCAGGTTTGCTTTTGAACAGACTATTCATGAAGAGTGAATAAACTGTAAGAATAATAAAGACATGTACTTTCTATTTTATCCATATAGATCGCTATTTTTAAACGCATTGTATAGATAACGTTATGTTGAAACAGAGCCAAAAAAAATTAAGACATGGCCTTATGTTGATGAAATATTTGAATACGCTTTATTAAGCAATCGTAGTGTTTTGGAAATGCGCTGGCATTTATCGTTAGCCATTGATATAGATCATAATCGTCTTCTTCTAAAAGCTGTTGATATAAAGTTAAGTCTTTTGAACTGAATCGTGCTTCTTGTGCGTCAAAAAATTTCCCTAACAAAAAATCTAGCTCTTTTGTGCCCCGATGCCAGCTTTGATAGCGGAGACGCTTACGTTGATTGTCCATTAGCTTTTAACACCCCTTTTTTTGCAACTGGTCTTTGTGGCGCAGGTTGATTAGGGGTAATAATCGTCCGTTTTTTTGCAGTAATCGCATTTAAGCCCGAGAAGTAGGGCAAAAAATAAGATCCCATCATTTCAACAGGTGCAAAAAATGACTGTGTATACAATGACTGGGTTGGGGGGAAATATAAAAAACGTTCTTCTGATTCAACGTGCAAACCGCTTTTTAACAACATATCATGTAACTGTGACATGGTATAATGTTTGCCATGTGCAAAGGGTGAATGCGATGTATGACTCCATACCCCCGCTTTATTAGGAAAAACAATCAGAACTTCTCCATCAAGGGCAATTATGCGATTTATTTCTTTTAGCAGCCCTTCACCACTTTGGCAGCATTCTAATGCGTGCACAACAATCAGCCGATCAACAGATTTATTAGCTAGGGGTATATGGTCTTCGTGTACGATCGCTGTGTGTGAACAACTGGTATTAGGCCACGTGATACCGCCCATCTTATCAAACGTAAAAGATAACACTGTATTGCTGTGCGTCAGCTTTTCTGTAAAATAAGGTGTTGCATAGCCTATGCCTAAAATAAACTGGTTTTTAGTATTTTCAGGAATAAATTTTTTAACAATATCATTAATGTAGACTTGAACCACATCCCCCAAAGGGGTTTTGTAAAAATCGCACAGTTTTTTTACAGTGCAGGTCATGTTGTACCTACCTCTATGGCAATTCTTTAAATTCGCCAGTTGCCACAGTAATAGCCTTGCCTGAAATTGTGGTTGTATCTTCATCTAATGAAATAGATAATTTACCAAATTTTTGACCGGCTTGCGCTGCCCAAAAACTATTTTTTTCTAATTGTTGTGACCAAAAATCCGCTAAATCACAATGTGTGTGCAGACTTGCCGAAGCTTCATTATTTTCCAACCTTGGCGTAAAAACACGCGTCACATAATCAAACCGTCCTGTGTTGCTTTCAGATGTTACGATAATACGATCAATCTCAATCGTTAAAAGTTTTGCAAAATCAGGTTGTAGTGCTCTTAATTCATCTTCTGAATGCAATTCAATAATAATGCCGCCTTTACAGTCATATATACACACAGGTGACACACCAAGTGCTTTTGCTAGCCTATCAGGTATAGACGTTGGCGATACGTGTGAACGTTTCAAGGTAATCATCATCACATCTTTTTCTTGCGTTACTTTAAAAATTTCACCAAAAAATTCAAAATAAATAGGATTTTTTTTAGGATGATCAAGCTCTTCCCATAAAACATAAGCGGCTGCAAGCAAGGAATGACCTGGTTTTTTCAACTCACTATGTGGTGAAAAAAACTGAATACTATAATGGCCTTTACTATCAATTTCTTTAGAAATAAATGCAGTTTCTGTTTGATTAACTTCCAAACTAAGTCTTTCCTGCGTTGTTTTTTTTAGTGGTTTATTCGTTAAAAAAACGCACGCACTACTACCAGAAAATGGCTTACTTGAAAAGACATCGACGATCCAATATTTCATTGCTTTTTGTATCTTATTTTAGAATATATACATTCTCTCGCGTTCTGCATTTAAAAGTCAAGAATATGGCTACTTCTGTTTTGCAGCATGTTCATTATGGTTTTGCCACGCCGCCGCCTGGAATCCATAGCACATCATTTTTACCGTCATTGTTTAAAATGCGCGCAAGAACAAACAACAAGTCAGATAGCCTGTTTAAATAATGAACAACAAGTTGTGATACACATTTTTTTTCACCTTCTTCCTCCACAATAGCGCACACATAACGTTCCGCGCGCCTAACAACTGTTCTACATAAGTGCATGTACGCTGCAGCATCACAACCACCTGGTAAAATGAAAGACTTTAAGGGTGCTAATCTAGCATTATAAAAGTCTATTTTTTCCTCTAAATTGTTCACTTGCTTTTGTGTCACACGCAGAGGTTTATAATCAATTTTTTCTGCTGTTTCTGGTAAACATAAATCTGCACCAACATCGAACAAGTCATTTTGCATTTTCAAAATTAGTGCCTGAATATCTTCATCTTTAATATGCATCAAAGCAACACCTAGAAAGGAATTTGCTTCATCCACTGTACCTATGGCATTAATGCGTAAGGACGATTTTAAAACACGTTTGCCGTTCCCTAACGACGTTGTTCCTTCATCCCCAGATTTTGTGTAAATGCGTGTTAATTGAACCATGTAATATACTATGTTTTATAATGTCTTTACCTAGTATAAGTAAAATTAGGGTAGATTCATAACAAAAATTTGGCACCATCAATTGTTACAAAGGTTAAAACAAAAAGGCGTGGATAGATGATGAAGAACATCAAAATAGTTTTTTTTATGCGCTCGCGTACAGGGCATATAAGCTGTTATTTATAGAAATGATTTAAATGATTGCGTATAAATATCGTGGTGGCACTAAAATTATTTTTAAATCAGCAGTTTTTTGCAGCAGTTTTTGAAGAATAAAGATATCGATAAACGCAGATTATATAGAGTCAGAAAGACAAACACCCGGGTAGTGGCGATCTTTTTATAAATATGTTAAAACTTAAAAAGACATAAAAATTATTTTGTAAAAGGTAGATTATGAACATTTCAAGCCAGGCATTAAAACGAAAAATTTTATCTTCAAGCATTATCGGAAACGCCCTAGAATACTATGATTTCACATTATGCGGCATCTTCATTTCAATTTTAGCGCGCGAGTTTTTTTATGTAACAGATACAACAACAAGTATTTTATGGGGATTTTTCGCTTTTTCAGCGGCCTTTTGGACGCGGCCATTAGGTGCTTTTGTCTTTGGCTATGTTGGCGATAAATTTGGAAGAAAAGTTGCGCTTACCTGGTCTATCGTTCTAATGGGTATTCCAACTTTTATTATAAGCATTTTACCAAGTTATGAAAGTATTGGCATACTTGCACCAGTTATATTAATACTGTGTCGCATGTCACAAGGGCTGTGCACAGGTGGCGAATGTAATGGTGTTGCCATTTTCACATTAGAACACCTAAAAACAAAACCTGGTTTTATTGGCGGCATTATTGCGGGTTCATCAGGTGTTGGTGCATTACTCGCTATGTTTATGGGTTTTATCATGACGCAAGACTTTATGCCAAGTTGGGCATGGCGCATATCATTTTCCTTTGGTGCCGTTGCTAGTATTGTGGGCTATATTATCAGAAAAAATACAGCAGAAACGCTTGATTTTGTTAAAGTACAAAGTAAAGCAACATCTGCACCACTTGTAACAGTATGGCGTCACAATAAACAAAGTTTTTTATTATCTATAGCACTTGGTTTATATATGGGGGTGTTGGCCTACACACTCGTTGTCTTTTTAAATATATATCTCAGCCAATATATTGGCTTAACGCTATCAAAAAGTATTTTTTACAACATTTTCGGCTATTCGGCCTATATGTTGTTTTGCCCTATTTTTGGCGCGTTTAGTGATAAAATATCACCACTTCAAGCGCTTAAATTTTCTGGTCGCCTATCTTTATTTGCACCCTTTTTAGTTTTTGCACTGCTTCAAGTAAATAGCGGCTTTTCTATTATCATGGGTCAGATTTTATTTGGTGTCATTGCTGCAAGCAGTTACGGGCCTACTCACTACTTTTTACAAACACTTTTTCCTGCAACAAATCGTTATACGGGCATATCAATTGGTTTTACAGTGGGCTTGTCTTTGACAGCAGCAACAACGCCACCATTGCTAACCTACCTTTTAAGCACCTTTTCTAACCTTTATATACCAGCTATGTATTTAAGCGCCTGCGGTGCATTATGGCTTATGGTTTTGGGTTACCTATACCCCAAAATCAAACTCCATTATCAAACACAAAAAACGGATGATACCACTGACGCAATAACAGCCATATAAAAATCATTTTTAAATTTTGATAGCATCCAATATAAAAACTATTGCCATAAAAGTATACTTAACTTAAATGGCAAAGTTTTGTTTTCAGACAATTGCTGCATGACCAAAATCATCTCCATTTTGAAATCTGAACTTGGTATATATAATTTGCCAATTTACACGTTTGACGCACACGTTCCATTTCAGAACATTATATATCGTGATATCATAAACATAACGATATGAAGAGATTGTATGATGTCAAAGACTTCCCAAACGGCTATTTTTGGAATTTTAATGTTATTTTGGGGTGTTGGCCTTGCCTATTTACTGTATTCCACAACGCATCCCCTACAATGGGTAAGCCTGATTATTATTACACTTGTTTCATTTTTAATTGTTGCATATTTATTTAAAGTAGATAGGCAGCAACACCGCTTGAATGAACAAATTCGCCTGCACCATGTTTTTGCAGCGACATTATCTGAAGTTGAGGAGGCCATTGTTTTTGATGAACAAGGCCGTACTGTTTTTACAACACATCCACATTTATACCCACATCAAAAAGAATTTTTAAGAAAATTTCTTTTAAAAGTTAAGTCATCACCTGAAAAGCATCGTTTTAAAAAATGGGTTGATGAACATTTATCGGGTGAGGTTATATTATCCGGTGGGGGCGACGGATTAGGGCAGCAAGAAAACAGGTGGTTAGTACGTATACACGCCGTTAACCCAACCCATGTTCGCGGTCAAAACATGATTTTAATTTCTATTGTGGATTTAACCCGCTATTTAGGCGGGGTGCAAAAAGCAAAAGAAAATCATCAGCAACTAGAAATGTTTTTAGATAATGCTCCTTTTGCTTTTTTCTATGCTAACAAAACCCAACATTTTGTTGCCGCAAACCAAACACTGGCTAGCTGGCTGCAAAAAGATAAGGACGATATTATCGGAAGCAGAATAAAAAATTTCATACCTGACTTTAGTGCAATAGAAGGAGATGAGCGAACGCGCACCATTACACTTCAAATTAACGAACATAAATCCATTAAAGCGCTATACTTTCCACCAAGCAATCATGGGAAAAAATCTAAGGCTGGTATATTATGCCGACTTGATGACGGTATTATGACAACCAATTCAAAAGGAGGCGATTTCATGAGTGAATCTAGCTTCTGCAAATCCAAAATACCTGCAGTTGTTCTGGAACCATCTGGAAATATCGTCAATGTCAACCCAGCATTTGGCTCGGTCATTGTGGATTCTGTGATTATTGATACAAATGTCCAACCTGTTGGGTCTTCTTTTTATGACTTTTTAGAAAGTACACAAAAAGCAGGTTTTCAAAATGCATTAGATAATTTACTAAGAACAAAAGAAGATTCTTCCCTTTTAGAAGTCATTTTCAAGGATAAAAAATATCATGCAACCGCCCATATTAGTGTCATAGAAGACCATTTAAATGCAAAAAGTAAACCTAAATTCTATATCCAATTTATTGATATTTCTGAACAGGCGCGCTTAAAAGAACAATTTACACAATCACAAAAAATGCAGGCCGTTGGGCAATTAGCGGGTGGCATAGCACATGATTTTAATAACCTACTAACAGCCATGATTGGGTATTGTGACTTATTACTACAACGCCACCTTCCAAATGATTCTTCCTATAAAGACGTCATCCAAATCAAACAAAATGCAGAGCGTGCTTCAAACTTAGTGCGCCAATTATTAGCGTTTTCTCGTCAGCAATCATTACAGCCTAAAGTGATTAAAGTAACTGAAATTCTATCAGAATTATCCGCCCTATTACGCCGCTTAATTGGTGTTAATATTGATTTTGACATCAATCATGGGCGCGGCCTACATACAATTCGCGCAGACATTTCACAAATTGAACAAGTCATTGTCAATATGGTTGTCAACGCCCGCGATGCCATCGGCGAAGGTCGGGGTTCTATTTCAATCAAAACTTATAATCATTCATGCGCAAAGCAAAAACGTATTGGCCACAGTGTGATGCCAAAGGGTGAATATGTTGTGATTGAAATCCAAGACACAGGATCTGGTATTCCTGAAGATATGTTAGAACGTATTTTTGAGCCCTTCTTTTCAACAAAAGAAGTGGGCGAAGGAACCGGTCTTGGGCTATCAACTGTTTACGGCATTATAGAGCAAAGCCAAGGCTTTGTTGATGTAAATAGTATCGTTGGCCAAGGCACAACCTTTATGCTGTATTTCCCAGAATTTAAAGATGAGCAGAAACAAACTGTTGAAAAAAAAGCTGCAAAGCCGGTGGACCTTTTAGGCGGTGGATCTTTAATGCTTGTGGAAGACGAAGATTCTGTTCGCATGTTTTGCGCCCGTGCACTGCGTGAAAAGGGTTATGAAGTGGTAGAGGCTGAAAATGGTGAAAGTGCTTTAAAGTTAATACAAGCAGGACAAAAATTTGATGTTTTAATTACCGATGTTGTGATGCCTAAAATGGACGGTCCGACCTTAAATAAAAAAGTGCGTGATATTCTACCCAACACAAAGACAATTTTTATTTCAGGCTACGCAGAAGATACATTTAGGCAAGATCTAGATAGCAGTGAACAGATACACTTTTTACCAAAACCCTTTTCATTAAAAGATCTAGCCAGTAAAGTAAAAGATGTTATTCAGTCGTGACCAATGACGTGCTTATTGATTTATTTTTAGACATGATTATTGCAGAACGTAATGCATCTAAAAATACCGTAGAATCTTATAAGCGTGATTTGTCACAGTTTTCAATGTTTTATAAAAATTCATTTTTACAGTGCAGTGCTAAAGACTTAGATCATTATATTACCGTTAAACATACAAAAATTTCTGCAACATCAATTGCGCGTTTAATATCTAGTATAAAACAATTCTTTAATTTTTTAGTAAGTGATGGCTATTTAGAAGTCAGCCCGACTTTGCATTTAAAACAGCCCAAAGCATCCCGGCAAATTCCTAAGGTTTTAACAATTGAACAAATAGATACATTGATTCAGGGCAGCTATCAAGACACAACGTTAGATGGCATCCGTTTAACTTGCATGCTAGAAATTTTATATGCCACAGGCATGCGTGTATCTGAATTAATCTCGCTTCCTTTGTCTGCCCTTACACTTGAGCCGAAAACGAAAACACTTCAAAACTTTTTATTGATTAACGGTAAAGGTGAAAAAGAACGTTTAGTCCCCCTACACAAAGGGGCCGTTAAAAGTATTTTGAATTATTTAACCGCCCGCAGTGTTTCGCTATCACGTAAAAATCAACCTCCGTATCTTTTTCCATCAACAGCAAAATCAGGTTTTTTAACACGCCAAGGTTTTGCAAAAAATCTAAAAAAACTGGCTTTAAAAATAGGGTTTGATCCTTTATTGATATCGCCGCATATTGTACGACATTCCTTTGCAACCCACCTTTTAAAAAATGGTGCTAATTTATTTACAATTCAAAAATTTTTAGGTCATAGCGATATATCAACAACACAAATATACACCCATGTTTCACCTGATCACATAACGACACTTGTAAATACCCATCATCCACTTGCAAAGTAAAACATTCCAGATATTTTAAATATTAAATGCGTATTTCATCACCAAACCCTAAGGACTGGATTAGATTCTGAATCCAGGACTAATTCTGTCACCGCCCAAACCAAAGCATCTAGACGATCGGGGGATTTTGATGTGAGGCCCGGCACATAATCACATAGTTGTGTTTCAAGTTCATTAAAATGCTTTACATGAACAACCCGCTTTTGTTCATATAGGGCTGCAATGGGTTCTGCCCTGATACCCTTTCCGCGCGTTGCCCGAACCGCCTTATAGGCAATATTGGTGTCAATGCTGCGCACGATACGCTCTACCATGTCGCCCCCTTTATTAATTTCTGCAATTAAGCGATCTGCCTTATGGCGAAAATATGCTTTAACAGCCCGCTGGCCCCAATCTAAAGGCGATAGTTTTCCAGATAGATCCTCTAACACATAAATTTTATCATCTTCCCCAAGGGCCGCCACAACAATGCCGGTTTCATCGCTTTTTTCGTGATGGGTGGCGGCTGGATCGACCGCGACCACAATACGGCGAATATTTTCTGGCATGTTTCCATATTGCATCATTTCACGCCGCCAAAGCGCATGTTCACGGCGATCTAAAACTTCGGCATACAGTTCTTGCGCCCCAAGGGAAGTACCCTCAAATTGTTTTAAAATTTGGGAGAAAAAAGAGCTGGCTAAATTCGCCTTATTATCATATGTTGTGCCTTTCGTTATAACCGTTGTTGGGTCTTTTAGTATTTTTTGAATCAATTTCAATGGCTTTGGGGTGGTGGTTACAATACACCGCGGATGCGCCCCTAAACGTAGGCCCATCATCAACTGGTTCCAGACATCTTCATGCAGTCTAAATTTAGCCAGTTCATCTATCCAGGCTGCATCAAACTGCGGCCCCCTTAATTTTTCTGGGTTTACAGCCCCTATTACATTGGCAACTGCGCCATTTGGCCACATTAAGGTGTTCGTTGTGCTATCCCATATTGGCTGTTCATCTTTTGGTGTACACGACCGGATGCCGCTTTCCCCGTTTACCATAACATTTAATACTTCATGAATACTGGCACCGATCAACGCTATACGCTTTGCTTGTTTTGTTGCAACCCACTGGCGGATGGTTTCAGCACCAGTGCGTGTTTTACCAAACCCACGCCCGGCCAAAATCATCCAAGTTGTCCAGTCACCCTTTGGTACTAACTGATTTTCCCTGGCGTGCTTATCCCAGTTATAATCTTCGGCTGCTTTTTGACGCGCTGCCTTTTCTTGCCGTAAACATTCTTTTAGTTGTTCTATTTTTGTCATGATTTTACTCCTGTATCGGCACTTTTAATTAAAGAATCTAGTTCTGCATCTGTTAGATCTTTAATCGATAATGTATTGGATGCTGTTTTTTGCCGAAACATGCCCAGTTCAAGACCGATAAGTTTAAGAAGGCTCATCCCTGTTTTAATGTCATCTGCGTCTTTTGTACTTTGATACAAATCTTTTAATTCTTTGATAACTTCCTGACGATTCATAAATATTGGTCCAGTGGTAACTCCTACTTTTATAAAAACCCATATTACATAAATCGCCTACTTTTATAATTGCCTGGGCTTTTATAAAACTTGTGCTTCATGAAATATATTGTATACTAAATAGAATATGTTCATTTTTATTGCAATATAATATATGAAAAAACAATTCTTAATACTCGCGCTGTCAGCCTCAATTTTATCAGCCGTCGTTCCAGATATCAGAACACAAGCTGGCAATCTGGCTAACGTAAAACGGGCTGATATGTGTAATTACACTAAGGGGCATACGTATGAAACCCTATTTAACGAAGCCGTTACGGAAACACTTCCAGATCAAGAACTGCAGCACGTAATTTGTATTGCAAACAGTATTTTTTCTGGTGATTTAGATACATTAAGCAGAAAACAATACTTTGCTTTTTCAGTGGCACTTGTTCAAGTTCGGCAAAAATATATGCTAAAAGCAGGTCACGTTATCTTGCAACAACGTGAAACACTATATGCGCCCCAATACTTGTTTTCACAAGACTTAAATTGTGCCATAGACATTGTGATGAAAAAGGCAAGAGAAACGAACCAAAAATCAAGTATACATCACTTTATTAGATGGTCATTTTATGGATAATACTAAATTTGATTCGAATTTGCACAATACGATACTATCAATGCATGATCGTTAAATTTATTGAATAAAATGCAGCAGGGAAGTTAAATACTCCCTGCTTTTTACGCTATTTATAATTTGCATATAGCCCAAAAAAATATTTTTTGACAACGCTTAAATCTTAATAGTGCACAGTTTTACCAAAAGCCGCTAAAACTGATTCATGCATAGCTTCAGATAATGTTGGGTGGGGGAAAATTGTATGCATTAAATCTACTTCAGTTGTTTCAAGCTGCTTTGCAATAACATACCCTTGAATCATTTCAGTTACTTCATGGCCTATCATATGGGCGCCTAGTAGTTCACCTGTTTGTTGATCAAATATTGTTTTAACAAAACCTTCAGGTTCCCCAACTGCCAACGCTTTTCCATTTGCCATAAGGGGAAATACGCCTATATTTGCATCAATTTTTTGTTCTTTTACTTGTTCCTCTGTCATACCAACACTGGCAACTTGTGGGTGCGCATAAGTACAACCTGGAATATTTTTCTTATTCATTGGAAGGGGTTTTAAACCCTTAATATGTTCAGCAACAATAATGCCTTCATGCGAAGCTTTATGGGCAAGCCAAGGTGCGCCTGCAATATCGCCAATGGCATAAATATGTGGATGCGCTGTTTGATTATATTCATTAACCTGAATTTGATTTTTCTCAACCTTAATGTTTGTTTTATCTAACCCTAATTCTTCAGTGTTACCTTGAATGCCAATCGCTAAAATAACGGCGTCATATGATTCTGTCATTTCTTTTTGATTCTTATCTAAAATAGTTGCTTCAACGTCTCCTAAATTAGAAGTTAGTTTTGTGACAGAGGCTGATAAATGGAATGTCATCCCTTGTTGTTCAAATTGTTTTTTAGCTTGTTTTGAAATATCTTTATCTTCTTGTGGCAAGATACGGTCTACCATTTCTACAACGGTAACTTCTGCCCCAATTGTTTGATAAAAACTAGCAAATTCTATACCAATTGCCCCACTGCCAACAACCAATAATTTTTCAGGCATAAAACTAGGCGTCATGGCATGCTTTGCAAGCCAGATGCGCTTACCGTCCGCTTTTAAGTGCGGCAGTTCGCGCGCCCGTGCGCCAGTTGCAATAATAATATTGTTTCCCGTTATTTTTTGTTTTTTGCCATTATGATCAACCTCTATAATTTGATCATTTATAAAACGGCCGTGGCCTTGAATGTGGGTTACTTTATTTTTTTTAAGAAGCCCCTTAATACCAGTTGATAATTGTGATGATACAGCGCGAGAACGCTCTACCATTTTTTGAAGATCTGGTTTTGGGTTATCAAGCAGCACACCAAAATCTTTTGCATGTAAAGCAGTGCGGTAAACTTCAGCAGATCGCAACAGCGATTTTGTTGGAATGCAGCCCCAGTTTAAGCACACGCCGCCAAGGTGTTCTTTTTCAATAATTGCCGTTTTTAAGCCCAATTGACTAGCACGAATAGCTGCAACATAACCACCAGGACCAGCACCCAAGATAACAACATCAAATGTATTCATTTTTTTATTCCATATTTTTAATATCTATTTATATCTTATACTGTTCGGTAATCAATACGCAAAAAAATTACATTTTTTTAGATATTCCTTGATGATCGTGGCGCACAATCAGGCCATCTAACTCTAAATCTGTAATTTCAATCATCAGTTCATGGGGTTTCAGCCCAGGGATAGCATTTAAAACATCTTCAAGACTTGTTGGACTGGCAGACAACAATGGTAATATTTTTTTCCGTAAAATGGCGTTTGGCATAAGTTCAGATTGTTGTTGGGGTGCGCTAGGTACAGCCATGATTTTATCTTCAAGAATTGGCATAGATTGGCCCACACGCAATACTTTTAAAACATCATCTGCAGTGTGCAGTAAATGCGCGCCATCTTGAATAAGTTTATGGCCACCAGCTGAGCGTGGATCGGATGGATGCCCTGGGATGACGAAAACTTCCCGACCTTGTTCTAGTGCATATTCAGCTGTAATCATAGATCCTGATTTAAACGCTGCTTCGCTGATGACGATAGCCTTTGATAAACCAGAGACAATGCGATTACGCCTAGGGAACAGCCCAGCCGTTGGCGGCAGCCCCATAGGCATTTCTGATAAAATAATGCCCTTTTCAGCAATTTGTGCGTACAGTTTATGATGTTCGCTTGGGTAAATTTGATCTATACCACCAGCTAAAACAGCTATTGTTCCGCTAGTTAGGGCACCTTGATGTGCTGCGCCATCGATGCCGCGCGCAAGACCAGATACGATGTTATAGTTAGCATCACCCAGATTATTTGATATTTTTTCCACAAAACGCTTACCAGCCATAGAGGCATTTCTGGCACCTATAATTGCAATGGATTCTTTCTTCAAAAGCGCACTATTGCCAAGCATCATTAAAAATGGCGGCGCGTCTTGTATACTTTTTAAAGCAGTTGGATACCGATCATCTTGATAAAAAAGAATGAAGCCTTTTATTTTTTGTAATTTTTCAAGCTCTCTTACGACAACGCTTTCATCTACAACCGAAATACCTTTTTCAGCCAGTAAATCTAAACATGTGGAAGCCTCACCCTGACATAAATCCATTAGCTTGTAGAATGAACGCACCCCAATTTTGGCCGATCGCAATATGCGTAAAAAAATAAGAAGATCTTGTTGCACGTAGGGGTATCATTTATAAAGCTTACTTATAAGTTTACCCATCAAACCTTAATATTTTACAAACACAAGGTTGCTTTAAGATCGTCAATAGTTTGCTGAAGTCTACACCTTTTGCGCTATATTCAAAATTTTGAAGACCATCTCATATTGGCTAATTGAATCATCATAGAAATAGAAAAGCATGTGGTATGTGTTAACCCCCCCCTTAAATTTTATAGAGTTTATCTAACCATTTTAGGGGGGTACAGACGCTTTTTCGAACAAAGCCGGATAACATAGTTAACACGTTACGGGTAGTGAAAAAAATGACTTAAAACTGAATTTTTAGAACACGTTCTTGCTTATCTGTCTTAGGGTTCTTTTCTGGTAGAAATGACGCTTCATAAGGGAAAGATTTCACGTCTACTAGTAAGTCATGCGTAAATTTCTGAAAACTCGTCCCCTTAGCCGCACTTGTTAAATTTTGTACAAAATTTATAAGCGCCTTATATGAGTTTTCATTAAATGTAGCCTTCAAATCTGCATGCGGTATAGCATCTTTATAAGTCAGCATACCGTCTATTGAAATCTTAAAGTTTTCACCAATGACTGCTGCCCAATCAACACCTAATTCGTATTCACCGGGAACCTGCAGTTCCTCAAATGCTTGAACAAGTATTTTTCCACTATCTATAACTGTTTTATCACCTTTAGATTGCAAGTCGAGGTTTAGATGTACAGAATAGTCAAAATCATCACCAGAGGCAACTGTTTTAAATAGAATATTTTCAAATTCTGTTGCAGATTTTTCTCTTACGTCCAGTGATTTAATATCAAATTGTTCATCTGTTTGAGATATGACCTTATTTACTTTGTCCTTGTCAGAGAAAAGCTCCGTTAAAGTTTGAAGACGTCCTTTAGATGTTGATGTTCCTGCCATCTTATAAGACAAAGACACCTTATCACCTTCCATATTGTTCATCGAAGTCGTGTGGATCATCTTGTCAGATACGCCCACAGATGTACGTTCATCTTTTATTTTACAATTTATTTTAAAGTCCTTTAAAAAGGCGACAACTTCATTTGCAATGTCTTCTTTTTGCACGGCTGTCCACTGCTCCATTTTTCCAGCTTTTTCTGCTTTTAAAACAGCGTTTACAAAGGCACTGGTATTAACCGTTAATGTGGTATCAGAAGAATTTTTCATGATTTGTGGGATCTTTTTCCCCATGAATACTTCTACTTGTGAAGTTATGTCACTGGCAAACGTTAAGCGGCTGCCATCCCGTTTAAAGTGATATGAGCTTATATCAGATTCCACCTTTACAACTAATGGGAATAAAGCTTTGATTTCAGGAATATCTAAACCTTTTTCTGAAATACTTAAGTTGCAAAGACTTTTACCCGTTTGTGTATTCACATTGCTAATGTGAAAATTTTCGTCAACCAAAAGATCTGAAAATTTCTGATACGGATTCAGGTTACGGGGCAATTTCAAACTGAATAAATACTTAGGCTGACCAAAAGGCTGACCAAAATCAAATTTTACTGAAAATTCTTTACCTTCTTCAATGACGATTTTTTCCTCAATCGCTGACACATAATTTAAATGCGCATTTGATGTTAGCGGATTATATTGAACGTTTAACAGTTGTGCTGTTTTATCTGCATTTAAGAAATTAACTTGAAATTTATAGGCTTTAATTTCAAAGCGATCTTTTATAGATTGTGCTGGGCTTTGATCCTCAAGTTTTTTAAATGTATTTGCCAACACCTTTTCTGCCTTATCATTAAACGAATAAACAGCAGCGCCATACGTAACAACACCAATAGCTGTACACAGTGATAGTAATTTTATTGTTTTAACCATTTCTTATTCCAATTTCATTTGTTACATACATTTTGTAGTGATTAAACTGTCATATGTCAAGTGCATAAACAATATATTTCGTGTTATTTTGTTAAATTATATAAAACCGACACTTTCTATCTGGTTAGAAACCCTCCAAGATTTTCGCTATGTGGGTTAAATGATTTAGATTAAAGCAGATTATTTAAGGCATCTTTTTTCCACTGGGGTAGAAGATGCAATTCTTCATTATTGTGTGATAAGGCTAAAAGTTCAGTTTGACTTAGAAAAAAATTAATGGGAATATCCAAGTTATCCGCTACTTGCTTGACGCGTTCCTTCAAAGATTTATCGACTCTTTGTTTATTTTTCAAAAAATCCAAATCTATATCTACTGAAATTTTTCCCTCAAATATATCAGATAGATATAAAAACAAGTTTTTTCGCACATCTTGATGCCGTAAAGCGTGAGACTTAGGGGCATGATGCGCTAAAATTGACTTATAATCAGGCTTTACCAGCGGGCACGATTTAATTAAGACGCACATGGCATGGTCATTTATAATGTGCGCCCTTGGCTTGTCAAAAAATTTTGCTTGTTCTTCACGCCATAACGCAAGCGTATAAAAAAGCTTTATGTGATGATCATCTACTAAATCGTGCCGGCATTTTTTTAAAACATTTTCCAAAGATTCTAGTGTGATGGGCCATTTTTTCAAATCTTGCAATAGATCTTGCACCCATTCTAAGCGACCCATATCATTTAATTGATTTTGCACAATAGGGTATAAATGATAGATTGTCACAGCATCGTCATAAGCATAATCTATAAGGCTTTGCTGCAATGGTCGTTTTAACCAATCTCCATAACGGTGAATTTTCTTTAACTGTATATGCAAATAATATTCTGCCAAAGATTCTAAACTTACTTGCTGCCCAAACCCTAAAAAACCTGCGCTAATTTGCAGATCTGACAAGGGGTAAGGGACTTCTCCATACACTTTATAAAAAATTTCTAAATCTTGTCGTGCTGAATGAAAAACCTTAATGATAGCAGCATTAAAAAACAACGGTTTTAAAACGTCTAAATCACAGGCAAGCGCATCAATAACCAATGTTCCCTTGTTATGCCCAATTTGAATTAAACCAACTTTTGGGTAATAACTTGATTGTCGTACAAATTCGGTATCAACAGATACATAAGTTGGAGAGTCAGCTAAAATTTCCAGAATTTGATCCTGTAAAATTTTTGTGGATGTAATAAGCTTATGCATTCAATAATAGTTTTTGTATGGGTTTATAGCATGTTCGGTGCTGCTGTGTGACGCCATATTTTTCTAGCGCTTCACGGTGAGATTTTGTTCCATACCCAGCATTTTTAGCCCAATCATAGTGTGGGTAGTGCTGACTAAGTTTCTGCATGAGGCGGTCACGTGTGACCTTTGCAATAATTGAAGCCGCTGCAATAGTGTATGATTTTTGATCACCCTTTACAATAAGGGATGTCGGTATGCCAATTTTAGGGTCACGTATGCCGTCCATCAAAACATGTTTGGGCTTTATACTTAACCCTGTAACGGCGCGTTGAATAGTAAGGGGCAACGCCTTTGCTAGCCCCAATGTATTAAATTCAGCAATGTGCATAACATGCGTTGAATGCATTACACCCTGGTCTTGCATAAGCGCTTCATAAATGGTTTCACGTTTTTTAGCAGATAATGTTTTAGAATCATGAATGCAAGCTAACAAATTTTTTTCAATTTTAGCTTGATCTATAATACATGCTGTTGCAGTTAGAGGCCCCGCCCACGGTCCACAACCAGCTTCATCGACACCTGCAATAAGGCCACTATCATAGGTGTTTTCTAGGTCAAAACTTGGCGTGTATTTTATGGTGGCCATTAATTTTATGCTTTAATTGCTAATCTGTTCTCAACAACTTTATCAACAAGGCCAAACTTCACAGATTCTGCTGCTGACATGAAATTATCACGCTCTACAGCTGCTTCAATTGTTTTTAAGTCTTGTCCAGTACGCTCAACATAAATTTTGTTTAAATTGCTGCGCATATTTAAAATTTCACGTGCTTGAATTTCAATATCTGTTGCTTGGCCTTGTGCACCACCGCTTGGCTGGTGGATCATAACGCGTGCATTAGGTAGAATAAAACGCTTTCCTTTTTGTCCAGCTGCTAATATTAAAGACCCCATAGAACAGGCTTGTCCCAAACAAAGGGTTGCAACTTCTGGTCGTATATAATTCATTGTATCAAAAATAGACATACCGGAAGTGACGACCCCACCAGGTGAATTAATATACATGTAAATATCTTTTTCTGGGTTTTCTGCTTCTAAAAATAAAAGCTGAGCACAGATTAATGAGGCCATTTCATCATAAAATTGGCCTGTAATAAAAATAATGCGTTCTTTTAAAAGACGAGAATAAATATCGTAAGCACGTTCCCCTTTGCTGGTTTGCTCTACAACTGTTGGAACCAAAGTGTTAGCTTGAATGATATTCATATGAACTCTCTTTTATAAATTAATGTATATTTCCATTGTGTCGCATGATCTACTTTTCAGCAAGTATTATACGTAAGAAATTTTATTGATAGAATAACTTCTACCACCATTTGGTGTTGATACGTCAACACTGTCATCAACAGCTTTATTAATAATAGCACGCGCTAAAGGTGACGTAACAGAAAGCAAGCCTTTCTTAATATCAGCTTCATCACTGCCAACAATTTGATAAGTCCTTATTTCAGAAGTATCGTTATCTTCTAATTCGACCGTAGCACCAAATTTAATAACATCACATTTCATTGCCTTTAAGTGAATAACATCTGCACGGCTGGTTTTATCTTCAAGTTCTAAAATACGACCTTCAATAAAACCTTGGCGTTCTTTCGCTGCATGATATTCTGCATTTTCAGATAAATCACCAAGTTCACGCGCATCAGAAATTGCACGAATCACGCTAGGACGCTCTACATTTTTTAGGCGACTGAGTTCGTTTTGCAAGAAAACAAACCCTTGCTCTGTCATTGGAAGTTTTTCCATGTTCTTAAACCTTATTTTGTGATAATTAATTTATATCATCCTGATATTGAGAATACTGATTTTAATTGTGCTTTATACACTTTCAAGAAATATTTTTTATGTGCCGTTAATTTTAGCTTATCAATCTAAATATAAACAAAAAGTTAACATTTTTATATTACGCGAAATTTTCAAAACATGACAATAAAAGAAACTATAGCCCTATTTAAAGAATCATGCAATGGGCTTTATGGAATATAGTTTAGCTTCAGGGGTGAGCCATACGAATGCAAGTTTTCAACCGATGAATTCATGGCCCCAACCGTCTACTTAACTATTTTAGTGCCATCGCCCTAAACAAATGCAAACACCTAATTTAATCTTTGGCAATAATTGCAAGCGCCTTCAGCACAAATGGCGAGAGTGGTTCATAGATATTGGCTTCAACCAAAGCATTATAACCATTTTCAGGCAGTATCCGCTTTAATGCAGCATCATATTCTTTATGATGATCGCTTAATATGCAAGGGTGAACTTTTTTCTGTTCAGCTAATGCGGTTACTAACTGAAACCATTCCCTTGATGTTTTCACGTTTTCGCCTAAAAAGACTGCTTTATTTTCAGGTAAAGTAGGGTTGATTTTTAAGAATTCATTTAATGCTATCTGCGACGCTTCAGGTGAAAGGGGTTGATTGACAACCCTAAGCGCATCAGCAGTGCGATCACATTTTTTTTGTTGAGTATTGATTGTGGGTTGTACACCATTTATTGAAGACGTGTAAGTCTGCCACACGCTAAATGTGGTGACAGAGGCAGCGCCTAAAAAGCCTAACCCCATCTTAGAAAAACTTGATGCATCGCTATTATGCGCACTGGCAACTAAGCAACTTATGGCAACAAAAGATTTGAAATATTTTTTCATAGAATTTACCTTATTATTTATATAATTATGAACTTTATACATATAAATATAACATGTCAATACATAAGTAAAGTGGGCTTATTTATCTAGGCGCAGGTTTCTATCTTTAATTTTTTGTTGAAGTAACATGACGGCGTATAGCAACCCTTCAGCTGTCGGCGGGCAACCAGGCACATAAACATCAACAGGGACAATACGATCGCAGCCCCGCACAACAGAATATGAATAGTGATAATACCCACCACCATTAGCGCAACTTCCCATTGATATAACCCATCTTGGTTCTGCCATTTGATCGTACACACGGCGAAGGGCTGGCGCCATTTTATTGGTAAGGGTTCCCGCAACAATCATAACATCAGATTGTCTTGGGCTGGGCCTAAAAACAACACCAAAACGATCAAGATCATAACGGCTGGCTGCTGTATGCATCATCTCGACAGCGCAACAAGCAAGACCAAAAGACATGGGCCATAACGATCCGCTTTGTGCCCACGCGGCAAGATCATCTAGCTTGGCCATGACGTAACCTTCATTATTTACCTGATTTAAAGTCGCCTGGAATAGGCCTTTTTCATCCTGCATGTCATTTGGTAAGTATTGTTTAAGGTCTTGCAAACGGCTCATAATATTATCCTATTCCCAGTCTAGGGCCCCTTTGCGCCATTCATATGCAAACCCTAAAGCAAGAACAGCTAAAAAAAACATCATAGAATAAAAGCCAAACAGACCAATGCTTTTCAGGGACAGCGCCCAGGGAAATAAAAGCGCTATCTCTAAATCAAAAATTATAAATAAAATAGCGACTAAATGAAAGTGAATATAAAATTTATGGCGCGTATTTTCCGAAGGTTTATCAAAAGCATCGAACCCACATTCATAGGGTGCGTCTTTATCTGTATAGGCATTGCGTTTGGATCTTAGCCATGCAAGGAAAACCATTGCAAGGGACAAACCAACCGCAAGCCCCATAAATATTAATACCGGTAAATATTGATTATAATCAATCATACGTGTTAACGCACCTTGCTGATATTAAATAACTTCTTTTACCCGCGAAATAACATCTTCTTTTTGCATCATGCCCATAAATTGGGCAACATTTTCGCCCCCTTTAAATAAAATCATCGTTGGCAAAGATTGAATACCATATTCTGCAGAGATTTTTGGGCAGTTATCAACATCGACGGAAACAATACCAAAATTCGCAGATTCTGCAGCTAAAACTTCTTCTAAAATAGGTGCTAACATACGACATGGGCCACACCATTCTGCGCCAAATTTCACCAGAACGGGTTTTCCTGAATTTAAGACTTCTGATTTAAATGTTGCGTCTGTTACTTCTTTCATAGCTGGTCCTTTTAAAAGTTTAAATTAATACATATAGTTAGGATACATGGCTGAACATAAATATTCAATATATAGCCGCTTTCAAAGAAAAACCATTTTCTAATATATGTGCTTTAAGAACCTATTTTAAGATATAAAAATTAAAACCTGCCTACAGACCAAATACTTTTAACATTTGCGTGCAAACTATTTCTAACATCGGGGGTTTTGGGTCCGGCTCTTTTTCTTGTAAAGATTCTAAGAATGCCTTGTTTTCTTCTAAATGCTTAATGATAACTTTACCAATTTGATCAACCATTTTGGGGTTATTTTTAATAACTGGTACAATCAACTTTCGATGTATATTTAGCGCCACAAGCGATGTTCTGGCACGCACCGTTGCACGCCTTTTATCACCCATAAATAACGCCATTTCGCCAAAATAATCAGCAGGCCCTAGCGTTGCAACTGCGACTTTTTTTTGTGTTTCAGGGTCTGTTATTAAAATATCAACAATACCTTCTAATATAACATACATAGAATCACCCTCATCACCCTGAACACAAATATCTGAACCGGGGTCAAAGGTTTCTAAATTCTTTTTATTATTAAGTTTTTTAATATGGGGCGCGCCCAGATCTTTAACAATAGGTGTTTTTTGCAAAAATTCTTTTAATAAACCCATGCCCTCAATATGCTTCCAAGCAGGGGGTAGTGTTTTACGTTCGGATATAACGTATTCACCAAGCGACTCAGAAACCGATATTTTGTAACCATGTAAAGCATGCATCATGGATTGTATGGCATTATGGCGAATAAGCGCTTTTTGCGAATAATCTGTTAGCATATAGCGGCACGTGTATGTAATGCCACCTTCTGTCATTTTCATTGCAAATACATGTGCTTCTTTATTGTGAACGCCTGGCGCTTTAATAAGTGCTGCGCGTAATATGCGCTGAGCCCGTTCTGTTGGGATGTTATAATCGATGCCAATATCAACACTGTCCCAAAATTCGCCTGTGCTACTAATATTTTCGTACTGATCTTGTGAAAAACGACTATTTGCAATAACAATAACCGTGTTGTTAATCGTCAGAAGTGTTATAGATCGCCAGTTGTGACCAATAACACGCCCTTCTGCACCAGATGACAGACGTACCCAGTCACCATTTGTAATGCGCCCTTCAACATCCATCATAATGCCAGAGAAGAAATCAAGTATAGGCCCCTGCAGGGCCATGGCAAAACCAACACCAGCAATTCCACCAGCTGTTATTAAACCAAATAGGGATTGTTCGAATATAAAAACGCTAATAAAGGAAACAGCAAAAATAATAATAAACCCATTCAAAAGGGATATTAAAATTTGAGGAGCAGGCTTACCTTTCTTTTTTTCATACCGTATCCATAGATTTGTATTAACAAATTTAATAGATAAAAATGCCATGAGTAAAATAAGGGCTGAGTACACAAAATCTGATGTTTGATAGGAAGTTGTTGCTAATCCATCTTCAACACTACCTGTCGACACTTCAACAGTATTGTCTGTGTCATCATCTTCGCTTTCAGAAGACTGATCTTGATTTTGTATTTGCGGATTAATATTAAGCGGGGCATCAGCAGATTCTGCAGACTCTTTCGTGTCTATCAATTCAACAATTTCTACATTTTGGTTTTCTGTTTCGGCAGTCATATATACCTAAACCCTTAACTCTTCTCTTAATACGAATTTATCAACATATGCATGACAGCTATTTCAAGACAGACATCTATAGATTTATCATACGATTAAATGCGTTAAAAATTAGTAAATATTACAAAGTAAAAATTTTGTTTGATAATTAAAATATCCCCTAAATATTTAAATTTAAAAAAAACACCTTTAGAAAACTAAAAGTGTTTTAATAAGATAACTGTTGTTAAAATTTATTCAGCAGTTGTTGTTTCAGTTGCTTCAGCTGTTTTGTCTGCTTCTTCTGCTTTAACTGCTTCTTCTGTTTTAGCTGGCTTACTACATTCAGCTATACATACTGTTGCACCAGAAATTGCTACAATCATTACAGCAACTTTTGCTAAAAAATTTTCAGACTTTGATACTTGGCTCATAATTATACTCTCTTTTTACAGGTTACACTGGCAATAAATACCAGCACTAAATATAGTTTATTATAAAAAATCAAATTACACAAATTTATATTTTATATAAAGATAATTAAAATACTTTTATAATTTCAGGCAAAAAAAAAGCCAGAGGAAAACCCCTGGCTTTAAAATTTAGATTACTTAAAATCTTAGAAGTTGTAAGCAACGCCAGCAGTTAAGATAATTGCGTTACGCTTCATTGTGCCTTCATATTGATCATAAACTTTTTTCTTGCCTGAAAGTTTGTAACCTAATTCACCACGCATAGAAACGTTTCCGAATGCTTTTTCTAGACCAAGTGTAGGCGTCCATGAAACTACAGACTTTTTACCTTTGACAGTTTCTACTCCTGTTAGGGTTTTATACTTCCATTCGTTTTTACCAACGCTCATACCTAGCTTGAAGTATGCACCCATTGTGTCATTAACTTTGTAACCAACACGTGGATTCATTTGAAATGTAACACCTGGTTTTAGGTTATCAGTACCAACTACTGTACCGTTGCTATCTTTATCGCTTACTTTAGATTTACCTTCAAAACCAAGACCTAAGTCAAGACCAACAAACATATTGTTGAAACTTTTTGCATAACCAACGAATAGTGATCCAATAAAGCTTGTCTTTTTATTTGTTATTTTTGTTCCGTCTACTTCAGTAGATGTAAACTTGTTGAAGCTTGCTCCAAGATCTCCACCAACTGAGAAACCATTGAACGGTGCAGCCATAGCTGCTGAAGTTGCAAGAACTGCAACCAATGCGATTTTTTTCATATTTTATATCCTTAATGAAAAAGTTAACTTATAATTCAAAGTATACAGAAGGCATTGAGTCAGTTCTACTGTTTTAAACCTGTTTATAAACAGTTTTTTTGCGTTGTGATATTTATGCAACAAAGTATTTATGTTACCTTGCCTAATTTTAGATGCGCTTCCTTCACAATGCACTGAATAGTGATATTAAAATGCTTATACAGATCGCTTGCTGGGGCTGATGCGCCATACTGATCTATGCCAATACTCACCCCTGATTGTTTACCCCTATGAATATAGCGATCCCACCCATAAGTTGTTCCTGCCTCCACAGCAATGATTGTTTGCGGCGTTCCAAGTATTGTTGATTGTTCGGCAACAGACAATTCATTGAAAAGTTCTTGGCAAGGCATTGAAACAACGCGCACATTAATATTTTGCGCTGCTAGTTCTTTTTTTGCCCCGATACATAAAGATACCTCAGACCCTGTAGCAATTAAGGTAATATCTAACGGGGCATCTGTATTTTCGGCTCTTAATATATAAGCGCCTTTTTTGCTTAAATTATGCGCCGTATTATCTTCACGCAAGAACGGTAGGGTTTGCCGTGAAAGCGCTAAGACAGACGGCGTTCGTGTTGATGTTAAAGAAAGTTCCCAGCATTCAAGTGCTTCGGCGGCGTCGCAAGGCCTAAACACATGAACATTTGGCATCGCCCGTAAACTACTAAGGTGTTCTATTGGCTGATGTGTTGGGCCGTCTTCACCAAGACCGATAGAATCGTGTGTCATCACATAAATGACGGGCTGCCTCATCAGGGCAGATAGCCTAATAGCAGGACGCATATAATCTGAAAATGTTAAAAATGTGCCAGCGTAAGGCCTGTAACCTGAAAGCGACAAACCATTCATAATAGCACCCATTGCATGTTCACGGATACCGTAATGTATATATGACCCTGTAAATGCTTTTTTAGCGATAATGTTTTGATGGTCGGCCTGCGTATTGTTGGACGGTGTTAAATCTGCAGAACCCCCAATTAAGTTTGGCATGGCGGGCGATACAGCATCTAAAACAATTTTTGAAATTTGCCGTGTTGCAAGATTGGGCTTTTGTTCTAAAAAAGATGTTTTTAAGTCTGCTAAAACACCTTGAACATCTGTCAGGCTCTGCTGCTTCGGTTTATCATTATATGTTTTTGACCACGCATCACATTCGCTTTCACAGCGTTTGCCAATTTTTTGCCATAACTCGCGCAAGTTTTTGGGAATTTCAAATGGTTGATACGGCCAATTTAAAGCTATTCTGGTTTTGGCAATTTCACCCTCGCCAAGTGGTGATCCATGCGCGCCACATGTACCTGCTATTGAGGGTGATCCCTTTCCAATAACTGTTTTACAAGCAATCAATGTTGGTCTTTGTGCACCTTGTGCCGTTGTTAACACCTTATGAAGCGCCTCAAAATTATGGCCATCAACTGAGACTACGTCAAAACCATAGGCTTCAAACCGCTTTATGACATCCTCAGAGTCTGATAAATTTTTAGGACCATCAATTGTTATTTGATTATCATCAAAAAGAATAATTAAATTATTAAGATTAAGGTGCCCTGCAAGGGAACATGCTTCATGCGATATCCCTTCCATTAAATCCCCATCGCCGCATGTAACATAGACTTTATAATTAAACTGGTTAGAATTTTCGGTTGATTTTTTTTTACCAGCAATTGCCATACCCACAGCATTAGCTATGCCTTGCCCTAAGGGGCCTGTTGTTGCTTCTATACCTGGAAGCTCTCCAAATTCTGGGTGCCCGGCACAAAGCGATCCTAATTGACGGAAATTTTTCAAATCCTCAATAGTTGGACGATCATATCCTGTTAAATGTAACAAACTGTATAAAAGGGCAGATCCATGTCCGCCCGATAAGACAAAGCGATCTCTATTACCCCACAATGGGTTGCTTGGGCTATAACGCAAGAAATCTTTAAACAGAACTGTTGCAACATCTGCCATACCCATAGGCATACCAGGGTGCCCTGACCTTGCTTTTTCTACCATATCAATACTTAAAAAACGCAGGCAATTAGAAAGATCTTGAAGGCTGTTATGTGATTGGGTCATGTTCTTTTACACTTAAATGAATGTCCATAGTCTATAACCCTTTTAAGGTATTTGGCAAATTTTGAATTATATACAGCGCATGTAAAAAAAATTATTTTCGCCGCGAAATAGTGCAAAAAATCAGACCAAAAAATTTTTATAAAAGTGTTATTATGATCGATAATGAACACTTCTATTTAGAGGAACAATATAAGAAAAGTTAAAATATGCTCCGTTATACGGCACTCATGTTTAGCAGCCCACACACATGGGTTTATTTACGACCAAAAAAACAGACTGAAAGAAAATCAATAAATGGGTATGTGTAAAAGGCCCCTTTAAAAGCCAAGAACATATAAAAAAACGTACACTTTATTGCAATTTACAAGCGTGTTCGTCAATTTAATTAAAGCTCTCTTGCGATGCTTTCCATTTCAAAACACTCAATCATATCGCCATTTTTAATATCTTGATAGTTTTCAAAAGACATACCACATTCAAAACCACTTTTCACTTCTTTAACTTCATCTTTAAAGCGACGAAGTGATTTTAATGTACCTTCATGAACAACAACGTTATCACGAAGCAAGCGAACACCAGAACCACGTTTTACAATACCTTCTGTTATCATACAACCTGCAGCTTTACCAGCACGTGGCACTTTAAAGACTTCGCGAATTTCTGCTTTACCTAGGTATTTTTCACGCAAGGTTGGCGCTAGCAAGCCGCCCATAACGGCTTTAATATCATCTATTAAGTTATAGATGATAGAATAGTACCGTATGTCGATCGTATCGCGACGTGCAGCCTCGCGTGCTTGTGGGTTGGCCCTAACATTAAAGCCTAAAACAATACCGCCAGAGGCACGTGCAAGTGTAATATCACTTTCATTAATAGCACCAACACCGCCATGCAAAAGACGGACAGAAATCTCGTCTGTTGAAAGCTTTTGTAAACTGGCATGGATAGCTTCTAGCGAACCGTGAACATCAGCCTTAATGACAACATTTAATTCCTTAGCTTCTCCGGCAGCAATTGCCCCCATCAATTTTTCCATATTTGTTTTTTGGCAAACAACAGATTCAGCTGCGCGTTTTTTCGCAACACGGCGTTCTGTAATTTCTCTCGCTTGGCTTTCACCGGCGACAACAATTAATTCATCACCAGCAACTGGAACACCGTTAAACCCAAGAACCTCAACTGGCATAGAAGGAAGACCTTCTTTTATGATACGGCCTTTATCATCATTTAAGGCACGAACTTTACCCCATTCAGCCCCAGCAACAAAAATGTCACCAACTTTTAGCGTGCCATTTTGCACAAGAACAGTGGAGACAATTCCACGACCTTTATCTACACGTGCTTCAATAATTGCACCATGGGCAGAACGATTTGGGTTTGCTTTTAATTCTAAAAATTCAGCTTGTAAAAGTATGGCTTCTTCTAATTTATCTAGATTTAGTTTGGTTTTAGCTGATACATCAATACCCATAATTTCGCCACCAAAATCTTCTAACAAAATATCATGGCTCATTAACGCATTACGAATTTTTTGTGAATTTGCATCAGGCTTATCTATTTTATTAATAGCAATAATAATTGGCACTTTAGCAGCTTTTGCATGGTTAAGTGCTTCTATGGTTTGTTCTTTAATGCCATCATCAGCAGCAACAACAAGCACAACAATGTCTGTCGTATTGGCACCACGAGAGCGCATTTCACTAAAAGCTGCGTGTCCAGGTGTATCAATAAAAGTTATTTTTTGTTTATTCGTTAATGTAATTTGATAAGCACCAATATGCTGTGTAATACCGCCAGCTTCACCAGCAACAACGTCTGTTTGACGCAAGGCATCAAGCAACGACGTTTTACCATGATCAACGTGACCCATAATCGTTACAACAGGCGCGCGTGGCATTAAATCAGTATCTTTATCTTCCATGCCCAAGATATCAGTTTCCATGTCATCATCACTGACACGTTTTGGCGTGTGGCCAAATTCATTACAAATTAGTTCGGCTGTATCTGCATCAATAGCTTGGTTAATGGTGACCATCATACCAAGTTTCATCAATTCTTTAATAACATCACCAGAACGAACAGCCATACGGCTTGCAAGGTCACCAACAAGAATTGTTTCAGGGATAATAACTTCGCGAACAACTTTTGAACCATCTTCAACGTTAAAAGCTTGTTTAACAATTTTTTCGCGGTATCTTTTAACGGATGCTAAAGAACGACCTTTTTCTTCATAATTATCATCTAGAACGCGGTTCAGTTGTTGTGCTGAAAACTTTTTTGGGCCATTCTTTTGTACTACTTGGGTTTTTCGCTCAGGTTGGGGAACTGTTTTTTTAACAGGGGCCGCAACACGGTATGTTACTGTACTGCGTTTGTTGTCTTCTGCTGCACGTGATGTTGTATGATCTTTTCTAGATTTTGCCGTGTTTTTTTGATGTTCTTCTGGAACTGGAATTGATGCTGCGGCTGTGTCTGGATCTACATTTTTCTCCACAACATGAGCATCGCTATCCGTTGTCGTTTTTTCCTCTACAACATCCTGCTTTTTAACAACATCGTTTTTTAAGATAGACTGTTGTTCTTGACGGAGTCTATTAAGATCGGCTTCACGTTTTTGCTTTTGCTCAGCGTCTGCTTTTGAATTTTTCTGGGCTTCTTGAACAGCTTTCATGCGCGCATCGAATTCACCGCCTGAAAGACCAGTTCCTTTGGTTTGCTTGTTTTTAGACAGCAAATGAGAGGACTTATGAGCAGTCGACGTACTAACAACACGACGCCGTTTAACTTGAACAGAAACAGTTTTGTTCGATGAACTACCACTAGAAGAAGTCGGCATTTTCACAGATAAAGTTTTACCAGCACTTAATGTGCTTGTCTTCTTATCTTCAGTTGTTATTGTCGTTTTTTTTTCAACTGTATCAGACATTGAAAAACCTACTTTCTATCTTCTAATTTCCTGTAAACCAATGTTTACGGGCGTCCATAATAATATCGTTAGCGCATTCTTGTGACAAACTATTAGTCCCAAGAAGTTCTATCAGTTCATCGCTAGATAGTTCTGCTAAATCATCAAGAGTAATCACTTGATTGCTCATGAAAATGTCTAAAGTGTTTAAATCTAAAAATTCAGACTTTTCGACAAGATCAACAAGTTGCTGATCTACCTTTAACTTTTTAATTTGAGTATTGATTTTTTTGTGATTACGTTCAACTGCTTCAAGTGCACGTTTTTGCAATTCTAATGCTAGATCTTCATCAAAACCTTCAATCGCTGTGAATTCAGACAAATCAATATAAGCAACTTCATCAATAGTTGTAAATCCTTCGTTGCATAATAATTGTGCAAGCATTTCGTCAACATCTAAATCATCTTGGAATAACTTGATTTGAGCTTCGCTTTCTTTTAAGCGGCGCGTCACTTCTTCTTCTTCCGTTAAGATATCAATACGCCATCCTGTTAGGATGCTAGCTAAACGCACGTTTTGTCCACGACGACCAATAGCAAGACTTAACTGATCTTCTGCAACAATCACATCAACTTGATTTTTTTCTTCATCTATCACAACTTTGGCAACTTCTGCAGGCTGCAGTGCGTTCACAATATAAGCGGCCACATCTTCAGACCACATAATGATATCAACTTTTTCACCTTGAAGTTCATCTATCACTGACTGAACACGAGAACCACGAACACCAACACAAGAACCAACAGGATCTAATGTTTCATCTGTTGTGTGAACAGACATTTTTGCCCGGCTTCCTGGGTCACGTGCTACTGATTTAATTTCAATGGCACCTTCATAAATTTCAGGCACTTCTTGTTCAAATAAACGTGCCATCATCAAAGGATCAATTCTTGACAAGCAAGCAATTGGTCCGCGCGCTTCTGTGTTTAGTTTTGTGAGCACAGCCTTAACACGGTCATCTGGCCTAAATGTTTCGCGTGGAATAAGATCATCACGTCTAATGACACCTTCAGCTTGACCAAGATCAACAATTACGTTGCCATATTCAATGCGCTTTACTGTACCGCTAATAATATAACCTACTTTGTCTTGCAAGTTTTCTTGCTGACGTTCACGTTCAGCGCCACGAACTTTTTGAAAAATAACTTGGCGTGCCGCTTGTGCTGCAATGCGGCCAAAGCTGATTGGTGGCAGTTCTTCTTCTAATTCATCACCAATTTGCGCCTCTGCACATTTTATGCGCGCATCTTTCGTGTTTAATTGGGTGCGTTCGTCTTCAACTGCATCAACAACGGTCATAACCTTAAGTAAAGTTAAGTCACCCGTTGTGATATCGATACACGCCCGAATATCATACTCTGGACCATATTTTGTTCTAGCAGCACGCTGTATAGCCTGTTGCATAGCATCCAAAACTTGCTCTTTTTCAATGCCCTTTTCACGCGCAACCATATCTGCCACACTTAAAAATTCATTTCTATGATTTTTTTGTGCGTCAATTTTTGACTCTAATGTATTTAATCTTCTGCTTGCCAAGACTATGTCCTCGTTTAAAATTCAGGTTTTATTTTTGCATTTTTAATATTAGAGTATAACAGATCAACATCTAAACTGCCATCAACCAATTCTTCAGGTACAACTAAATTGATACCATGTTCATCAGCGCGTGCCAACATTCCCACGTATTTTTTTCGGCTTTTTATTAAAGTATGTGTGTTTAAAGTTACTTTCTTGCCAACATTTTTAATAAAATGGTGCGGTTTTGTTAGTGGACGCTCCATACCAGCAGAAGACATTTCCAAACTATAGTTCTGCTCTATTGGATCAATTTGATCTAATAATATTGACGTTAACCGACTGACTTTTGTACAGTCTTCTAGTGTGATTTCAGCGCCATCTAGTCGGTCAATCATAATCTGAAGTGTTTTATGCTTCACGCCAGTTATTTGCACACGAATAGCCTCATACCCTTCTAAACGGTATGGTTCTTCTATATGTTCCTCAATTTTTTGTAAAATATCCAAAGCACTTAATAATCTTCATCTGTATCAATGTAAAATAACATTTTTATCAACATTGTGCAACTTTTTTTCATGCGCACTTCAATCAACATTTATTCCTAAATATTGTAAGGTTTTTTTGCCGTCATTAAAAACAGAATAGAGGGAAGAAGGCATGCATGCACCTTACGTACACCTAAATATAATAATATGAGTGGAGGAGGAGGTGGGATTCGAACCCACGGTACAGTTGCCTGCACAACAGTTTTCGAGACTGCCCCATTCAACCGCTCTGGCACTCCTCCATGATGAAACTATTTACTTGGCATCATACGTTTTAGTGTATCATCTTTCAAAACAAAATGATGATACAATGCGGCAACAATAAAGGAAGTTCATATAAGCTAAATAAGTTAATTCCATAACCCCCTGCGTCTGACATAACAAAACCACTTAGTGTCATGCATAAAATAACCAAGTATAAAACAGGCACACTTATTTTAATAAGGAAGTGATGAACTGCAGATATACTATGAGATTTAATTTTAGGTGAGCGCAACATGCGTGATAGAAGTCTAACAAATAGCAATACAAGCATGACAAATCCTAAGGATTTATGCATGCCGTATGTTGCCCATTTTAATTCACTAGGCGCCATACTTGTCATCACATAGCCAGCAATGAATAATCCAATAATGGCAATTGCCATAAACCAATGTAGAAATTTTAATGTTGATGTATAACTTTTTGCAGAAGGCATCTGGTTTTATTCCCCTTCTAAAATGCGTTGAACAAGCTCAACAACATCTTTATCATCCCATGAAACTGGCCCTACGATAAAACCTAAAGGTTTTCCTTTTGCATTCACAAAAATAGTTGTTGGCAAGCTGCTTAATTTATAACCAGACAAAATCACGCTTTTTTCATCTGTAATAATGGATAAATTGTCTAGGTTTTTCTGTTTATAAAATGCTTCAACATCATCCAAAACAACTTGGCCAGACATAATAGCCAGATTTTGAATGTTACCATTTACGCTACCAGCAAATTTATTATATAAAGGCATTTCTTCCACACACGGGGGGCACCAAGTAGCCCACATATGAATAATCATAGGTTTGCCAACGAGATCTTTTAAGGATTTTTCTGCTGCTTGAAGTGCGCCCTTATCGTTTTTTGTATAGAATGTAAAGGAAGCAGTTGGTAGGTCGTAACCACTTGTGAAGGGAATATAATTTATGTCAGCTAACGACAGCGGGCTGGACTGAGCGGTTTTTTCGTGAAAATAGGTAAAGTTTACATAGCTGTAAACGTGATAACATAAGAAAATAAAAAACCCTATAAAAATACCGGTTTTTAAAGATTTCTTTTTTTCTTGTGGAGATACTTTTAATGTAACAACGTTCATAAAATGGTTCCTTATCTTAAGGTGCTAGATGTTTAATGATCTTAAATTACTAACACTAGTATGCCACTCCTGCCATATTATTTAAACGCTTTAACAAAAATATTATGCGTTTACGACTTGTTTTCTAATCATGCTTTCTAAGTTGGATGCATCGTCACCATATTCCATTTCGGGAGATTTTTTATGTGTTCGTATAGCATCTTGTAGGGCTTCTGCATTAACTGTTGCAGATTCGTTTTCTTGTTGGATGCGATCAAAAATTTCTTTACGCAAAACGCTGGCTGTCTTTGGGTACACAATGCCAAGTTTCACTTTAGAACCTGTAATTTCTTGTACCGTAATTTCAATATCATTGTTTACAATAATTGCTTCACCAAGTTTTCTTGTTAAAAATAGCATTATTCATCCCTGTTAATAAAAATTTAATTAAATTAAAGCATCCTAGAATTATATATGCAAGAAAATTATGATCCATGAATATTTTACACACATCACTTACATCTTTAATTCACCAGCGGTTACAATATCTTAACAAACGTTCGGAGGTTTTAACAGGAAATATTGCACGCGCAGACATGCCCGGAGCAAAACGTCAGGAAATTCGACCATTTCGCGACATTGCAAAACAAAAAACAATTAATTTTTCACATCAAGATTCTGTAAATTCCCAACAATATACCCTAGATTTGTCTGCAAAAGATATCAAAACAGAAGACAAAGAAATAGAGCGCGAGATGGAAATTATGGAAATGAATCATAATACTTTAAATCATCAAGCCTTGCTTGATATCGTTTCAAATTTCTACAAATTATATAAATATGCAATTAGCCGTAGCGGTTAAAAGTGAATATTTCAGGAGTCTTTATGTCAATACCATCGGGTCCAATTAAAGGCATGTCTGCGATGAATACCCAAATATCAAAAGGTATGCCAACAAACGGGTCTTTGTTAAAAGGTTTGTATGTTGCAACATCGGGTATGATTGCGCAAAACCAACGAACACTTGCTATTACACAAAACATTGGTAACGCCCAATCCAGACCAAACAAACCTGGGGAACAGCCTTACAGACGTAAAATAGTTATCTTTCAAGATTTTTACGACACTTCTAAGGGGGTTAATCTTGTCAGGGTAAAACGCATAGCCTATGACACGACGCCACCAAAAAAGGTTTATAGCCCGGGTGACCCAGGTGCTGATAAGGACGGGTTTGTTTTAGAATCAAACGTGCAAGCAGTTGGTGAAATGGCCGACATGCGTGATGCATCACGCAGCCACGAAGCAGCCACAAAAGCATTTGAAAAAATTATTCAAATGTTACAAAGCACAATCGGAGTTTTAAAAAATGCCTAGTATGATTAAAGCCTATCAAGCGGTCCAAAAAGCATCTGATACCATTCAACTTAAAACCTTAAACGCACCTACCCCGCAAAAATCTGGGAAAGGATCTTTTGCAAGC
>PFNE01000049.1:0-209 GCA_002791835.1 Alphaproteobacteria bacterium CG_4_10_14_0_8_um_filter_37_21 | reverse complement strand
GAATTAAAACAGACCGATAGCGCCATAAAATCGTTCACTATGGGCGATATAGGATCTGAAGAAATGATGCTTCATACAGCCCGAACAAGTGTTGAGGCAAAAGGTAAGATAGAGGTCATACGATCATTAGTCGATACAATTAATAAAATTGTAAATATCAATATGTAGCGCAACAAACAAAGTATTTAAAAATTCTAGATAGTGTCGTC
>PFNE01000021.1 GCA_002791835.1 Alphaproteobacteria bacterium CG_4_10_14_0_8_um_filter_37_21 | reverse complement strand
ATGACTCGATCCTTTACTGGTCGCAAGAGATTCCGCAAAAGTTTCAGCAAAATTCGTGAAGTAGCGCAAATGCCAAATTTGATTGACTTACAAAAGCAATCATTTGATGGTTTTTTACAGTTAAATAAGCCACATCAAGAAAGACAGGATGTTGGTATACATGCCGTTTTTTCATCTGTATTTCCTGTGCGGGATTTTGCCGGTAAAACGCAACTTGAATATTTCAAGTATGATTTCGATCATCCAAAATATGATGAAACAGAATGTCGTAAGCGCGGATTAACATATTCAGCTTCTTTGCGTGTCATTTTCCGTCTCATCGTTTGGGATATTGACGAAGATACAGGTTCGCGCTCTATCAGAGATATTAAAGAGCAAGAGGTTTATTTAGGTGATATTCCTTTAATGACAGATCGTGGTACGTTTGTTATTAATGGTGTGGAACGTGTTGTTGTTTCACAAATGCATAGAAGTCCTGGAGTTTTCTTCGATCATGATAAAGGTAAAACGCATGCATCTGGTAAAATTCTACATGCTGTTCGTATCGTTCCTTATCGCGGTGCGTGGCTTGATTTTGAATTTGATCCAAAAGATCTTGTCCATGTTCGTGTTGATCGTCGTAAAAAACTACCCCTTTCTACTTTCCTTCTTTGTTTACCATCACAAGAATATGTTGATTATAAAACAGAAAATCCAAAAGCTTCTGATGACAAATTTAAAGGTAACAAGCATGTCTCTAATGAAGACTTGTTAAACACTTTTTATGAAAAAATTACTTACACGAAAACCAACAACGGTTGGAAAACACCCTTCGTTCCAGCACACTTAAAGGGTATTAAATTATCATATGATTTGTGCGATGCGCAAACAGGTGAACCTTTAATTAAAGCTGATACAAAAATTACACCACGCCAAATTAAAAAGCTAGAAACAGATGGCGTTAAAGATATTCTTATTAGTACAGAGGTGTTATGTAGTAAGCATATCGCACATGATCATATTAATGAAAAAACAGGTGAAATTCTTCTTGAGGCAGGTCAGTTAATTACTGAAGAAAGCTTAGGAGAGCTTGAGAAATTAAATTTAAAGAAAATTGATGTATTGTTTATTGATTACATCAATGTAGGCCCTTACTTGTTAAACACACTGCAAGCAGACAAGTGTCAAAATCATGAAGATGCATTGGTTGAAGTCTACCGTGCACTTCGTCCGGGCGAGCCCCCAACCATTGAAGGTGGTCTACAACTTTTCCAATCTTTATTTTTTGATCCTGAACGCTATGATTTATCAGCTGTTGGCCGTGTAAAAATGAATTCACGTCTTGGTCTGGATACTCCTGACAGTGTTCGTGTTTTAGAACGTAAAGATATTGTTGAAATTATTAAAACATTGTTTGACTTGAAAGATGGTCGTGGTGATGTTGATGATATTGATAACCTTGGTAACAGACGTGTTCGCTCTGTCGGAGAGCTTATTGAAAACCAATTCCGCATGGGTGTTGTTCGTATGGAACGTACTATCCGCGAGCGTATGGGGTCTTTAGAATCTGATACAATCATGCCAAATGACTTGGTAAATGCAAAACCTGCAGCTGCAGCTGTTCGTGAGTTTTTTGCCTCATCACAGTTGTCACAGTTTATGGATCAAACGAATCCATTGTCAGAAATTACGCACAAGCGCCGCTTGTCAGCATTAGGACCAGGTGGTTTATCTAGGGATCGTGCAAGCTTTGAAGTTCGTGATGTTCACCCGACACACTATAGTCGTATTTGTCCAATTGAAACACCTGAAGGTCCAAATATTGGTCTGATTAACTCACTTGCAACGTTTGCAAAAGTTAACCAATACGGGTTTATTGAAGGACCATATAGAAAAGTTAAAGACGGCGTTGTATCAGACGAAGTTGTTTATATGAACGCTATGGAAGAAGGTCGTCATACTGTTGCACAGGCAACTATGTCACAAGATAAAAATGGCAAGATTATTGATGATTTTGTTATCTGTCGCCATAGTGGTGAAACGGGTATGTTTCACAAAAATGAAGTAGATTATATTGATGTTTCACCAAAACAGATGGTTTCTGTTGGTGCATCCTTAATTCCTTTCTTAGAAAACGATGACGCGAACCGTGCTTTGATGGGATCAAACATGCAACGTCAGGCTGTGCCACTACTACGTGCTGTTGCACCCCTTGTTGGTACAGGAATGGAAGAAGTCGTCGGTAAAGATTCAGGTGCTTCTGTTGTTGCAAAACGTGGTGGTATTATTGATCAAGTTGATGGACAGCGTGTCGTGGTTCATGTAAATGAAGACGAACAGATTGGTAATTCATCAGGCGTTGATATTTACAATATGATGAAATTCCAACGTTCTAACATGAGCACATGTATTAACCAAAAGCCACTTGTGAAAAAAGGCGACATCGTTAAAGCTGGTGATATTATTGCTGATGGTCCAGCAACCGATATTGGTGAATTAGCCCTTGGACGTAACGTTCTTGTTGGCTTCATGTCATGGCAAGGCTATAACTTTGAAGATTCTATCATTATTTCTGAACGTGTTGGTCGCGACGATGTCTTTACATCAATACATTTGGAAGAATTTGAAGTTATGTCACGCGATACTAAGCTTGGTAATGAGGAAATAACACGCGACATTCCAAATTCAAGCGACGAAGCGCTTCGTAATTTAGATGAAGCGGGGATTGTTTATGTTGGCGCTGATGTTGAACCTGGTGATATTCTTGTTGGTAAAGTAACACCAAAAGGTGAAGCGCCTGTGACACCTGAAGAAAAGCTACTGCGCGCTATTTTTGGCGAAAAAGCTTCGGATGTGAAAGATTCATCTTTACGCGTACCGCCAGGGGTAACGGGAACAGTTGTAGAAGTGCGTACATTCTCACGTCGTGGTATTGAAAAAGATGAACGTACAATTGCATTAGAACGTCAAGAAATTGATTTACTCGCAAAAGATAGAGATGACGAACGTGCCATTTTGGAACGTAGTTTCTATCAACGTCTAAAAGAAAAATTATTTGGTCAAAAGTTTGTCAGTGGTATTAAGGGTATTGATAAGGGTCAAAAAATTGACCTTGCTGTACTTGATACAATTCCAAAATCACAATGGCGTAAAATAGAAATTGCTGAAAAAGACGTTATGCTTGATGTTGAAGCAATGAAACTATCCCTAGATAGTGCTATTGCAGATCTTCAAAAGAACTTTGAAAATAGGGTTGAAAAATTACGTCGTGGTGATGAACTTGCACCTGGTGTCCTAAAGATGGTTAAAGTCTTTATTGCAACAAAACGTAAATTACAGCCTGGAGACAAAATGGCTGGTCGACACGGTAACAAGGGTGTTGTATCAAAAGTATTACCGCTTGAAGATATGCCTTACCTTGAAGACGGTACGCCACTAGATATTATATTGAATCCGCTTGGTTTGCCTTCACGTATGAACGTTGGTCAGATTTTGGAAACGCACCTTGGTGCCGCAGCACATGGTTTGGGTAAAAAAGTTCAAAAAGCCCTAGATGAATATCGTGCCAATGAACAAAAAGATTCAACCGCTGTGAAATCAGTTTTGTCTGAAATTTATACGAAAAATGAAGACAGACAAGAGCTGGATTCTTTAACTGAATCACAAATGTTAGAAATGGCCCATAACTTAAAAGCCGGTGTACCAATGGCAACACCAGTTTTTGATGGTGCTTCTGAAGCAGAGATTAATCAAGAACTTGAAAATGCTGGTCTACATACATCTGGTCAGGTTAGCTTGATAGATGGCAGAACTGGGGAACCGTTTGCACGAAAGATAACAATTGGGCAAATTTATATGTTGAAACTTCATCACTTGGTTGATGATAAAATTCATGCACGCTCAATTGGACCGTACAGCTTGGTAACACAGCAACCACTTGGTGGTAAAGCACAGTTTGGTGGGCAACGTTTTGGTGAAATGGAAGTGTGGGCACTAGAAGCATATGGTGCAGCTTATACATTACAAGAAATGTTAACAGTAAAGTCTGATGACGTATCTGGACGTATGCGCGTTTACGAATCTATTATCAGAGGGGACGATTCAATGGAATCAGGTATTCCAGAATCATTTAATGTTCTTACAAAAGAACTTAGGTCCCTTGGTTTAAACATTACCTTTGAAAAATCTAATTAAGAGGAATAAATAATGCATCGTAATTTGCAAACAATTCAACAACCAGATTCTACTGCTGGTTTTGACGGCATTAAAATTTCTATTGCAAGCCCTGAAGAAGTGAGGTCTTGGTCGTTTGGTGAAGTTAAAAAACCAGAGACTATAAACTACAGAACGTATAAACCAGAACGTGATGGCTTATTTTGTGCACGTATTTTCGGTCCAACAAAAGACTATGAATGCCTTTGTGGTAAATATAAACGCATGAAATTTCGCGGCGTTGTCTGCGAAAAGTGTGGCGTTGAGGTTACAATAAGCAAGGTGCGTCGTGAACGTATGGGGCATATTCAGTTAGCAACACCTGTAGCACATATTTGGTTTACAAAGTCATTGCCAAGCCGTATTGGTACAATGCTTGACCTTATGTTAAAAGATTTAGATAGAATTCTATACTTTGAGGGTTACGTTGTTCTTGATCCAGGCTTGACTCCTTTTACAAAACATCAAGTTCTATCTGAAGAAGAACTGATGAATGCAGAAGACCAATATGGTGAGGATGCATTTACAGTTGGCATTGGTGCTGAAGCGCTAAAGAAAATGCTATCTGAAATTGATCTGAAAGTGCTAAGTGATGAATTGCGTGAAGAACTTTTAGAAAGTATTTCAGAGATTAAACGTAAAAAAATTATTAAGCGTCTAAAATTAGCTGAAGCTTTGCTTGGGTCAAATACCCGCCCAGAGTGGATGATTATGGATATTATTCCAGTTATCCCACCTGAACTTCGCCCGCTTGTTGCCCTTGATGGTGGTCGTTTTGCAACATCTGATTTAAATGATTTGTACCGTCGCGTTTTAAACAGAAATAATCGTTTAAAAAGATTATTAGATTTAAATGCGCCTGACATCATTATTCGTAACGAAAAACGTATGCTTCAAGAATCTGTTGATGCTTTGTTTGATAATGGTCGTCGTGGCCGTGCAATTTCTGGTGCTAACAAACGCCCATTAAAATCACTTGCTGAAATGTTAAAAGGTAAACAAGGTCGTTTCCGTCAAAACCTACTTGGTAAACGTGTGGATTACTCTGGTCGTTCAGTGATTACAGTTGGCCCAGAACTTAAGTTACACCAATGTGGTTTGCCTAAAAAAATGGCTTTGGAATTGTTCCGCCCCTTTGTGTATGCACGTTTAGAACGCTATGGTTTAGCAAGCACATTAAAAGCTGCAAAACGCATGGTTGAAAAAGAACGTCCAGAAGTTTGGGATATATTGGAAGAAGTAATTCGTGAGCATCCCGTTCTACTAAACCGAGCGCCTACTTTGCACCGTTTAGGAATTCAGGCCTTTGAACCACAACTAATTGAAGGTAAAGCAATTCAGCTGCACCCACTTGTTTGTACAGCTTTCAACGCCGACTTTGATGGCGACCAAATGGCAGTTCATGTTCCATTATCATTAGAAGCGCAAATTGAAGCACGTGTTTTGATGATGTCTACAAATAACATTTTAAAACCATCTGATGGTAAGCCAATCATTGTTCCATCAAAGGACATCGTTCTTGGTCTTTATTATATGTCATTTATGCTAGATGGCTTGAAGGGTGAAGGGTCAATATTTTCGAACTTAAATGAAATTGAATCTGCACTATTTGAAGGCACACTGGAGTTGCATTCTAAAATTCAAGCACGTATTCCAGTATTACATGAAGATGGTACGACAACTTATAAGCGTTTTGAAACAACACCTGGCCGTGTGATGATGTTTGAATTATTGCCACAAAAGCATCAGTTGTCTTTTGATCTTGTTAACAAATTAATGGGAACACCTGAAATAAATGACCTTGTGCATGAGGTATATCGTCATTGTGGACAAAAGGATACAGTAATTTTCGTTGACCGTATTATGGGCATGGGATTTACGCAGATGACAAATGCTGGTATTTCTTTTGGTAAAGATGATCTTTATGTTCCAAAAGAAAAAGTTAAACTGATAAAAGATACCAAAGAAATGGTATCTGAATTTGAACAACAGTATTTGGATGGCTTAATTACACAAGGTGAAAAATACAACAAAGTTGTTGATGCATGGTCACGCTGTACAGATAAAGTTGCTGATTCTATGATGGAAGAAATGTCTTCTGCAAAACCAGGTGAGACGCCTAACTCTGTATACATGATGACACACTCTAAAGCTCGTGGTTCTGTTGCTCAGATGAAACAGCTTGCTGGTATGCGTGGTTTGATGACAAAATCCTCAGGCGATATTATTGAAACGCCCATTATTGCTAACTTTAAAGAAGGATTGAACGTTCTTGAATACTTTATTTCAACAAACGGTTGTCGTAAGGGGCTAACAGACGTTGCGCTTAAAACTGCAAACTCTGGTTACCTAACGCGTCGTCTTGTTGATGTTGCGCAAGATTGTATTATTACTGAAGACGACTGTGGCACAACAAAAGGTATTTCAATGCGCGCTGTTGTTGAAGGGGCTAACGTTATTGTATCGCTTGCAGATAGAATTATTGGTCGTTCTTCTGCAGAAGATATTCTTGATCCAACGTCAGATAAAGTCTTGATTAAAAAAGGCACAATGATGGATGAGTCTCACTTAGCGATTGTTGAAGGGGCTGGAGTTGATGAAGTAAAAATCAGGTCTGTGTTAACTTGTAACACTGTAGGTGGAATTTGTACGTACTGTTATGGTCGCGACCTTTCTCGTGGTGCAAAAGTAACACTGGGTGAAGCAGTTGGTGTTGTCGCTGCACAGTCAATTGGTGAACCTGGTACACAGCTAACAATGCGTACTTTCCACATTGGTGGTGCTGCGCAGCATGGTTCTGAAAAATCAACAATTGATTGTTCACATGCGGGTAAAATTAGCTTTAGAAATGCAAACATTGTGACCAATAGTGACGGTGTTCAAATTGTTCTATCACGTAACTGTGAAGTATTGATTATTGATGATAATAAGCGCGAACGCGCAGCGTTACGTGTGCAATATGGTGCACGCTTACTTGTTAAAAAAGGTGCAAAAGTTGTACCTGGTACACGTCTTGCAGAGTGGGATCCATATACAATTCCATTGATAGCTGAAGTAGATGGTATTGTTCACTATGTAGACATGATAGAAGGCCAGTCAATGCGAGAAGTTTCTGATGAAACAACTGGTATGACAAGCCGTGTTGTGATGGACTGGAACCAACAAGCAAGGTCTCAAGATTTACATCCTATGTTAAGTTTGCGTGATGCAAATGGTAGTCCAATTACATTGAAGAATGGGATTGAGGCACGTCATTTCTTGGCAGTAGATACCATTGTTGCTGTTGAAAATAATGCACACATAAAAGCGGGTGATATTGTGGCACGTGTTCCGCGTGAAACAACTAAATCTCGCGATATTACTGGTGGTTTGCCCCGCGTTTCTGAACTATTTGAAGCGCGTCATCCTAAAGATGCATCTATTATTGCAGAATTTGATGGTCGCATTGAATTTGGTAAAGACTATAAAGCAAAACGCCGTATTAACCTTGTGTCAGATGATACAGATAAAGCGCCAATGGAATATTTAGTTCCAAAAGGACGTCACATTCTTGTTCATGAAGGTGACTACGTAAAACAAGGCGATATGTTAGTTGATGGTAATTCAGTGCCGCATGATATTTTGCGTATCAATGGTGTAGAAGCCTTAGCTGCGTACCTGGTAAATGAAATTCAACAAGTTTATCGTTTACAAGGTGTGCCAATTAACGATAAACACATCGAAGTTATTGTGCGTCAGATGTTACAAAAAGCTGAGATTTTACATTCAGGTGATACATCGTTAATTGTCGGAGAACATATGGATCGTGCTATCGTTGAACGTGCTAATGCTCAAGCTGAATCTGCGGGTAAGATTCCTGCGAAGTACATGACTGTTCTACAAGGTATTACAAAAGCGTCGTTGCATACGAAGTCATTTATTTCGGCTGCATCGTTCCAAGAAACAACACGTGTATTAACAGAAGCTGCTGTTGCTGGTAAAGTTGATAACCTTGTTGGTTTGAAAGAAAACGTGATCGTTGGTCGTTTAATACCAGCTGGTACGGGTAGCACGCTGACTAAGTTTAAACAATTAGCACATCAAAATGATTTAGACTATTTAGCAAAAGCGAAAAAAGCACAAATAACTTTATAAGCTTTCATTTTTTGACATATTTAAAGCATGCCATAGCAACTATGGTATGCTTTTTTTGTATCTTTACATGCTCTCGTACACAACGTTTCTTCTGCTTTGCAAAAAATGTATGTGCTACATGTTCCCCTGTTGGATAAAAGTGTGTTGTATGTGCCGTTATTCTTCTATTAAGTAATGTACCCATAAGGGTGGCAGTCATGTTTTTTAAGGTTAAAAGCCACTTTTTAAAGCGTTTGCAGTGTTTTGTTAGAACATATTCTTTGAATCAGATGATGTTAATTTTTATATTTATCTTTAAACTTGATGGCGCCTTTTTCTTTTGTTGTTTGGGGGCAGCGCGTAAAGACAAGGTCATTTTCATTTACGTTTTGTGTAATTGTACTGCCTGCACCAATAATGCTATTTCTATGAATTGTAACTGGCGCTATTAAACTGGAATTTGAGCCAACAAAGGCGCCGTCACCAATAATTGTTTGTGACTTTGTAAAACCATTATAATTGCATGTAATAACACCAGCACCAATATTAGCTTTTATCCCTATAGTTGCATCCCCAATATAGCTTAAGTGTTTTATTTTTGCGCCTTTGTTAATTGTGCTTTTTTTAATTTCTACAAAATTACCAATTTCTGCTTTTTCCAATAGCTCTACATCGCCGCGTAAATGGGCAAAAGGGCCAACTTTTGTATTTTGATGCAATATTGCATTTTCTAAGTGACAGCTTTGATAAACGATAGCACCTGTCTTTAAAGTCACGTTTGGGCCAAATGTCACAAACGGGTGGATCGTCACATCAGGTTCTGCCCTTGTATCCATGCTAAAAAATACGGTCTTGGGGTCAATAAGTGTGACGCCATTATGCATGTGTTGTGCGCGCAGCCTATCTTGCATTATTTGCTCTGCACAGCTTAAATCTGCCTTTGAATTAACGCCAAAGAATTCGTCTGCTTCTCCTAATATATAAGATGTAGAATTCTTTTGGGTGTGGGCTAAACGCACGATATCCGTTAAATAATATTCTTTTGATTTATTATTATTTGTTAAAAGGGGAAGTGTTGTTTTAAGTATTGTAATACTTACTTTATAAACACCTGCATTTGCATAAGGTAGCAATTTCTCGCCATTTGTCGCTTCTTTCATTTCAACAATGCGTGAAACTGAATTTCCTTCAATAATCAGCCGGCCATATGCTTTTGATAAATCATCACCGCTTAAGTACATAGACAAAATATTAACATCAGCTTTTGATTTTTTTAGTGTATGCAATGTGTCAGGGGTTATTAAAGGTGTGTCACCACATAAGATAATCACTTCTGTAATGTTTGGCTTTAAATATTGTAAGGCACATTGAACAGCATGCCCTGTGCCTTGTGGGTTTTCTTGTATAATATAATCAGCGTCTTTCTGGTTCACATAAGGCAATAATGCTTTTGATGCCACAACAACTATTTGTTCAGGGGCTAGCGGCTTCGTTGCATCTAGCACATGGTGTAACATGGTTATGCCTGCAACTTTGTGCATAACTTTGGGCAGTGCAGATTTCATGCGCGTGCCTTGACCTGCGGCTAAAATAATAATACCTAACATAATCTACACCATTTATATTTTACGAATGTAGTAAAAGCATACAGTATTAAGGGATTATTGACCACTTTTTATTCATACCAACTATTAGGGTGCTGTGTCACGATCACGTTTATAAAGTGACTAAAGGTTTATGCAGCAATCGTTCGGCGCCCTGAAAAAGCCACAGTTAGTGTGCCATCATCTAAATAATCTAGCTCACCGCCAACGGGCACACCGTGCGATAGTGTGGTTATTTTAATATTGGGAAAGTTTTTCAAGTGGTTTGCAACAAAGTGTAATGTCGTTTGGCCGTCAACTGTTGCACTTAAACTTAGGATGACTTCATCAACACCTTGTTCAATGCGCTGGTGTAAATTATGTAAATGCAATCTGTCTGGGCCAACACCATCAATTGCAGATAGCAAGCCACCCAAAACGTGATAATATCCAGCGTATGTTTTTGACCGCTCTATTGCCCAAAGGTCTGCAACACTTTCTACAATGCATAGTATTTTTTGGTCTCTTTTTAAAGACGCACAAATTGTACAGGGAATTGTTGTGTCTAAATTTCCACACACGGTGCATGCTTTAATATTTTCGTAAGCTTGCGTTAAGGCATCTAAAACATTTTTTAAGATAATTTCTTTGTTATTTAGCATATGCAAGGCAATGCGCCGGCCTGATCGTTGACCAAGGCCTGGTAATTTGCCGATAAGTTGAATAAGGTTAGAAATTTCAGGGCTATGCATAATATAAAAAAGTATTAATAATTCAATATAAGTTTATAGATAATATCGGCAAATAGAAAGGTAAAAAAATGGGTTAGCGTCTTTCAAATAATTTTTCAATATCTTTCTTGACCAAGCGCACATATGTTGGCCTGCCGTGATTACACTGTGCAGAAAAGTCTGTTTCTTCCATTTTTCTAAGCAATGCGTTCATTTGTGCAATATTCATAACATCCCCTGCACGTAAGCTGGTATGGCATGCATACGTTGATAATTTTTCCATTTGTCGCATTAAAAAATCAACAGGTGCATCATTAACGGTAAAATCATTTAAAAGGTCGCGCAACAATTGTTTTACATCACAGCCTTCTAACAAAATAGGCACTTCCTTAATTGATATTGTTTTGCCATACAAATCAAAAACAAATCCTAAATTTTTGATATCTGTTTCATGTTCTTTGATCAGGGCTACATCCATATCGGATAAATCGATCATCTCCGGTAGGAGCAAGGCAGAGCGTGGAACGGCTTTATGTAAAATCTGTTTTTTTAGTTTTTCATAGGTTAAGCGTTCTGCTGCAGCGTGCTGATCAATTAAAATAAGGTCGCCGTCCTTTTCTGATACAATATATGTTGCATCAATTTGACAGCGCGCTAATCCAAGCGGGTAGTCATGGTCAACTTGTATGATAGGCACAACAGGTTGTTTTTGTATTTCTACGTAGGGTTTTTTCGCAACGTAAGATGTAAAGGGCATAGGATCATCTTGAAATAATCTAACAGCAGAATTTCCTTGAAATTGATGCCTGTCTTGCATTTGAAACGACGTTCTGCCAGATGATGGTTTAAAACCCGCAGAGGATGCGCGTGGAAAAGGCATTGCAGAACAGGCAGGCCGGTTTTCTTGTTCCTGTGTCATGTAAGCCACAGCTTTTTCAGCCAGGGCTTGTGTGGTGTTTCGTGAACTTTCCCTTAACGCTTCGCTAATGCTTGATAACACAAAGCTTCTAACCAACTGACCATCACGAAAACGTACTTCTGTTTTATTAGGGTGCGCATTTAGATCAACCATAAAAGGATCTATTTCTAAAAACAAAACAGCAACTGGATGGCGGTTATGTTCCAGTACATCACGGTAGGCAAATTTTAATGCGTTTATCATAATTTTATCACGCACAACACGCGAATTAACGAACATAAATTGCTCACTTGCGCGGCCCCCATGAAACGTTGGTAAAGATAGCATACCTTTAATAGACATGCCTTCCCGTTTTGCTTTAAACACTGTGCAGTTTTCTGTAATTTTTTTTGATAGCACATCATCTAACCTATTTTCTAGGTGGGTAGCATTGGGCTGATCTTTAACTTTTAAATCTAAAATCGTTTTCTTATCTGTTTTTAACGTAAAAGCAACAGCAGGGTTTGCAAGCGCTAGCTTTCTAACAAGGTCTGTTACGTGTGCTTGTTCTGTACCCGCTGTTTTTAAAAATTTTAAACGTACCGGCGTTGCATAAAACAAGTCAGACACTTCAACCGTTGTTCCAAAATCGCATTTTACAGGTGTTGCGGTTTGGGTTAATTCGCCCCCATGCATTTTAACGCAAAAACCAGTGTCGTCATCTTTCGTTCTAGATGTTATGGCAACGCGCGCGATGGATGCAATAGAGGGCAGCGCTTCCCCGCGAAACCCAAAAGATTGAATATTAAACAAATCATTATCTGGAATTTTAGAAGTTGCATGGCGCGACAAGGCCATTGATAATTGATTGGCTGCAATGCCGCCCCCATTATCTTCTACCTTTATGTACGTTTTACCCCCTTCATAAAGTGTTACGCTAATACGTGTGCTGCCGGCATCTAAGGCATTTTCAACCAGTTCTTTAACAACATTTAAAGGCCGTTCTACAACTTCTCCAGCGGCAATTTGGTTAATTAAAACAGGGTCTAAATAACGGATAGGTTGTGGGTAAGTATTGTTCATATTGAAACGTGCCTATAAATAATTAAATATCAGTTTTTTAATTATTCTACACTATATAGAACCCGATAAGAAACACCTGATAGACACAAGCCTTCACCCTTTGAACAGTATCTTGCAATGGTATTTTTTTTTGCCCCCTGTTAAGGGTTTGTTAAAAATTTTATAGATATAATTATAAATAACATAACAAATTTTTATTAAATTAAAGGTAAAGGCTTTTTATATGTATAAAAAATTACGCTACCCCTATTATATAGCCACTTTACTGTTATCCACAGCACATGGTGCATATGGGGGTGAAACTGCTTCTGGGGTGGATGTTGTGTATGATGGCGCTTGGGATCCTACCGCGGGTTCTAATGGTGTTGATTTTGGGCAAAATCGAAACAATACGTTCACTTCCTCAAATTCTTCCACGCCAGCGCTGACTGTTAAAAGCGGGTATGCACGTATATTTGGGAGTTCAGAAAATACAAATACATTTGGTACCTCTGGGGATACACACACAAACTTGAAGGTGGAGGGTGGGGCATTATATTCTTTTAATCAATCATCATCATCATCCCCCTTAACAAATCGTGTCCATGGAAACATAGAAGTTTCTGGTGGGGAACTTAATATGTCTAGCTCTATCAATGATATTATTGGTGATGTTTCTGCTTCTTCTGGTGGTTATATTGGTATGACTAGATCTACCAATGAAATTACTGGTGATGTTTCTGCTTCTTATAGTGGCGAACTTAATATGAAAGACTCTACCAACACCATTAACGGAAATATAGACGTTTCTGGTGGCAGACTTTATATGTATAACTCTACCAATGATATTACTGGAAACATAGAAGTTTCTGGTGGTTTATTACAGATGATTAACTCTACCAATGATATTACTGGAAACATAGAAGTTTCTGGTGGCGAACTTTATATGTATGACTCTACCAACACGATTAAGGGAAACATAGATGTTTCTGGTGGCACACTTTTTATGATAAATTTAAATCAGCCTTGCACCAATACCATGAACAACCTTTCCCTTACACAAGACGGAATTTGTGTCCTCGGTGGTGCAGATTCAAGCACAACAATCAACAATACACTAACGTTGGGCGGTGGTGATTTGGCTTTTTTTCATAGTGGAGATGCTAATTTTGGTACGCATCGTACAGGCACACTTGCTGCAACGGCACCAACGACCATTAGCATAATCACCTATAATACCGGGGGAATTTCTCACCCTTCTGAAGACTTCTTTCAGTTTGAACAAAACGACGTCACTGGCACTAAAACCCTGATGACTTTTGATGCGTTTGCTGGTGACCCCAGAAATATTACCGTAAACAATGCAGACCCCTTTACTGAAGTATATGCAACAGATGGTGCGCCCCAAGGTCTGTTCATACATGACAAAGTGCTAACGGTAAATGCACAACCCGTTGCAACGGCAGAATCGGCAGATGATCTTGGCAGTTTAAGCGATGCCGCATCAACAATTACTGCTGTGGCGGCTAATCTGCAGGGGGCTGCTTCTAAGGCTGAAAAGGCCTTTCAAGCAACACGGTACCAAAAGCAGCGCAATCAACGGGCGCTGCGCCACATATTGCAACAACGCGGCGGCACAGCAACAGATAAATTATCAAACGTGATGATGCATTTAGCCCAAAACCAAGACAGCGTTATGATCAACAAATTTAAAGGAAACTACCGCGTTTGGTTAACCCCGTATTTTCATGCTGCAAGCAGTAAAGGCAACAGGTCTGCCTTATCTGGCTTTAATGAACGCTATTACGGTATGATGCTGGGCGGTTCCCACTACTTAAAAGATTTAGATGTTAATTTAAGGGCAACCCTTGGGTTGGGTCTGTCGCACAGGGATAACAAACGCCATAAGTTAAATAATTCAAATGGTAAGCATGCCATATTTGGCTTAAGTTCTGTATATAATTACATAAAAGGTGGGGAAATAACATCTTCCCTATTTAGTATGTATGGAACCAAGAACCAAAGCCGGTTTGCCCAACCGGACCCAAATCAACATTATCTTGCTAAGGCAAAAGTATCAACACTTGGGTTTTCATGGATGAATGATATAAATTATGTTCATAAATTAGATGAACAGCATTCTGTGCGCCCAAGCGTTGGTTTGTATCTGGGCTGGTCGCGCCGAAAAGGATTTTCTGAAACTAACATTCCAACGCAGTATGCACAAAAATATAAAGCCGCTATCGATAAAAGCGGAGAAGCCTATACAGGGTTGGGATACCGCTATAAGTTTGCTGCAACCAACGCTGTTGAAAGTAAAATGACAGCTGTTTATGAAGTTGGCTATAAATCTGGAAATGGTCGTTCAACATCTAGTTTTTCATCTGTTGCACAGCCAAATGCAGAGGCTGTTATTCGGGGTAAAGGTGCTGGTCGCGTGACGCATTATTTAAATTTGTACGGATCTGTCTTAAATAAAGAAAACAACTGGAAAGTGGCGCCAGGTGTAACAGCTGCCCTGCAAGCAAAGCAACGCAGTTTAACAACAACACTTAAAGTTGAATACCGTTTTTAAGGGTAAATAAACTGTTGACGTTATCGGTTTACTGCAGGGTAATGAAGCGCAAATTATGAAAATTGACCAAGGGTTTTGCTGAAATTTCGCCGTCTTGGTTGATGATAAGTTTTGCAACTGGAATATTTGGTGGGCAGGTTTCTTCAATGCCCGATGTTACAAAAATATCGCCATTTTCCCAGTCTGCATGTGCTTCGTTTTTAAGCGCTTCAATATATATAATTTTCAGGTAATCTGTACCTTGCCCGGCAAGAATTGCTTGTTTTCCTGTTTTATGGTGCCGAACGGGAATGCGGGAATTATGATCTGTTAAGAGTAAAATACGCACGCGATTATTGGCTAAATTTTCTGTTACGCGCCCAATCAGACCATCTGGATGGTGGGCTATAGCATTTAACGTATGATCTAAATCGCCATTCGTGACAGCAAATAAAGAGGCTTGCGGAAAATTAAAGATAGCGCCTAATACGCGTGCTGGATAGCGCTGATCTGTTGGTGCATCAATGTTATCTAAAATTGTTTTTAAATGGGTTAAATCTGATACTTGCAAAGTAAGTGCCAAATTTTCAGATTTTATGTCATGTAAGTGATTTTTAAGCGCTTCATTTTCATTTACTAAATTTGTGTACAAACTGTAGCGTTCTATTTGTTTTTCTGTCCAGTCTATTGGCTGATAAAATGCCTGCGTTATATAGCTGGCAACGGTAGAGGTAAATGTGTTTAAAGAAGTATTTTGATACCGATCATAAAGATACGATACACTGATAAAAAAAATGACAACCAATGTAATAAGGCGGATGCTAACGCTATAATAAACTTGGGCTGCTTTTTTGGCAAACGGATCGCTGCGCTGAATACCAACAAGTTTAAATTTAGAAAAAAATGATAACATAATGCTTTTTCAAATGTGGTGGGCCCGGCAGGACTCGAACCTGCGACATCTCCGTTATGAGCGGAGGGTTCTAACCAACTGAACTACAGGCCCACACTAAGTATATAAAAACATAAAAAATGGCATTTGGTCAAATATTTTATCATAAAAAAACAAAATATCCCTTCACAATAATGTGTTTCTTTTGTACTGTGTAGTTAAGATTGAATATAATTTTAGGAATATTTAATGAAATTATTATCGTGCGTTTTGTTGCAAGCAGCAATATTTACAGCCGTTTATGCATCAGATGAGGATGCTGCTGCAGCTTCTTCGGTGCTTATAATGAATGATTTTTCTAATTCTAAGCCTGTTTTGCCCTCCTCTTCTGAAGAGGGGTCACTTGCTAAATTCTTAAGGGGGAAGATAGGCATAACATCTGTTACTTATAAAAAAAAAGTTATGAAACAAAAGCCTGCGCCAAATTTTGGAGCAGATTTTGAAGACACACCTACAACATTTGATATTAATGAAGAGCAAATGTTGTCGTTATTAGAATTAATTTATGCAGGTCCTCATGTCGTTAATGAAGGCGTATTGATGGAGATCTTAAAAATTGATAGAAGTAAAGCAAGAAAAGGACATACACCACGTGTAACTGGAAGCCCAGGAAAAGATTATCCCGTTTCAACTCAACAAAATACGTCTTATTACTTAGCGTCATGGGCAGCAATGATTAAGGTAATGAGCCAAAATCAGTTTCAACCAGCCTGTACCATTGATGCTGAACGTACCCAATTAAAGGCTAGAATTGCAGAGCTAGAGTCTGTGGATAGAGCGAAAGTAGAACCAGCAGAAACCATTTCTGATGTCACAAAACAATTAGAGGCGTTAGAGAAAAAAAATAAAGATCTAGAAGCTATTAATCAAGAAGCAATAAAACAGAAAACGCAAGCGATTATAGAAAAAACGCAAGCAACTGATTGCATTGCTGCCGCAGAAAAAGAAAAAACTGAAGCGTTAACAGCAAAGGAAAATCTCGCAAAATCTTTGGCGAATTTACAAAACAAATTGAATGCTGCAGAAGAAGCAGCTCAACAAGCGAACGCAGAAAAAGAAGCAGAAAAAAAACGAGCCGATGAAGCTGAGCAGAATATCGCAAAAAGCGTAGTAGATCAAGGTGATCTTCAAACACAACTTGACGATAAGACGCAAAGTGTAGCTATTCTAGCAGAAGAAAATACTGCTCTTCAAGGGCAAGTAAGTGGTATTGATGCATTGAATGCAGAAAAAGAAGCCGCTGTACAACGTGCAGAACTGTTGCAGTTAGAACTTGCCGAATTAAGGCGCATTTCAGAAGAAGCAGCTCAACAAGTGAACGCAGAAAAAGAAGCTGCAAGAGCAGATGCAGATCGTCATGCAGAAGCTCAACGTGAACTTCAAGAACGACTTGACGCTGTGACGCAACGTGCAGGTGTCTTAGAGGCGCAAAATGGCGCCCTTCAAATACAAGTGAATAGTATTGCTGTTTTAAATGCTGCTATCGCTCAATTGCGACGTGATCTGCAGATAACTCAACCATTGGCAGCAAGGGTGCCTGGTTTGCAAGAGCGCATAGATCGGATGCAAGTGCAATTAAATGGCATACCAGCCCTGGAGAGATCAAATGCTGACCTTCAAAGGCAGTTTGATGAAGGCGTAGCAGTTCGTGCGTCTTTAGAAGCTGAAGTTCAGGGTCTGCAGGCGAGGATTAGGCAGTTAGAAGCGATACAACCTGCTGAGCCAGCGCATAATAACCAGCATGCCATATTATCTAAATCTGAAGCCACTAGAATAAATGAATAATTTTTGTTAAGGAGATTAATAAGTGAAGGTTTTTTTTGTTATTTTTTTATTTTTTAGTGCCCTGGATGCAGCACCTTATGTAGGCCTGCAGGGTTCTTACTTTGGTCATCAATCAAACATAAAATTGAAAGGTAAAGATTTTGTACCAGTAAATAATTATGTGCGTTTTTTAAACGTGCAGAAAATGCGTCAAAATGCTTTAGGTCTTGGCATGCTGATAGGATATAATTACCGAATAAATTTTGTTTTTTCAGGATTTGTAGAAGCTGGTTATACTTACTTAAATAGCCATAAATTAAAGCGTAATATTGACGTTCTTGAAGAAGAGGGCTTGCCAATCCGCAACCAACTAGATGATGAAAAAGTTTCAATACGAATCCGTCATCAAATATCGATGGTTCCAGGTTTTTATATATCTATTTTAGATAATCTGTCTGGCATAATGGCTTGTGGTCTTACTGTAACGCAATATTGTGTTACTGCAGCTCATGCTGCGCCAGGGGGTAACATTCGTTGTGATAATATAAAAACAAAAAGGTCCTTTGTTTTTGGAATAGAGCCAACTTTAGGTGTTCAGTATAAAACCAGTGATAAAGTTTCTACTCGTTTAACTGTTGGATATAACATAGGTCAAAATAAACGTGTTATTGATAACTATATTGGTAGCCCAGGTCTTTCAGAAAAAGGGGTGCGTTCTGGTGTATGGATTAAACCATGCAGCTTAAACATTCGTGCAGCTATGATATTTGAATTTTAATAGATTTGATCACCTACATACAAAAAACCAGGTATAACACCCGGTTTTTTGTTGAGTAAGCGGGCGTTGCTTAAATTTCAACAGCGCCACTGCTATAATCAACGAAGCTGACAATTTGTCCAGCAGAATTTCCAGTAGCGTCAAAGGCCCGAACTGTATTCGTTTTTTTGGTGATATTCATTTTAACGATAACACGTTCTAATTCTTGTTGAATGCTGCTAATGTAGCATTTTTCAAACAAAATTGTTTGGGTTGCTACTAATTCACCAACGCGAATAATTTCCACTTCACTAAGCGCATTCTTTTTGTTCATACTATTTTCAAGTTTTGGCATAAAACCCATAACCGGGATAATAATCACAAGTTCAGAATGTTTTAGTACTGTTGAGGGGTTCCAAAATCCAACTGTTGCCCCACTTGTTTCGCAGCTGTTTTCAGCGTACCAACCATGTAGTTCACAGTGGTTAAGAAAACCAACTCTAGATGATGCAGTTAAGTCATCAATTCTAACCATCCATTCAGCCGTTGATGCTGCCGATGCAATTGGGTTTTCAGTGCTTTTTTCAACAGTTGGTACTGTGATGCTTTTAGCATCACTACCAGCTATTTTATATTGTATTGTATTGGCCATGATTTTACTCCTTAAAATCAAATTAATTTACTTGCGTAACCTTATTTTGCTGGTGGTGGAAGCGTTGCAACAAGACGTATACTTGCTGTTAATTCTTCCATCTGGAAATGTGGTCTTAGATACACAACCGAACGATATGTTCCAGGTTTTCCAGGTACATCAAACACATCAATGCGTGCTTCACGAAGTGGGTACTTTGCTTTCACATTTTGTGGTGCATCATCGTTTAACAGTACATAGTTTGCAATCCAGCTGTTTAAATACATTTCAACATTTGAACGTGTCATAAAGCTACCAATTTTATCGCGCATGATCACTTTTATATAGTGTGCAAAGCGTGAGGCTGCTAGTAGATAGGGTAGGCGCGCTGAAAGTGAAGAGTTTGCATTTGCATCATCTAAGTTGTAAACACGTGGTTTTTGTGTTGTTTGTGATCCAAAGAATGCTGCGTAATCGGTGCCTTTACAGTGACAAAGCGACATAAAGCCAAGATCCGATAATTCCTTTTCACGACGATCTGTAATTGCCGTTTCAGTTGGGCACTTCAGGGCAATATCACCATCTGTAGATTTGAAGGTATATGCAGGCAGACCTTCAACAATACCACCACCTTCAACACCGCGAATTGCAGCTGTCCAGCCATATATTGAAAATGCATTTGTGATACGTTCAGCTAAAACATATGCCGGGTTGCCCCAACAGAATTTTGAAGAATCAGCCCCAGATGCATCTTCATTAAATGCAATGCCTTCTGCAGGGTTTTTTTCGCTGTCATAAGGTAAGCGGAATAAAACACGGGGTAGGGCAAGGGTTACATACCTAGAATCTTCAGAACTTCTAAAGCTATTCCATTTGACCAATTCCAAACTTTCAAACAGTTTGCTTAAGTCACGTGGTATACCTAAATCTTCAAAAGATTCGACATCAAACATTTTAGGATGTGCTGCGGTCAGGACCGGTGCATGTGCTGCAGCTGCCACGTTAGACAGTTTATCCAAAATTTCAACGTCCATTGGGTTGCGTCCAAAATCAAAATCGGCAACAAGGGCAGAGTATGGATTGCCACCAAAGGTACCATATTCTTCTTCGTACACCTTTTTAAATAGTTGACTTTGATCAAACTCAACTGCTTTTTCAAGATCTTTTTTTAGTTCGTCTTTTGTAATGTTTAAAAGGCGTAATTTTAAAGAAGTTCCTGTGACTGTTTTGTTAACAAGGTAGCTTAGACCACGCCATGAACCTTCTAGTTTTTGAAAATCTGGGTGATGTAAAACTTCATTGAGTTGATCTGAAATTATTTCATCCATTTGTGCTATGCGCTGGCTTAAAAAGGGGCCAACGTGCATGCCTGATGTGTTGCCTTGTTGTTCAACTTGGCGAACAAATTCAGCAAGCAAATCGCAAGCAAATGTTTTTTGGCTTTCGTCTCGAATTAATTTTGCATCATAGAGCAATTTATCAACCAAGGTGCCGTTTGTTTCTTTAGCCATTATAAGACTCCTTCATTACGTTATACTGCCGGTGACTCGTTATCTGAAGCAGTTTGAGTTTCACCAAAAGATGCTGATGCAGCATCTGCGACACCAAGTTCGTCTTTCAACTGTTTTAGCAGTGAACTATCGCTCATGATTTTCTTTAACATATCATCCAGCGCATCGTTACCATCTAGCTTTGTCAAAAGATCTTTCAGCAGTGATCTACTATGATACAGTTCTGATACAGGTTCGATTTGATTAACTATAGACAAGGGTTCAAAATCTTCCATGGACTGAAAATATAAGTCCATATTTACTTTGCTACCATCATTTTTCAGTTTGTTTTCCACAGTCAAATTTAGATGCGGGTGAATTGATGCCATAATTTCACCGAAATTATCACGATCGATTTCTACAAACTTTCTATTTTTAATAGGTTGGCGATTGTCACCGAAGTGACCGGATAAATCTGCCAAGATACCCATTACAAACGGAAGCTCTTTCATTTCGATGGCGTTACCAATTTCCACATCGTATGTAATTTGTACCCGTGGGCGGCGCACCATACTTAGTTTATGTTGTGTGCTTATTCCCATGATTCCTCCATATTGCCTTTTACATAACCCAATGCGGGTTTTATGTTCTCTTATCTCTATTACACACGACAAAAGTTAATGCGACGTTAATTTCTCAAGAAAAAAATCATTTTTTTTAAATTTTTATGTTAATATCTCACTTTTTTGTCTTTAAAGAGCGCAAAATCTATTAAAAGACAGCCTCAAGTGCTTGCTGAGTGTAAGGAAAAGGATAACTATAATAGCTGTATATGCAATATAGAATTATTTTTTTGCGCACCATACCTGTGCAGGCGAATTTAGCATGAAAGCTTTTCTAATTTATGTTATTTGGATGGAGAGTAGATATTTTTGATAGCTTCTTGCAATACCTACTTCAATGACCTTTCGTTTGAAGAATTAGCTGTTTTTTTAAAAAAAAACAGATCTAACCTTAAACTGTTCCCATAATGGCGGCGCGCTATAGTTGATGAACTAAACCAACTAACTTTACAAATATTGTTTTTCTGTAATCCAACCACCACCTAAGACCCGATCGTTCTTATAAAAAACACAGGCTTGTCCGTTAGCAACGCCATATTCGGGGTTTTCAAAGTGGACCCGCGCATGTTTTATATTGTCAGCATTTACTAAAACTGTCGCTTTGACGGGTGCATGGGTGGAACGTATTTTTACGCTACATTCATAACCGTCTTTAAAAAGGGTTGCATTTTCTAATAAGTTTACATCTTTTAAGTATATGTCATGAACAGCTAAATGTTCTTTAGTACCAACGATAACCTGCTTATGCTCTGGGTTAATGCGAACAACATAAAGTGGTTCTTTCGAACTAATGCCCAGTCCACGCCTTTGGCCAATTGTGTATTGAATTGTGCCTTCATGGCGCCCCAGAATTGTACCATCAACGTGCGTAATATCGCCTGGTTCTAATGCACCTGGTTTTAGTTTTTCAATAACAGAAACATAATTACCATTTGGCACAAAGCATATGTCTTGGGAATCGGGTTTATCTGCAATTTGCAAATCAAATCGTTTTGCATGCTCGCGTGTTTCAGATTTTGGGATGCCACCCAAGGGAAAGCGTAAATAATCTAGCTGTTCTTGTGTTGTTGTAAATAAAAAGTAACTTTGATCACGGTTATAATCTACAGCCCTGTGTAGTTCTGATTTTGTATTGCCTTGTAAGCGCTTTACATAATGCCCCGTTACAAGTGCTTTGGCGCCTAAATCTTTTGCAGTTTTTAAAAGGTCTTTAAATTTGACTTTTTGATTGCACTGGATGCATGGAATAGGGGTTTCCCCTTTTGAATAAGAATCGACAAAGTCTTCTATCACTTGCTGTTTAAAAATAGATTCATAATCTAAAACATAATGAGGAAAACCTAATTTATCGGCAACCATTTTTGCATCATAAATATCTTGGCCTGCACAGCATGCGCCTTTACGTTTTGCCATTTCACCTTGGTCATATAGTTGCAGCGTAATGCCGATTACATTATAGCCAGCCTCAACCATAAGCGCTGCAGCGACAGAAGAATCAACCCCACCAGACATGGCAACTGCGATAAGGTCTCCCTTGTCTATACTATCAAGCTGAAAGTGTTTCATTGTCTTTTTCCTTTTTTAAAGTAGTGTCTGTACTGTTCATATTGCGTACACTATCATAAACTTTATAAACTGCATATAAAATGAGCAATGGATATAACCAAGACAAAAATCCAGCAAGCATGCCAACGATCATTTTAAAGCCAAGTAGTGAAAAAATAAAACAAACAGTCATGGTTATGATAACGCTTTGGTGATAGCTGATTTTATTTTGTGACATATCGTGATGAAGAAAATCGGCAAATAATTTGGCCAAAATTGTGGCGGTTGCAAGGCAAGATACACAAATTGTAAAACCAACAATGGGAATAGCAACCGGACCAAGTGCTAAGCCTGATACCGTTACTAATAAGGATTCAGGCGATACATTCATAACTTGATCAGCGTAAGATGCACCCAGCGCAATAAAGCCAGCATAAGCGCACCCTAGTAGAGAGGCGCCTATAAGACCTGCATAAAAACTGTGATGAATAACTTTTTGCATATCAACATTGCCATGTTTATCTTTAATGCGATTTTTAATAAACTCTACGATCGTGCATCCAAAGAAAAAGGCTGCCAACAAGTCCATTGTTTGGTAGCCTTGGCTAATGCTATTTGAAAAAATTTCAAAAGTAGGGGCAGTAGCATTTATGGGTGGCGTTGAAAAATAAAGACCAGTTACAGTCAGTAGAAACAAACCACCTAATTTAAAGGGAGTTAAGAAAACCCCAATAATAGACACAACTTTATTAGGGCGCCAAACAAGAATGCCAGTTAATAAGCAAAACCCAGCACTAAAAGCCCATAATGGCATATTAGAAATTAGCATTAACCCGCCATAAGATAGTCCAATACACCTGGGCATAACGCCAAAAGGGCCCATCAAGCTTAGCATTAAAAGTGTTAGAAAAAATGTTGGGTATTTCCCCAGTTTTTTAAAGTAAGCAACGCGATCACCGCCAGAAAAAACCATTCCTAAAAACCCTAAAACTGGAACCAGAACAGCAGTTAAGCATAGGCCAAGGATGGCATATGGGTAGGCGGAAAAAGATTCTCTTCCGACGTTTAATGGGAAAATTAAATTTCCAGATCCAAAAAACATAGAAAATAAAGCGAACCCTGCGGTTAATGTGATTTTATTAAAAAACATGGTTGTTCTTTCTTTTGATCAATTACGGTGTGCAACACTTATGGATATAAAAAAAGCGCCTAAAGGCGCTTAAAATTTATCGTTGTACTTTAAACTACGCAGCCTTTTTTTGATTTACATAATCAATAATAGCTTGGACTGTTAAAATTTTTTCTGAATCTGAGTCTGAAATTTCAATATCAAATTCTTCTTCAATTTGCATAACAAGCTCAACACGTGCAAGACTATCTGCACCAAGATCATCCACTAAATTTGAAGATAGAGTAACTTGATCGGCTTCAACACTAAGTGCTTCAACAACAATTGCTTTTACTTTATCGCTTATATCGCTCATTATTCGCCTTAATAAAATTAACTTTTATTTATTTATACCTTGCTTTGCATCCAAAATACAAGAGAAAAATAAAAAGCGTATTGATCGTTGTGTTTTCTATGTTTGAAGAAGCGGTTGAAGTAACCCCCTTTCTGCGTGAATGTTTACCTGAAAAGGCTTTTGTTATAGTATGTGATGCATAAAGAGGATTAAAAATGCATGAAAAATTATTAGTTTGGTACGATAAAAATAGGCGCATATTACCCTGGCGTGCACTGCCAGGACAGGTTGCAAATCCATATTATGTGTACTTAAGCGAAATTATGTTGCAGCAAACGACAGTACCCACGGTTATTAATTATTTTAATAGATTCATAGAAAAATGGCCCACTATAGAGGCATTTTCAAGTGCATCGCTTGATGATATTTTAATGGAATGGCAAGGTCTTGGTTATTATTCACGGGCAAAAAACCTAAAACTTGCGGTGGAGGAAATGATTGTTCAAAATACATTCCCACAATCCTATATGGCCCTTGTGCGTTATCCAGGTATAGGTTCTTATACATCAAAAGCAATTTCTTCCATTTGTTTTAACGAACATGTCGTGCCGGTTGATGGTAATGTGATTCGTGTGTTTTCAAGGGTATTTAATATTTCTACACCCTTGCCGGCCTTGAAAAAAGATATCGTTTGTAAAACGGAACAGCTAGGTTCGGGAAAACGGGCAGGAGATTTTGCGCAGGCTTTAATGGATTTAGGGTCAGCCATTTGTAAGCCTAAAAATCCAAAGTGTCATGAATGCCCTTTAATGAATGTGTGTGAAGGGTATAAACAAGGTACATGCCACACGCTGCCTGCGCGCTTAGCGAAGCCAAAAAAACCTGTTCGCTACGGCACGGCATATATTATCCAGGGTAATAATCATGTCATCATAGAAAAACGACCAGATAAAGGGTTGCTTGCCAACTTATGGGGCGTTCCAACATCGCCGTGGATTGAATATGATCATCCCCATGAAAAGGCGGCGTGTGCGGCGACCGATAAGGTTGTAAAACATGTGTTTACACATTTTACGCTTTATTTAAAAATTCGCTATATTTCTATACTGCCTTGGGAGTCGTTACACTTAAAACACAATCAAAGGCTTGTTTCTTTAGATGAAGTGCAAGACTATGCGCTGCCAACTTTAATGAAAAAAGTGTTGCAAGAATTGTTGTGTTTTACCGCTGATAACGCCTAAAATATCTGTTTTTGGGCAGAAAGTTTACAAGGATAGGCACAACAAAGTTTATGATTCTGATTGCCTATTTATTATAAAAACATTAACCTAGATTCTATATATTAAAGATAGGGCAGGTAAGCTGTTCTTTAAGCAGATTTTTTGAAAGTTTAATTTTATGGATCTTATTGTTTTAATTGCATTAGCATGTTTTGTACTTTACAGGTTGTGGTCAATTCTTGGTACTAAAACAGGGGTTGAGCGTAAACGCACGCTTATTCTTGATGATTCTGATAACGTGATTGTGATGACAAAAAAACAACATGATGATAACAGCACAGACGTTCAGGAAGAAGAATCTGAACTGCCTGCACATCAAAATCGTTTAGTTGAAGAAATTGTGAAAAATGATCCTGATTTTGATGTGGAATATTTTTTAAAGGGCGCAGAAGCTGCGTATTCAATGATTACAAAGGCATTTGCAAAAGGTAATAAAAAGCGTTTAAAAATGTTATTGTCAGACGACATGTACAAACTGTTTTCTGGATCCATTACCACCCGTGAAAAAGATCAGCTAACGATTGAAACTAAAATAGAAAGTTTTGAAATTGTTGAAATTGATGCTGCTAAAGTTATTGATGTAAAAGATCAAAAAAAGGCTCAGATCACTGTCTTTTTTAAAACAAAGCAAGTTGTCGTGACATATGATCAAAATGAAGAAATTGTAGAAAATGAAGCAAAGACATCTATTTTAAGGCAAGATTATTGGACGTTTGAACGCGCCTTTAATGCAGATTCGCTGCAGTGGACGCTGGTGAATACCAAAACGCGCTAAATTTTTGGTTATTGAATAATATAAGTATAGTTAGGTTTTAATTCAAAGTATTTTTTAACATGATAATGGTTCAGGCTGAAAAAAAATAAAGCTTTTTGGTCTATAATCGTCTAGTATAGGTGTAATAATTGATAAATTTAAGATTTTGATGTCGCATTCAGCTAATAAAAAAGCAGAATTCAAACAGTCACCTTCTGTATCAAATGTAAAAAAAAGTAAATATCTTAATTCTAAATCCGCTTGGTTTATTTTATCTGCAGGGTGGGCGTTTTATGTTTACGAATATTTTTTAAGAGCTTCACCTGGTGTTATGACAGACCAGATTATGGGGCATTTTGGTATAACGGCGGGTGCTTTAGGTATTTTGATTTCTTTCTATTATATGGCTTACGTTCCCTTGCAACTGCCTTGTGGTGTGGTTGTGGACTATTTTGGTCCACGCAAGATTGTTACGTTTTCAGCCTTATTATGTGTGTGTGGTGCTATATTATTTTCACACACAAATAGCCTACTTGTTGCTAAACTAGGCAGATTTTTAATTGGGGCGGGGTCTGCTTGCGCTTACCTAGCCTGTATGAAAATTGCATCTGTTTGGTTTGATAGTTCTAAATTCGCCTTTATTGCTGGTGTTAGCCAAATGTTAGGTGCCCTTGGGGGTATGGTTGGCAACAGCCCACTTGCTTATGTTGTGAATGCCACTTCATGGCAAATAACACTTTTTTATTCTGCTTGTGGTGGTATTGTGATCGCTTTATTCTCTTGGTTTGTGATTCGTGATAGACCGCAAGATCTGCCGGTGAAAAAAAAAGCTGTTAAAACCCATGTTATGCAAGATTTAAAAGCAGTTGTGAATAACAAGCAAAACCTTTTGGTTGCCCTTTATGGATGTTTAACAAACTTAGTTGTCAATGTTTTTGCAGAACTTTGGGGTGTGCCTTTTTTAATGGAGCGTTATAATATTAGTAACGAAGTGGCTGCAGCAGGCACAACAGCTGTTTTTATTGGGTTTGCCACGGGGTGCTTATTAAGTTCTTTATTTGCAGACTATTTCAAAAGCCATGTAAAAATTCTATCGATGTCAGCCCTTAGTATTATGGTTGGTTTCTCGCTGGTTATTTGGGCCGTTATGCCCTTTAATTTAACACTGTTTATTTTGTTTGTGACTTCTGTCTTTGCAGGTATGCAGATTTTATACTTTACAGTTGCAACACGCAATTCGCCAAAAAATGCGGCGGCAACAACAATTGGTTTTATCAATACATTTGTTGTTTTTGGGGGCATGGTGTTTCAGCCGATCCTTGGTTTGGTTTTAGAATTTTTCTGGGATGGATCTGTTAAAGAATCAGGCATTGCTAATTATTCTCTATTTGCATATCAAAGTTCACTATCTATGTTAGTTGTGTGTTCTTTTGTGGCGTTGTGTTTAACCTACTTTATTCGTGAAACTTATAAGACAAGAAGATAATATGATGTCAAAAATCCGTTATATGGAACCAGAACAAACACGCTCATCGTTTAAGCACATTGTAATATGGGCAATGGCTGCTGTTTTTTATTTATATGAAGTCGCTTTACGTGTGGCACCTGCTGGTCTGACAGATCAACTTATGCAGCATTTTAATATCACCTCCACAGGGTTGGGTTTCTTAGTGGGTGCATATTACTGGTCTTATGTTTTAATGCAATTACCTTGTGGTCTTATTCTAGATAAATTTGGTCCACAAAAAGTGATTTCACTCTCAGCGCTTGTGTGTGGTGCCGGCACTATTTTATTTTGTCAGGCAGATACCCTAGTACCTGCAATTTTTGGCCGAATTCTTGTTGGTGTGGGGTCTGCGTGCGCTTTTATTGCAGCACTTAAAGTTGCAACAGATTGGTTTTCACCCAGCCGTTTTGCTTTAATTGCAGGCCTTACAAATATGATGGGAACGTTTGGCGGTAACTTTGCAGGAAGTCCATTATCTTACTTAAGTGAACATTATGGTTGGGTCAATATTTTTACAATTATGGGATTGTCTGGATTTTTCATTGCCTTGCTAGCTTATTTAATTATTGAAGACAAGCCATCTAAATCTTTTAACAATTTTCATAACTTTAAACATATTTTGATTATGTTAAGTATGAATAAACAGATTTGGTTAGCGGGCATTATTGGTGGTATTTTATATCTTCCCTTAACAGCCTTTGCAGAACTTTGGGGCGTACCTTTTTTAACACGCGTATTTGATGGTGATCATTTTATAGGATCGCTAACAACAAACTTGGTATTTATTGGCATGGCTGTTGGTGGCCCAGTATTTGCAATTTTGTCTAACAAAATGAAATCATATAAACGTGTTTTACAACTTACAGCTGTGTTTGCAGGTTGTATCAGCTTGCTTATTGTGTTTTCTCCATTTTTTGATAGAGATTCAGTGCTAAGTTTATTGTTTTTACTGGGGTTTGTCATCGGCGGCCAGGTGCTGGTTTTTTCGCTTGCAAAAGTTAATGTTGAAAGCAGTGCGTATGGTACGGCCATGGGTTTTACCAATGCCATTATTTCTTTTGTTGGTTTATTCTCTCAGGTGTTTATGGGGGTGATTTTAGACTTTGTTTGGGACGGAAGTGTTTCCGAAGTTGGGACACGTATTTATAGTGTAAGCGCGTACCAGTATACGATTATATTTTTGCCCATATTCATGTTGATTTGTATGGTTGTTTTGATGTTCGTTCGTGATAAATATGAAAAAATAGCCGTTTAATGTTGAATGATAAAATCAAAGCGTTACTAAAAAATTATCAACAGCCAGATCTTTGGTTGTTGTTGCTTTTAGGGTTCTCTAGCGGTTTACCATTCTTACTAATTCTATCCACCTTCAGTTACTGGCTAAATGAGCTTAGTTTTACAGAAACAGCTGTTAGCTTATTTACAATTGTAAGTTTGCCATATTGTTTAAAAGCGCTATGGGCGCCTTATGTGGAAAATGTGCGTCTTCCCTTAATTGGGCGCTACTTTAGTGTGAAGAAAAGTTGGGGCATCGTATCTCAATTATTTTTAATTATTTCCCTATTTTATATGGGGAAGGTCTCCCCCGCTGATGCACCTTATCTCTCTGGATGTATTGCTTTGTTTGTGTGTTTGTTTTCTGCAACACAAGATATTGTATTGGATGGTTTGCGCTTAGAACGTTTTAACGACGGTGCTTATGGTGCTGCTGCGTCAATGTCAGGGATTGGTTTTCATCTTGGTAAACTGGCTTCAGGGTCTGGTGCTTTATACCTTGCGCATTGGTACAATTGGGAAAAATCCTACCAATTGATGGCCCTTGGTGTGTTGCCTGGTATTATAGCTTTAATTTTATTTGCAGAAAAAAAAGCTGAAAAAACGTTTGTTACATTACCCGTTAAAAGCCCTTTTCAGGATTCTTTTAAAGCCCTTTTAAAGCAAAAGGGGGTCTTTACCATGATCGCTTTTATTTTAACGTTTAAAATTAGTGATGCTGTTTTACAAGGAACTGCTGCAACATTTTTATATAAAATTGGCCTTAGTAAAATTGAATTTGCTAATTATACCAAATTATATGGCACCATATGGGTGATTGCTGGGGCAAGTATTGGTGGGTTCGTTGTGCAGTGGCTAAATGTTTATACAGCAACAGTGATGGCAGCACTTATACAGGTTTGTGCCTGTCTTATGTTTGCAGTACAGGCGCATATTGGATATGACCCCTTTGTTTTAAGTATTTCCATTGGGTTAGAAAGCTTTTCATCAGGTATTGTGACGTGTACATTAATTGCTATGATATCGCACTTTGTTCAAAAACCATTTAGTACATCGCACTACACAATGCTTTATTCTTTTGGATCTTTAAGCCGTGTTATAGTGTCTGTAAGCTCTGGTTATTTTGCTTATAATTTTGGGTGGTCTATGCTATACTTCACCTTATCATTATTATTTATTCCAATGCTTTTTTTGGTTGTTCGTTTGCAAAAATTGCAGCATGAAACTGCTGGCATAAAAAGCTTTGAAGAACACAAACATAAAGGAACTCTCAATGTCAGTTAAACAGTCTGAACGTGAAAAACGTATGGCACAAGCGTTAAAAGAAAATCTATTAAAACGCAAGTCGCAAATGCAATCACGTGCAGAAGATGAAAAAAATAAAGATGACATAAATAAGAAAAAATCATGAAAATACTTTTCCTTGGCGATGTTTATGGCAGGTCTGGTCGTGATGCTGTTCAAAAGCATCTACCAACATTAAAAGAAAAATTAACACCAGATGTGGTGATTATTAATGTTGAAAATGCTGCGCATGGTTTTGGTGTGACAGCCAAAATTGCAAAAGAAATTTTTGCCATGGGTGCCGATGTGTTAACAACTGGGAATCATGTATGGGATCAAAAAGATATTATTCCTTATAGCAATCAAGAACCGCGATTTATACGCCCTTTAAATTATCCAAAGGGTACGCCCGGTCATGGTGCAGCACGTGTTACCACGCGGAACGGTCAAGATATTTTGGTTGTTAATTTAATGGGGCGTGTCTTTATGGACGCTATTGATGATCCTTTTGCAGCCATTTCGACTTTATTGGAGCGCTTTAAGTTAAAAACAGGAAACTTAGGTGCAATCTTTGTTGATATGCACGCTGAAACAACATCAGAAAAACTTGCTATGGCACATTATTTAGACGGTAAAGTGACAGGTGTTGTGGGAACGCATACGCATATTCCAACAGCAGATGCGCAAATTTTAGATAAAGGCACGGCCATTCAAACAGATGCAGGTATGTGCGGCGATTATAATTCTGTGATTGGTGTAAAACCACATATTCCCATTGCAAGATTTACAAAAAAAATGCCAACAGAAAAATTCACCCCAACAGAAGGAGAAGGGACTGTGTGCGGTACATTCATCGAAACAGATGAAAAAACAGGTTTAGCTAAGAGCATTAGGCCAATTTGTATTGGTCCGCGTTTGCGTGAATCTTTGTAACAATAATGATCGTAAAGTATGGGCTAATTCTTTATATTTTTTATTATAATACTTTGAATGCAAGCATGCCAGGAATAGCGCTTGATAAGACTGAGTCGTCTACCTTTACGATTTGCTTTACCCCTGTTAATGGGCAGAATTTAATAAATTTTAAAATAGATAAACAAAACGGTATGACTTGGTTTGATTTGTTGGCATGCGTTGCCCGCATATTAAAAAACAATCATAATGTTGATGCCCCTATAGACTGTTTAACTGTTTATGGTCTGCACATACCTTTAATACAGGGTGATTTATATTCCGGTCCTGAAGAACAGCTTATAAAGTGTGTTCCTCATACAATGAAAATTATTAATGTCACACAAACTGAACATAATAATAATATTGTACGCAACAAAATTTTAGAGGCTTTTAATAAACAAATTAGTAATTCTAGTAAATAAGTTTAAATATGTATACGCTAGGCTTTATGTAAGGCTACTGTGACACATTTTTCTTTAAGTTTTTTCTGTATTTAATGAAAATGATAATGCCAGCGACAATCACAAATACTGTCAGCACAATAAGGCCAACATTTTTAGATAGCTGTTTAATGATATCGGTATTTTCCATGATGATTTCCCCTAAATAATATCCACCAGCACAACTAATAGAAGCCCAAATAGCAGCAGCTAATATGTTAAGGGGAATAAATTTTTTAATGGGAATATGTGCGGCCCCAATCACCAAAGGGCTTACTGTTCTGATGCCATAAATAAAGCGGCATGTTAAAATGAACCAAACATCAATACGTTTTAAAATAGAAAAAGCTTTGTCAGCTGCCGGTTTAAACCGTGGAAATTTATCAAATAACCCTGGCCCATAGTATCTGCCAATAAGGTAACATGCTTGTTCAGAAAACACAGTTGAAAAGAATGCAACGGTTGCCACGATATAAATATCTAAAAAACCTGCATAAGCTAAGGCGCTGGCTGTTAAGACAATAGATTCACCCTCTATCAATGCGCCTATAAAGACGGCAATATAACCCCAGTCTTTAATAAAATCGACAATAAAATCCATGTTTTAATTCAATATATAAAATAACGTATCTAATATATACCATTTCCTGATTGTCGGCAGCAAGGAAACAATACTGTAAGGGGCGATTAAGTGCAATTTTTTGCATATAGTTAGCGCTACCATAACTTTTTGGGACTTTGGCAACGTATGCTTATAATCGCTAAATTCACGTTCAACACAAATTCTTTTCATAAAAATTGCAACAGGAATCATAAAAATATTTCACGCAGAAAAAAGCCTTTAATATTATTTTCTTTACTGTTTATTAACAGATTCAGCGTTACGCTTAAAATTAGTAAATAAAATGAAAATATATAAATGCGTGTTGCTTTAATAACAGGGGGCATTCGTGGTATTGGTGCTGCGATTGCCGCTCAACTTAAGAATGACGGCTATACAGTTATTGCTAATTATAAAAACAATACAGCGTGTGCAGACAAATTTTCTGCTGAATACGGCATCCCTGTTGCGTGTTTTGATGTATCAGATGCCCTTGCATGCCAAAAAGCTATTGACACATTACAAGAAAAATATGGAACGATAGACACGCTTATTCACAATGCTGGTATTACGCGTGATGGTTTTATGCATAAAAACACACTCAAAGAATGGCAGGATGTTATTAATACTAATTTAAATTCTTGCTATTATGTGGCGCGCCCGTTGATAGAGAAAATGCGTGAAAATAACTTTGGACGAATTGTGATTGTGTCATCTATTAATGCTTTGAAAGGGCAGATAGGGCAAACGAATTATTGTGCTGCAAAAGCAGGTATTATTGGTTTTGCGAAAAGTTTAGCACTAGAAAATGCAAGAAAAGGTATTACAGTAAATGCTATTGCACCTGGTTATATTGATACCGATATGACAAAAGCAATTCCTGAGAAAATTAAAGAATCTATTCTTGATCAAATCCCTATTGGGCGTTTTGGCAAAACAGAAGAAATTGCAAGGGCTGTAGCCTTTTTATGCGATGAATCCTCATCGTTTATAACGGGGGAAACATTAAATATTAATGGGGGCCAATATTTATCTTGATTCCACCGCTACCTTTAGTTGACCGTGCTTCTCTCTCACTGCTAAGATAGAAAAATGGAAAATGCATCAAATATAACAGAAATTGCCATCGTCGTGATGGTTGCGCTGACAGGAGGCCTAGTGCTAGCCCGATTAAAACAGCCCCCAATTTTAGGGTATGTTTTGGCGGGTGTTTTGTTGGGCCCTTCAGGTATGGAGCTTGTACAATCGCGTGAATCGGTAACCACACTTGCTGACCTTGGTATTTTATTACTTTTGTTTGGTCTTGGTATGGAACTGAACTTACGTATTTTTAAAAAAGTTTGGATTGTAACAACCCTTTGTACTATTTTACAAACACTTTTTTCCTTTGTGATTTGCTGGGGGTGTTCATCAATTTTTGGGTGGTCTCTTGGTATGTCTGTTCTGCTAGGGTTTGTGATAGCCCTATCCTCAACGGCTGTTATTGTAAAAACCTTAGAGAGCATGGATTCTGATAAAACAGAGATTGGACAAATAACGATCGGTATTTTAATTGCACAAGATTTGGCCATTATACCCATGATCTTAATATTAAAAAGTCAAAATGCAACTGATACACTCGATATTTCTTTAATTTTCAAATTGCTTGTGGCTGTTGGAATGACCGTTTGGCTGATCCGCTATCTTGGTGCAAGACAGCGTGTTAGAATTCCGCTAACAACAATTATTGCTGGTGAAAAAGAGCTGACGCCAATTGCAAGTTTAACTTTTTGTTTTGCAGCAGCAGCTATATCAGGTTTAATGGATTTATCCACTGCTTATGGTGCTTTTTTAGCAGGTCTTGTTCTGGGCAATACACATGAACGCAATGTCTTGATTGATTCTACAAAACCCATTCAAACGGTTTTGCTAATGGTATTTTTCTTGTCTATTGGTTTGCTTGTCGATGTGCCCTTCATTATAAAAAATATCGGTATGGTGCTTCAGGGGCTTGTTGTCGTGACGGTTATTAAGCTTGTTTTAAATATGAGCATTTTGCATGCTTTGCGTCTACCCTGGGCACAGTCCAGTTTAATTTCAGTTATGCTTGCACAACTGGGTGAGTTTAGCTTTTTGTTAACAGGTATTGCGTTTAAAGAAGGCATTGTGACAGAGTTTGAGCAAAAATTAATTATTTCATTAACTGTTTTGTCGCTTGCGCTAAGTCCATTTTTGATATCTTTTTCAAGATATGTACAAACTAAAAATCAAGGCCTTTCTTTTATGGATGGTCTGAAAAATCTTTTTAAATTTGGCCTGCAACAAAAGAATGAAGAGCAAAAGCTACTGGATCAGGAAGTGCAGGGCATTATAAAATAACTGAATCATGTCAGGTTTAGTTATAATGTTTCATGCTGGGTCATGCGATTGTTTGTCCAAAGGGTGTCACCGTTTAATGATTTTTAGGGTTATGAAACCAGCGCGCAAAGTATTAAATAATAAGATAAATTTTAAGAAAATCTTAATCACCTGTGTGTTGTACTAAAGATAATAAGTCTTTTTAATATGGCGCAAATGTACCTTGTTTTATTTATGTCTGTCTTGTTTATGGCTGGATGTAACCCTTTTTCAGATTATGCGCCAAGTTCTGAAAAGACAATCAATCGTTTTTGGTCAAAGTCCGACCAACAAGGTGTTCCTAAATTGTATTGTTATAACACACTTGGTGAGCATAAATGCGTCGATTCACCAATCCCCAACAAAGAACATTTACTTGTGGGGCAACAGGTTTTGACGACTGAGCATAAAAAGAAAGAATTTTGGGAATTTGTTAATCTGCACCCGCTTTTAGGTATTGATGATGAAACGATGCGACAAGAGTTTGGAAACCCTGCAAACGGCGTATTGGTAGCCCCACCAACAGTGCAGTAGGGGTGTAAATGTGAAACCCCAAGCGCAAGATCTTATGCATCACTTTGTTTCCTGTGGGCTGTTGTCTGATGATCAGCTGAATATTATTTTTGAAGAAGAAAAAAGTAGCACAAAACAAGCAGACCAAATAGGACATGAACTTAGTTTTTACACAAAAGATGCGTGTTTACAACTAAAGGCAAAATTTTATGATTTAGAATATATTGATTTAGCGCACTATGCTGAAAATGGTTTGATATGCACCGATTTGCAAAAGTATAATAATATTTTATTGACGCTGTCTTCTGTTGTATATAACGCTGAAAATAATAAACTATTCATAGCAGTCGAAGACCCCTTAGATATAGTTCTTAAAGATAGCGTCCGTGACGCTATCCATAAATATTTTCCAGAAATTAACAAAATACTTTTTGCATTTGGAAACCTGGATAAGTTAACACCCGCATACCATCAGCAGCAGACAGCTATTCATGTTGATAAAAATGAAATCATTTCAGAATTAGATGCGTTGATTCAAAAAGCGATAGACTATGGTGCTTCCGATATACATATAAAACCAGATAAGAATACAACATGCTTATATTTTCGTGTACACGGTAAACTTGTTTTGCACAAAACGTGGCATAAAAAATTTGAAGCGCGTTTATTAAGCCGGTTAAAAATATTATCAGGCTTAGATATAGCGCAAAGCCGTATGCCACAAAGTGGCCACTATAGCTTTAAATGCCATAATCGCCTTGTAGATTTAAGGGTTTCAACGCATCCAACAATTTATGGTGAAAAACTGGCAATTCGTATATTAGATAGGCATAAGGTGCGTCATGACCTTCAGTTTTTAGGTATAGATAATGATAATTTAAAAATATTGAAGCAGTGTTTAGCTCAAAAACATGGTCTTATGTTGGTATCAGGCGCAACAGGTTCAGGTAAAACAACAACACTTTATGCCTGTTTGGATTACCTAAATAAAAGTGGTCTTAATATTATGACATTAGAAGATCCTGTAGAGTCGTGCCTTAACTACGCATCACAGATGGAAATTTCTAGAGGTGTTGGATACATAGATGGTATTCGATCCATTTTACGTCAAGATCCTGATGTTATTTTGCTTGGCGAAATTCGTGATGAAGATACGGCTAAAATGGCTTTCAGAGCAGCCATGACCGGCCATTTAGTGCTCTCTACAATACATACGCAAGGTTTAGAGGGTATTGTAGCGCGGCTAGATGATTTGGGTGTGAAGGCACATATGGTGAAAGAATTTCTCCTCTGTTCTATGTATCAAGAACTGCAGCCAAAGTATCATGAAAAATGCTACATGAAGGGGTGCCCCGAGTGTTTGGGAACAGGTTTGATCGGTAGGTCGCTTAATTTTCAGTTAAAAGCAGCAGATTTATAACGTGATCCTTTTTGAGTCTTCTATACCTTGTGGTTATATTGTACTTTTTTTTAGGCCCATTAACACGATAAGAAATCGTGAAATCGTTATTTGATTGTATGTTTATGTCAATTGCGTAGCGATCATGTTTACATATGTGGGTATCTTTTAAATCTGTATTATCATCCGCAATATTGAATGTATGTAAGGTTTCCCCCTTGCTATTTATAATGATGATACTGTCTTGTGTGAAGAGGAATGTTTGGTGTTGGTAGCAGGTTTGTTTTTTACCATTTAATGTATAAAAACCATTTTCTTTATAAGACACGTCCCTGCATGTTGTTGAAAAAACTGCAGACCCGGTCATGATAATTTTAGGGTTGGTGACAAAGCGTGTGAAATAAAATGCACCTTGAAAAGTGGTTTTGGCTAATAGTAATTGCTTTTTTTTCATATAATTCGTTAGCATAGCTGATTTTGTTGAAACAAAGTTAGCACCATAAAATATACGTGCCCGTCTTAATAGATTATTAACGTTTAGATGATATCTTAATAATTGAGGGTTGTTGACTCGGAGGTAGAGATGTAATGTTGAGACATCTTGGCGACAATCATACCCATACAAAAAGATATGGGAATAACACCCTCGAACCTATTACATGTTTATAAAACTCAGATATCGAGTTCAGTATACATGCTCTGTGCAGGATTTTATAGTCTAGCACCGTATCTTTATTAACTTTTTTTAAGAGTTTTTGAGAAACGGGGTGATTGTAGCTTTGTGGTGGAGGTGGCGGTGGCTTTTAATTTTGTGGGAATCACGGTGGCCCATCAGACAAGAACTATACGTAAAAAAGGGGATCAATACCCTTCGGTTCTCCTAGGGAAAAATTTCAGTATCACTACAATCTTCGTAAATTCAGTGTACATGTGTTTAACAAGCGTCAGCCGTACATGTGACGCTATCTAAATCAGATTGAATTTTGTTTAACAATACATCTACACTTTTAAAGTTTTTTGCATCAATAATATCACCAGAACAGAACCTGCCTTTTGAGAAGGGCAGGGGGATCATGAACTGATCCCAAGATCTTAGTTTTTTATGCTTTTTGACACTGTATGCTATTGGAACAATGATCGCTTTTGATAAATATGCAAGTTGTGCAACACCAAGACTTGCCACTTGATTAGGCCCTTTTGGGCCGTCAGGTGTAATGCCAATAACGCCACCTTTTTTAAGCTTTCTAATAATTTGAAGGGCGGCTTTATCACCGCCCCGTGTTGAAGACCCATATATAGAATCTACCTTAAAGTGCTTTAATACCTTGCTGATAAGCAGGCCGTCAGAATGGCTGGAAAGTAATACCGATGTGTTGCGTTCAAAATGCCAAAAACTGGGTATCATTAGTAAACGTTGATGCCAGCAACAAACGATAACGGGCCGATTTGATGTTAGGGCTGTATTTAAAATTTCCAAATTAATAAAATTCCACTGTGTTGTTTTATAAATGAATTTAATAAACTTGGCACCTAAATAAGCAATTATATTTTGTGTTATCGTGTGCTTTATTATTTTCTTAAACATGTAAGTATGCGTAAAGGCTTAATGGTTAAAGAGTAGCAATCTAAAGTGTGTATAACAACTAATAAGTTGTTTTCAAATCGCGTGGTGAAACATGTTCTGTGTGTGTTAGAAAGTAGTGCATTTTACGAAGGGCGCGTTTTGATAGTTGCCGCGATCTTTCACGTGATATGCCCAATTTTTTCCCAACTTCTGAGAGGTTCATGCCTGGGTCTTTTAAGTAAACATGTTCTATGATGTAGCGGTCTCTCTCACTTAATATATTTAGGGCGCTGTATAATGTTTTGTTAATAACACCTTGTATTTCACTTTGAGAGCATTTTTCTTCTTGTGTCGTGTCTGTATCAGGAATAAAATCTTCTAATGTTTCTTTATTTCTGCCATCTGCATTTTTAACGATGGCGTTTAGGGATAAATCAGCTGCATTTAGCCTTTTTTCCATTTCAGAGACTTCATTGGTAGAAATTTCTAGAGTGTCTGCTATTTCTTGCGCTTGATGCTCTTCCAAGTGGTCTGTTGTGATGCTAAATAATTGCGTTTTTAAACGATCTAAATTGAAAAAAAGCTGTTTGTTGTTTGTGGTCATGCCCATACGTACTATAGACCAATTTTGTAGAATATATTTTTGCTGAGACGCCTTTATCCACCATCTTGCGTAGGTTGAAAAGCGTGCATTATGGTGCTCTTTAGGGTTAAATTTTTCAGCTGCAGTAATCAGACCAATATTGCCTTCTTGTATAAGATCAGCAATGGGAATACCATATCTTTTAAGTTTGCAAGCCATGCCAACAACTAACCGTGTATAAGCCTTTATTAAGGTGTGTAGGGCATCCTCATTACGGTATTCCCGCCATTCTTTTGCTAAATGCTCCTCTTCATTTTTAGACAGCATTTTAAAGTGCATGAATTTATGAACATATGTTTGGTCAAGATCTTTGGCGTCAAAAAACATGCATACCTATAATTGCAATGATGCCTTATCGTACACTTGAAAATCTTAATGTTTCGTTAATGCTGCTATATCTACTTCATCTTAAAAAGGGGTGAAGACTTTGCACGCGGCTTAGGTTGCGGGTCATAGTAATTGTGGTGTCTATTCCAATTAGGGTGGATAAAAGCGCTCTTTTTTTCTTATGAACACTAATTAAGTTTAGTATCTTTTGATTAAAGAATAGCTTTGATATCCTACAGTTCGTCACGTTCCTCGTTTCATGATGCTGATGGTCTGGTTATCTATAGTTTTGTTATAAATATCCATAATAAAATGCCGCTACCAAATAAAATTCTGTAGATGCCAAAAATAGAAAATCCAATGCGATCTATAAATTTATTTATGATAAAGAGCGTTGTCATACCTAAAATAAAAGTTGTTAAAACGACTGTTGCTAATGTTTTGTTTACAAATACTGTCCCGCATTGATAAGCGTCATACCCCATAAGGACAGAGGCACCTAAGACAACAGGAATAGACAGCAACATTGAAAAATGAAAAGAAGCAAGGCGAGATATACCCAACATACGCGCAGCAGTAATTGTTGTGCCTAGACGGCTACCACCTGGAAAAAAAGCTAACAATTGACTTAGGCCAATTAAAATAGCACGTTTTTTTGTCATTGTATCATGTTCTAAGGCAGTGTAATGGTCAATAAAGGCTAGTAGGCCGCCAAATGTGATGCTGCTACAGGCAATAATTAATAGGTTGTCTTGAATGTGCGCAAGGTAGGGTTTTATGAAGAATCCAACTATAATGGCGGGCATAGTTGCAATTAACAGGCAAAGGGCCATGTTGAAATCATTGTTATTGCGTTTGTTTGGACAAAAGCTGCCCCGAATAAAGGCCAGCACCAAAACGATAATATCTTTGACGTAAAACGCTGTGATAGATAATAATGTGCCAATATGTAGACCAACATATAAAGAGGCGTCATGTTTTTCAATACTAAACCACTGGTTGACCATCATCATGTGTGCTGAGGAACTAACGGGCAAAAATTCTGTAATACCTTGGGCAAGGCAAAGGAATAATAAATAATACGTCATTAAACAATCTTTAAAAATATGATATGATTAAAATTAAGCTTAAATCATTGTAACCCGTTTTTTTAAAATAGACTATGCGCATTCTTTATCACTATACACTTTGTCCATTTTCAAGAAAAATACGTCATTTAATGTATGAAAAAAAAATGGATTTTACCGAACAAGTTGAAACCTTCTGGAAAGAAAATACAACTTTATTGCAAATGAATGCAGCGGGTACGGTCCCAATTTTAGTTGACATAAATGGTGCTATTATACCTGATGATTCTGTTATAGTAGAGTATCTAGAGGAAGCCTTTCCACAAACACCGCTTCTGGGCGATGACTTGGCACAAAAAGTTGAAACACGTCGTTTGATGGCCTGGTTTGATAAAAAATTTTATATGGAAGTGTCTTACCCACTTTTTGTTGCAAAAGTGATACAAAGATTTAGTCGAAATAGTGGTATGAATTCCCCTAATTCGCAAACCTTACGCTCTGCTAAAAAAGCATTAGATTATCATTTGCAGTATATAGCCTGGCTAACGGAGCGTCGTAACTGGTTGTCAGGTGAAGAGTTTTCTTTAAGCGATATTACAGCAGCTGCGCATTTGTCGATGGTTGATTATTTTGGTGATATTATCTGGGATCGCCACCCACAAGCAAAAGCATGGTATGTACGTGTAAAATCACGACCATCCTTTAGGGCCTTTTTAACAGATAAAGTGCCTGGTTTTTTACCCGAGCCACACTATAGCGAACTTGATTTTTAGGCAGTATTTAGCCTGTTAAGATATGTCTAACGCATCTTAATATACCGGTCAAAAAAATATCTTGCAAGGCTTTGGATTTTTTGTATAAAATAAAAAGTATATTTAATAAAAATTTTATGTTCGGGATAGACTATGAATTTTATAAAAATATTACCTATGTTTGTAGCAACATTATTTTTTTGCTATCAAGGGCAGGCTGCTGAAAGCAACGCATATAATGCAAATTACACTGCGCGATTGATTGATAGCCCTGAATGGAATAGTTATGAAGAAGTCGCCTTGAAAGTGGTAAGCATTTTTAACCCCTTAGAAGAGGATGCTGTAAAGTTAAGTAGTGCACAACAGATCGTTTACAAATTTTTGGAGGCGGATACGGATACCCCGCTTAAGGTTTTTGCTAGATTTCATTATAGTAAGCTAAATCCTGAAGCCCCGAATTTTGTTCCAGCTGTTTCTGGTGCATCAAACCACTATATCGAGAGATATCATCACTGCCCTGACTTCCTTAGCAACTACAACGGCTAGATCATATAGATGCAGCTGATCCAAGTTTAAGATCGTTCATCCTAAAAGGCAGTATACTTTGCTTCGCCTGTCTGCTTACTGATAAATCTGTAAAAATACAGTCGTTACAGGAAGTAAAATAAAAAATACTATATTTTACAAACTATGATACACTGATTAACATTGAAAACCCTTTTACTTAAGAATATGAATGTCATTTGCTAATCTTGGATTATCGGCCCCTTTGGTGGACCATTTATTAAGCGTTGGCTTTAAAATACCAACGCCTGTGCAATTTATGGTAATTCCTAGGTTTTTGCGTAATTCAGATGTTATGGCATCAGCACAAACTGGAACCGGTAAAACAGGTGCGTTTTTACTGCCTGCGATCGACTATTTATTGCACGCAAGAAAGCGCGAAAAATTACCCCGTATTTTGATTTTAGAGCCAACACGAGAGCTTGCAACGCAGGTCTATGAAGAATTTCAACGTTTTAATAAAAATAATGCATTAAAAGCTGTGGCGCTTGTTGGTGGCGAATCTAATATTTTGCAAGAACGTGCACTGTCAAAAGGAGTTGATCTTGTTATCGCAACCCCTGGTCGTTTGATGGATCTGCATGAACGCAATAAAATTATGCTGCATGATATACACTCACTTATTATTGATGAAGCTGATCGCATGTTAGATATGGGATTCATACCCGCGATTGATAGGCTTGTGCAGCTACTGCCAAATTATAAGCAAACAGTTTTATTAAGCGCCACCTTTACAGATGAAATTGAAAAACTTGGTAACAAATATCTGATTAACCCGCAACGTATCAGCGTTGAGGCTGTTAATCAAGCGGCAGAAACAATCGAACAATTTGTTTGCAAAGTATCGCTACATGAAAAAACACAAATTTTAGAACATGTATTAAAACGAGAAAAAGAAAAAAAGGGTGTTATTTTTTGCAACAGAAAGCGTGATATCGATGATGTTGTGCGCTCTGTTAATAAGCTGGGTATTTACGCTGTTGCAACGCACGGCGATTTAACGCAAATGCAGCGTAACCAAACATTAGAAATGTTTAAAAATGGTGAAGCCACTATTTTAGTTGCCAGCGATGTTGTTGCACGTGGCTTAGACATCCAAGATTTAGAAGTTGTGATTAATTATGATATTCCAATAAATGCAGATAGCTACGTTCATAGAATAGGGCGAACAGGTCGTGCAGGCAACAAAGGTAGGGCATACACTTTTGTGACACCAAAAGATAAATTGGCGCTTGAAAATGTAGAACTTCTTATTGGCCGCAAAATTGAAGAACTTACTTTTGAAAAAAAACGTATAGAAAAAAATAATATTGTCAAAAAACAACAACCAATTAAGCAGCAGGTTGTTATAGAATCTATGCCAGATGAAGAACTGATTGGATTTGGTAAGAATATACCAGCCTTTATGACAAGGGTACCCAGTTAATATGAAGTATTTTATAAATAGATCTGACGTTGCTTAGTATCAAAATAATGCCTCATAGATAAAATTTTTCAAAAAATTGAGATTTATTTCGTTTTTGTTTGTTTTGTTAACTTTTTATTAACACTTTTTATCCTAGGCTAAGTTTAGGTGCTCTTTTTTTAGCTATTTAATGTCGCTTTATAATGCAATTCCCTCAACGTCTTCAGAATCTAAGTTACGACAAGAATTGTCAGATGCCTATCATTTGTCTGTTCAATATGGATGGGATGACTTAATTTATGGTCATATATCAGTACGCCTTCCTGAGGAGCCTGACTGCTATCTTATCAACCCATTTGGATTGCTTTTTGATGAAATTACACCTGATAACCTGTTAAAGGTGCGTGTCGATGGTAAAATTATTGGAAACAATGAATTTAATTATAATCCCGCTGGCGAAAATATGCATCATACTATATATAAAAATAGGCGTAACGTTAATTCAATCGTTCATTTTCACTCCACAAATGGTGTCGCCCTATCTTCTTTAAACGATGGCTTGTTGCCCATATCGCAACAAGCGTGCCACTTTTATAACCAAATTGCTTTTCATGATTATGAAGGTATTGCTATTGAAAAATCTGAACAAAAAACACTTATCTGCGATTTGGGAGATAAAGATATTATGATCCTGCGTAATCACGGGTTTTTGACGGCAGGTCGAAACTTGCAGGATGCATTTTGTACAATGTATACATTAGAAAAAACGGCAGCAATTCAAATGGCGATTCTTTCATCGGGACAAAAATTTGATATTATTTCAAAAGAAATTTGTGAAAAAGTGGTCAAACAAACGCCGGAAATTAAAAACTGTGATTTAGAATGGAAGGCAATGGTTCGTGGCTTACGTAGAAAGCAAGCCCAATCAGAACCCATTGCGCTTCCTTCAGGTAAATTGTTAGAATTCATAGAAAAGCATGAATATAATGAAAAACCTTTTGCGGCGGACGTTGCAGTACAACTTTAATCTGGATAAGTGCTAAGGGTATGGTCACCACGAAAAAAATTACGTTTAAAAATAGCGATGGTCATGTTTTGCATGGCCGTTTAAGCTTGCCAGAATCGCCTGTTTGTTTTGGTATATTTTGTCATTGTTTTACCTGTTCTAAAGATATTACAGCAGCTTTTGTGATCAGCAAACAATTGGCACATCATGACATTGCCATGTTGCGCTTCGACTTTACCGGCATTGGTGATAGTGATGGTGATTTTTCAACATCTAGCGTATCACACAATATAGGTGATATATTAAGTGCTAATCATTTTTTAAAAGAAAACTATCAGGAAGCAAGCTTACTTATTGGCCACAGCCTTGGCGGCCTTACCAGCTTATATGCAGCACAAAAATTCAATAGTTTAAAAGGTATCGTCACCTTAAATGCACCATACACAACAAAACAAACCATAGGACGTTTTGACCAGCCACTGGAGGAGGTTAAGCGTAAAGGGTTTGGCAACCTTGATGTAATGGGGGAAAAATATAAAATGAATGCGACGTTTTTAGATGATGCTGAACAATATTTTGAATTAAGTGTGACACATTTGCCAGCACCCTTATTAAGCATGCATTCCATAAATGACGATGTTATTCCTTTTCATCATGCAGCAAGAATTATGAAGACAATAAAATCTCCTGTGCAGCTGGGCCCTATGCCAAATGCTAATCATGTTATTAGCGATAGGGAGCATTGTATGAAAATTGCCAATTACATTGCACAGTGGTATAAAACACTAAAAGCTTAATATTCTTTAAAAAAGCGTGTTAAGTAAGAAGCCTTACGCAATAATGTTTACAAATTTTAATCTTTAAAAGATTCAACTATAAGCCCCAATATTGATTTAGCAATTTTATCTTTATCTTCTTGAGATTTGCCAACCATTGATTGTCTTAAAGTAGTAATTTTTTGAATCAATGGGTCAAGGGGAATGCCTTCAGTAGGCGCATCTGGTAAAAAGTTTTGTGCGCCTGTAGCGTCTACGTTAACTTCATTATAATCTGGGCTGTCATTTTGTTCATCTGATGCAAAAATAGCGGTTGTTATACTGATTGCTAACGTTAAGTGTACGATATTCATAAAAATAAAATCCTAGGTTTATAAATTAATATCTGCGAAACGAATAAAGACGATCATTGAGGTGGTCCTGGTTGTTCGGACAGGAAAGCAGCAAAATTAAGAGATAGTTTATTAAACATTAGGCTGCTTTTAGCATCAAAAGGAAATTG
>PFNE01000031.1 GCA_002791835.1 Alphaproteobacteria bacterium CG_4_10_14_0_8_um_filter_37_21 | reverse complement strand
GTCTAGAGGCCTAGGACACCACCCTCTCATGGTGGAGACACGGGTTCGACTCCCGTAGGGGATACCATTTTGTGTATGAAACACATATTTAATCCCAATATTTAAGTGCATTGTGACTATGTTAGACAAAATCTATAATCCAAAAAAATTTGAAGAACGCCTTTATCAAAAAGAAGAACCGCATTTTAAAAGTAAGCATAAGGGTGACGAATCTTATTGTGTGATGATGCCACCACCCAATGTGACAGGTAATTTGCACTTAGGTCACGCTTTAACGTATACATTGCAAGATATTTTAGTACGTTTTAAACGGTGCCAAGGCTTAGATGTTTTATGGCAACCGGGAACAGATCACGCTGGCATTGCAACACAAATGGTTGTTGAACGTAACCTTGCAAAAGAGGGGGTGAGACGACAAGATCTTGGTCGCAGTGAATTTTTAAAAAAAGTATGGGAGTGGAAACAGCAATCAGGCGACGCAATTACCAGCCAACAACGCAGTCTTTGCATTTCAGCCGATTGGGAGCGTACGCGCTTTACCATGGATGAAGGGTTATCAAAATCTGTTAAAAAAGTTTTTATTGATCTTCATAACCAAGGTATTATTTACCGTGATAAGCGACTTGCAAATTGGGATATTAAATTTCAAACAGCAATATCAGACCTAGAAGTTGAAAATAAAGATGAAGATGGGCATCTTTGGCATATTACATACCCGTTTTCAGATAACCCGACACAGTTTATTACCGTTGCAACAACACGGCCTGAAACCATGTTTGGCGATCAAGCAATTGCTGTACACCCAGATGATGAGCGCTATCAACATTTAGTTGGAAAACTTGTCACAATTCCCTTAACAAACATTAAAATTCCCATTATTTTGGATGACTATTGCGATATAGAAAAAGGGTCTGGTGCTGTTAAGATTACGCCAGCACATGATTTTAATGATTTTGAAATTGGTAAGCGCCATAACTTAAAACAGTTAAATATTCTTGATGAAAAAGGCCACTTAAACAAAAATGCACCTGTTCCTTATCAAAACATGTTTTATCTTGATGCACGCGAGACAATTTTACGTGACTTAGAATCGCTTGATTTAATTGCAGAAATTGAAGACATAAAACATAGCGTGCCATATGGTGAACGTTCACAAGTTGAAGTGCAGCCAATGCTAACAGATCAATGGTTTATTGACGCTAAGAAATTGGTTGAACCAGCCTTAGATGCTGTGAAAAAAGGCGATACATCCTTTGTTCCAAAACAGTGGGAAAACACTTACTTTGAATGGTTAAATAATATTCAACCATGGTGTATTTCACGCCAGTTATGGTGGGGCCACCAAATACCGGCATGGTACGGAGAAGACGGACATATTTTTGTTGCTGATGATAAGGCAGATGCCCTAAAACAGGCACAAGAATATTATGGGCACAATAATGTTACGCTAAGACAAGATGAAGATGTACTTGATACTTGGTTTTCATCCGCTTTGTGGCCGTTTTCAACGTTGGGTTGGCCCGAAAACATGGATGATGTCACACGTTATTACCCTACATCTGTTCTGGTTACAGGCTTTGATATTATATTTTTCTGGGTTGCTCGGATGATGATGATGGGTTTGCATTTTATCAAAAAAATTCCCTTTAAAGAAGTTTATATTCACGCCCTTGTGCGTGATGAACAGGGACAAAAAATGTCAAAATCAAAAGGGAATGTTATAGACCCTTTAATTTTGGTGGATAAATTTGGTGTGGATGCGCTGCGTTTTACATTGTGCTCTCTTTCAACACCAGGCCGTGACATTAAAATGAGCGAAGCACGTGTTGAGATAAACCGTAATTTTATGACAAAGCTATGGAACAGTGCGCGGTTTTTAGAAATGAACAAGTGCCATTATGATGCGTCTTTTGACCCATCTAAAGCAAAATATGCGCTTAACCGCTGGTTGATTCAAGAGGTGTCTACCATTGTACAAGATGCAACAATGCAACTAGATATGTATCGTTTTGACTTATATGCAAGCCATATTTATCAGTGGTTTTGGAATACATATTGCGGGGTCTTTTTAGAAGCCTTAAAACCAATGTTATCTGACGATATACCCGAAAATATTCAAGAAGAATGTCGCAAAACGGCAACTTGGGGTTTTTTGAGTATTTTAAAAATATTACATCCCGTAACACCCATGATTACAGAAGCGTTGTGGGAAAATTTTTCTAAAACCGATGAGATGCTGATCACAACACCTTGGCCTTTAAATGACTATACTTTTGAAAAAGACCATAACATTATTCAAGAAATTTTTCATTTTTCTGCAGAAGTAAGGTCTTTAAAGGGGCTGTTAGGTGTGCAACCTGGTGCAAAAATTAATATTAGCTTAAAAGCTGGCCAAGAGGCTGAACTGCTATGCATTTATACAAACCTGATTCAGCATTTAGCGCGTGTAAACCAGCTGTCAATTTTTGACAACAGCGAAAGAGGTGTTCCCTTTGTTGTAAACGAGGTATCTGCTATTGCGCATTTAGGCGATGGTGTCGATATGGATGAAGTGCGATCCTTGCTAGATAAAAAAAGTACAAAATTAAAAGATGATTTAGTGCGCTTGGCAAAAAAATTAGGCAACGTTTCTTACAAAGAAGCAAAGCCAATTTTATGGCAAGCGGATTGTGATATGCAAATAGAAAAATCAGCCGAGCATCAAAAAATTGAAAGTATTCTAAACGTTTTATAATGCGATCTTTTGATGACGTTTTATTTATAGGGCACGCTGTTTTTACATTATGGTTACGTCATCATGGCTGATATTAGATTTAAAAATAATCAGCTGATCTTAACTGGTTTTTAATTTTCTGCAGATATTCTTAAAACTAGAGGGCCACTGATTTGGTGGAGGAGGAATTATGCGTGATTCCTTGGCGGCAGTCATACCCACAGTTAATGTGGGAATAATGCCCTCTATCCTAGGGCTAGTATACTAAACTCTGATATCGAGTACAGTATA
>PFNE01000029.1 GCA_002791835.1 Alphaproteobacteria bacterium CG_4_10_14_0_8_um_filter_37_21 | reverse complement strand
TTCTACTCATTATGTGTGATCCTTTTTAAATCAGATACTATACCTTAACACCCTGTCTGATTTCTTAGGACCACCTCTCATCACTTTATCTGAAGCAGGGTGATAAAGGTTTCCCTCATTACCCTTGTGTTGCTGGGCTGGCTGCATTATTAGGTGATCCTTCTTGTTGTCATTTTCCTATCGCTATCTTTTTTCTTGTGAAAGTTTTGCGCACTACCATAAAAACTTAAAGTCTAATGGCTCACGCATTAACAATCTTAATAAAAACAAAATAAAATTTTAGGTGATAGTATGCACAGCTGTAGAAAAGGATTCAAAAGCTATTTCATAAACCAAGACTTAGCAACATCAACCATTCTAAGGGAAAAGGCCCATTCATTATCGTACCAAGATAAGACTCGACAAAAACGATTATCTAAAATTTGTGTTTGTGTTAAATCAAAAACAGAGCTTGCAGGATAATGATTAAAGTCTTTTGATACAAGGGGCATGTCACAAATATCTAGCACACCTTTCATCCGGCCTTGTGATGCTTCTTTTATCGCGCTATGAATAATGTTTACGTCAAAGTCTTTTTTGACACCTAAAAATTTAAAATCAACCGCAGATACATTTGCAGTTGGAACGCGAAGGGCTGTCCCATCAAGCTTACCTTTCAGTTCCGGCAAAACTAGACCAACGGCTTTGGCGGCGCCCGTTGATGATGGAATAATAGATTCTGCTGCTGCACGTGCCCGGCGAAGATCACCATGTTGCGTATCCACAAGGCGCTGGTCACCAGTATATGCATGAATTGTTGTCATGTATCCAATGTCTATGCCAACAGTTTTATGGATAACGTCAGCAATTGGCGCCAAGCAATTCGTTGTACATGAAGCATTTGATACAACTTTATGATCAGTTGTTAATTTGTCGTGGTTCACGCCATAAACAACCGTGAGGTCAGCGTCAGGGCTAGGAGCTGAAATTAACACATGTTTAGCTCCAGCTTTTAAATGTTGTGCTGCAAGGTCACGTTTGGTAAAACGTCCTGAACATTCAAAGACGATATCAATATTCAAATCGCCCCATGGCAATTTTTCAGGTGCAGGTTCTTGAAACATAGAAATATGCATATGGTCCACCGTTAAGGTTTGTCCAGTGGAAGATACGTTACCTTGATAGCGTCCATGAACACTGTCATACTTAAATAAATGGGCATTATCTTCATTTGTTCCAAGATCATTTATAGCAACAACTTCAATATCGGTTTGCTTAGTCTCTAAAATGCCACGTAATACAAGGCGCCCGATGCGGCCAAAACCGTTAATTGCAATTTTAAGTGTCATATATTTTCTGTATATAAAGTAAGTTATAATTATTGTAATATAATAGGTGCGGGCAATCAATCGCCTAGCAAGTAACATTTTTCTTTATATGATTGTATAAAATAGTTATACTTAGTTGATCTCATGAAAATACTCTCAATGCATAATCAGTTTATTAAAAAAAATAAAGACGTTTCTCTAAAGGAAATTTTTAGCATTTTAAATGTTCAAAATCACGCCAATTTAAAGACTTCTATTATACTGACCGGGATCGCACCTTTAAGCACAGCGTTGCCAGAGCATGTGTCGTTTTTACATAACGCAAAATATGTAAAGGATTTGGAAAATACCAAGGCTGGTGTTGTTATTGTGCACCCTGATTTTAAAGACAAAGCACCAAAAAATTCTATTATTTTTGAATCTCAGATGCCGTATCGTGATTTTGGCAAAGTTATGAATATGTTTTATCCAAAACCACAAAGTACTGGTATTGTAAGCCATAAATCCGATGTACACGCCACAGCAATCATAGGAAATAATGTACAAATAGATGCTTTTGCATCCATTAAAGCGGGCGCAAAAATTGGTGATAATACGATAATTAAATCATGTACCATTGTTGGTGAAAATGTGGAAATTGGTCATACATGTTATGTAGAGGAAAATGTCACATTATCACATTGTATAATTGGTAGTATGGCAAATATTAAAGCAGGTGCACGCATAGGGCAGGCTGGATTTGGTTTTCATATGGATGCAAAAGGACACTTTGATATCCAGCAATTAGGATGCGTGCGTATAGGCGATGATGTGCAAGTTGGATCAAATACAACAATTGATCGAGGCAGTCAGTCAGATACGATTATTGGTAATAGTGTGCGCATTGATAATCAGGTACAAATAGCACACAACGTTGAAATTGGTGATGCATCTGTCATTGTTGCACAAGTGGGTATTGCCGGTAGTACAAAGCTTGGTAAATTTGTAATTGTTGCAGGGCAAGCCGGTATAGCAGGCCACTTAAATATTGGGAATTTTGTAAAAGTTGCAGGTGGCAGTGGTATTATGCGTAACGTTGAAGATGGCGCAACTGTTGCCGGTATACCGGCTGTTAATGCAAAAGATTGGCACAGACAAACAATTGCTATAAAAAAACTTATTGAAAAAAGAAATAAATCATAGGATGTTAATATGACGGATAAAACAAATGCATTGGATATTATTTTAGACATTAACGCCATTAAAAAGTTGCTACCGCATCGTTACCCCTTTTTGTTGGTCGATAAAGTAAAAAATATTGTTCCCTTTGAAAGTGCTACTGGTATTAAGATGGTAACTGCCAATGAGTGGTATTTTGAAGGCCATTTTCCAAATCATCCTATTATGCCTGGTGTATTAATTATTGAGGCAATGGCCCAAACGGCAGGCGTTTTGATCTTACATTCTCAGCAATTAGAAAAAGAAAATCAAGTCGATCAGCAAAGTATGGTTTACTTTATGTCCATGGAAAAAGTAAAATTTAGAAAACCTATAGTACCTGGCGATGCTTTGGAAATTGAAATAAAAAAAGAACGCGTACGCGGTAACGTGTGGCGTTTTGTAGGCAAAGCTTTTGTTGATGGCGCTTTAACAAATGAGGCGACCTTTACAGCAATGGTAGCTCATTAACATATTAAGGATATTACATGAAATATTTAAAAAATACGAATATACAATTATTAATTGCCTTAGTTCTTGCGTACGTTCTGCAACCATTTTTAAGTGTGAACGCAGTAGCATTTTTCTATAGCCTATCATTGGCACTAAAAGATGCTTTAATGCTTATTTTACCACTTTTAATATTCTTTTATGTAGCAGCAGCATTAACCAGTTTTAAAAAAGCAGCACCTCTTATGGTGTTAAGCTTACTGGTTTTGGTTGTTTTATCAAACGCTTTAACGGTTCTAACAGCCTATGGAGTTGGCATTTTGACATTACAGCGCATTTGTGGAGACACTGTTATAGCGTTATCTAGCAATTCTGTGCAGATACCTATTTTGTTTAAGTTTCCGCTACCCCAACTTATTAAAAATGAATGGGCTTTAATTACAGGTATTTTAGTTGGTGTGAGTTGTTCTATTATCCCTGTAAATAAACGTGAATCAATTGTTGAGTTTATTCAAAGTGGCAAAACAAAGGCCACAACAGTTCTGAAAAAGGGTTTTATCCCCATATTACCGCTATATGTATTGGGATTTGGCATGAAATTGATTCATAATGGATCACTTTCAACTTTGTTACATAGCTACAGTAAAGTGTTTATTTTAAGCAGTACTTTAATATTTTGCTACACCATGTTGATGTATTTAATTGGAACGGGAATGTCAGTTCAAAAAACATTGGCTTCTATTAAAAATATGTTCCCTGCATTGCTTACGGGGTTTTCAACGATGTCTAGCGCGATCGCTATGCCGATGACCTTAGCTGCAACTGAGAAAAATATAAAAGATTCTACTTATGCACAATTTGTCGTGCCAACTACTGCAAATATTCATATGATTGGTGATGGGTTAAATATTGCCTTTACGGCACTTGCTTTGCTTGTTATGTCTGGTTGTGGGCTGCCAAGTTTTGACGTTTACTTAGTATTTGTTATGTATTATTGTTTGGCAAAATTCTCATCTGCGGGTGTACCTGGTGGTGGGGTTATCGTTATTTTGCCAGTTGCTGAGAAATATTTAGGTTTAAATGCGGATCTTACGAGCTTGCTTGCAACCATTTATATTTTACAAGATAGCTTACTGACCTCATCAAATGTTATGGCAAATGGTGCCTTTGCTATGATTACCCATAAAATATTAAAAAAAATAGGCTGGAAAGAGTAGCTTACCAGCCTATTTTTATAGTATTATTGACGCTTCCGATCAGTTGTTTTTTAAGCGTTTAAATTGATTTTTTTTAAAGCACTGAAATACTGGCAAAAAAAATATCATGATCGGGATAAATAAACATTTATGAAAAAGTGGCTGGAAGACCTGGATTCGAACCAGGATTGCCCGGACCAGAACCGGGAGTTCTACCGTTAAACTATCCTCCAACACTGTTTAAATATAACAAATTTTTAAAATAAATGCCAATGCATGATGTAAAAAAAAGTCAGTTTTTCAAGAGGTTTTGAAACACTATTGAAAAATGATAAACTATATATATCTGATATTATGGTGTTACATTAATGGTGCAATTTTCGCTTCCTAAGAATTCTAAAATTGAACAGGGAGCAGCGTATACTGTAACCGTCAATAACCCGAATTTGGCCAGCCTGAAAAAATTTAAAATTTACCGTTATGACCCGGATATGGGAAAAAATCCCAGGTATGACACGTATACTTTAGATCTTAATAAATGTGGGTCCATGGTTTTGGATGCCCTTCTTCAAATTAAGGATGACATTGACCCAACCTTAACGTTTCGCCGTTCTTGTCGTGAAGGTGTATGCGGCAGCTGTGCTATGAATATTGATGGTACGAATACGCTTGCATGTATTAAATCTATTCACGATGTTAAGGGTGATGTGTGTATTACCCCGCTTCCCCATATGCCGGTCACAAAGGACCTTGTTGCAGATTTATCACATGCTTATAAGCAATACGCATCTATACAGCCGTGGAATATAACACCTATAGCAGATCCAAAGAAAGAGCGCTTACAGTCAATTGCAGAACGTGAAAAGTTAGATGGATCGTGGGAGTGTGTTTTATGTTTTTGTTGTACGACAAGCTGCCCAAGCTATTGGTGGAATGGTGATAAATATCTAGGTCCAGCTGTTTTATTGCAGGCATCACGTTGGATTTATGATTCAAGAGATAAAGACGTTAAAGATCAACGTTTGGAAGATTTAGATGATTCCTTTAAAGTATATCGCTGCCATACCATTATGAACTGTACCAATACTTGCCCTAAGGGATTGAACCCTGCAAAAGCTATTATAAACATCAAGCAAGATTTAGCTGTACTATAAATCCCCAATTTCATAGTTGTGATTTAGAATAAAGACAATTCAACAAATGTTGCAATTTTTTGTTGTTTTACTTGCATAGATAAACTTTAATGATTATATTTTTCTGTAAGATCTTTATTGTATTGCCATATTCGCACAATAGTGCGTAAGGCAGGGAAAGGTATTTAAAATATGTTCGCATTAGAACTTTATAGAATAAAATGCCCAAGATGCAAGTCAGAAAATATTTATAGTATTTCCAGTCGAGGCAAGTACCAATGCAAAAAGTGCAGGAAAATATTTTCTAGATTCATCTATACTGTTTTTATCCTGGCAAATATGATGGCTTTCTTTATCATGTTTTGCAAAGTCTATGAGAGTTACGCTTTAGACTGGCTGAAAAATCATCATATCTTTGCCTTTAATTAATAGAAGCGTTGTGATGCATTATCATCTATACTGGTGATTAAATGTCTTTTGATACAAACATATGTCCAACAATACCAATACAGATGCTTGCCTGGTTACGTTTAATAACGTTAATTTTCATGTTCCAGTTCATGGGCAAAGGCACATGCAACAAAAGAAAATAATTTTAAAAGATATTTCCTTTTCTGTTCGATCAAATGAAATACAAACACTTATTGGTCCAAATGGTGCAGGTAAATCAACCCTTATTAAGGTTATGCTTGGGCTTTTAAAGCCATCTAGTGGTAGCGTTACACAAAGAAATGGCATTAAAATTGGTTATATGCCCCAAAAAATTAATATCAATCCCTATTTACCCCTAGATGTTGAATCGTTTTTAGCTTTATATGGGATGGTGGAAAAAGAATTTTTAACGCTCTTAAAGGTGGATCAACTTTTAAAATCTTCTGTTCATGATTTATCAGGTGGCGAGTGGCAGCGCGTTTTGTTTGCAAGGGCCCTTATCAATAAGCCAGATTTATTAGTGTTGGACGAACCGACACAAGGCGTTGATTTTACAGGACAACAAGACTTTTTTAAACTGATGCTGTCTTTAAAAAAAACCTTAAAGTGTTCAATTTTCTTAATATCACACGATTTGCATTATGTATTATCGGCTACAGACCAGGTTTTGTGTTTGAACGGACATATATGTTGTGCAGGTCTGCCCCATGATGTGAAAAACCATCAAGAGTATAAAAAAATGTTTGGTCACGCCCAGCACCCATTTGATATTGTGCCATACCATCACAGTCATGACCACTGTCATGACCTTTCGTGTGAGCATGATCATCAAGATATCTAAGGATAACGTGTGATAAATCCTTGTTTATGTGATATAAATATTGCATAGTCATAACAGAATACTCTTTATATTTTAGAAACAAAAATGTCCTATTTTTTGGGGAATTTTCCAGCAACGCGATTAAGAAGAACACGATCAGCGCCTTGGATTAGAAGACTTACAGCAGAATCATCTTTAACGGTTGATGATTTAATTTTACCAATTTTTGTTCGTGATCCTGATACACCTCACGAAATTAGAAATTTTCCAGGCGTCTTTCGCTATACAATTAATGAACTTCCTGCTGTATTAGAACATGCAGCAAAGCTTGGCATTCAAGCTGTTGCTTTATTTCCTTATACGCCTGAAAATTTACGCAGCGATGATGCACAAGAGGCCTTAAATCCAGAAAATTTATTATGCCGTGCTATACGCCAAGTAAAGTACCATGTGCCACATATGGGCATTATTGCAGATATCGCTTTAGATTTATATACAACGCATGCCCATGATGGCTTGGTTTTAAACGGTTCAATTGATAATGATGAAACTGTAGCGCTTCTATGCAGACAATCATTAAATGTAGCGGAGGCTGGAGCTACCGTTATTGCACCTTCAGATATGATGGATGGTCGTATTGGTGCTATCCGCCGTATTTTAGACACGCATAGTTTTCATGATCGTTTAATATTAAGTTATGCCGCAAAGTATGATTCAAATTTTTACGGTCCCTATCGTGAAGCTGTTGGTACAGGGACGCGTTTAAAATCTAATAATCCAAAAGAATTGACGGATAAAAAAACCTATCAATTAAGCACATCAAATTCTGAAGAAGCTTTAAGGGAAGGGGCGCAAGATATTATTGAGGGTGCCGATATCTTAATGGTAAAGCCTGCGCTTCCTTACTTAGATATTATTCAACGGTACACACAAGAGTATCCGGCTGTGCCAGTATTTGGTTTTCAAGTTACTGGCGAATACGCTTTGTTTAAGTCTTATCCCGATTATGAACAGGGGGAAAACATGCTTATTGAGTCTTTATTAAGCATGAAGCGGGCAGGGGCAAGAGCCATGTTAACATATGGTGCAATTGACGTTGCAGAACGCCTTAAGAATGGGGGGATATAGTCAATAATGGTTATGAATAAGCAAGGACTTTTATTAATTGGAACAGTGGGCCTAATGATTGGTGGTATAGATATATACCTTGCTGCCCTTCCTATGTTAGTTGATTATTTCAATACATCGCCAGAGTTTATGCAATTAACAATTATGGTGTCGCCCTTAGTCTCTGCTATTGTTAGTTTTTTTTGGGGGCGTCAGGCTGATCTTAAATGCCATAAAAACCTGATGTTATTAAGTCTTTTCATGTTTGCTTTTGGTGTGTTGATTTGCGCTAGTTCGTTTAATAAATGGACATTTCTTTTCGGTCGTGTTGTTCAATCTATTGGGGGTAGTGGGCTTAGTAATATTTCGATCGTCTTATTGTATGACGTTTTTAAAGAAGAAAAAGAACATGCACGCTATATAGCTTTATATGGTGCAATGTTTCCTATTGTATTTGCGCTGTCTCCTATTTTAGGGGCGCAAATTCTTGTGTACTTACACTGGCGCATGTGTTTTATTTTTATATTATTGGTATCTATTTTGTTTTATGCTGGATACTATTTTTGGTTTGAAAAAAGTAGGCAGCCTAAAACATCTAATGCTAAAGCGGGTAGTGCTTTGCCCAGTCTGAAGAGGTTGCTAACAAATAAACTATTCATGACGCTATGTATTGGTCATGCTTTGCCAATTGCTGTATCTATGTTGTTTACATCAAATTCATCGTTTATATTTCAAATTTTCTATGGTCTGAACCCCACAACATATTCAGTTGTTCAGTGTTTGCCAATTTTACTAAATTTTTTTGGTGCATTTTATTACCAATATATATTAGAAAAACATAGTATAAACTATACAATAAAGGTCGCTGGTTATTCCGTTATCGTCTTTGTATGTGGATTAGTGTATTTGATTATCATGCCAAATGAAACATTTGTCCCGTTTCTTATTATTATGGGTGCTTTTATGTTCTACATGTCCTTTTCTATTTCATCGTGTATGACAAAAGCAATCGATTCTCAAAAGCAAGATCGTGGTCTTGCAGTGGCTGTCACATCCACAATGCGTAACGGCATTGGTGGCGCTATTGTTTTAGGTGCAAGTTTTTTCTACAATGCAACGCCAGACCCTATGTATATGGCTATGATGATAACCAGTATTGCCCTTATTACTGTGTTGCTTGTTATTTATCCGTTTTTGCAGAAGGCAAAATAAAATCGGCTAATTTTTTACTTTATCTTCAATTCCGATATAAATATCAAGCACTGCGTTCATGGGATTTTTTGCACGCTCATCAAAAATTTCATAGTCAGCTATATAGTTTCTTTTACCGCCAATTTGATGATCATTCATAAACCAAATTTTTTGCCAAGCAGCAATGACACTTTGCGGTAGGGGGCCAGGGTTTGTTGTAAACTTTGTATAGGTTTGTTTGGGGATCTCAATCGTTTTAAAATCTATTTTTTCTGATGCATCTTGAATTTGAAGATTGTCAGAAAATTTTGTTACTTCTGCGCCAATAAAATATGTATATTCGCCAGTATGATCGCTTTCATATTCTGTATAAACAGAATAGGTTGTGCCAGGGTTTTTAAGATTTGCAATTTTATTGCCAAGTGCATTTAAAAAAAAACGTTGCACCAAAGGACCAATTTTCCCTGTTAAAGGATTTATTTCCTTAATGTTATTGGTCCGCGCTGAAAGCCCAACCAATTTTATGATATCTTTTTTTTCTGTTGTGTTTTTCATAAAGCTTCAATAAATAGTATTTATTTCAAGATTATCACAAATTTTTTATATGCCCTATAGCGTTCCTAAATACCATTGTTGTGTAAACGCGCCTGATATTATTATACTGTTATTAGAGTCTGTTTTAAAGTGACCTCATGGCACAAGATAAAATACGATTTTTAAAATCACTAGATACTTTAATTAAAGTTGAAGATTCTAAAGTGCAAGGGGTGCAGCAAGAAATTGCAGAAATTACCGGAAAACTTAATGCGTTAAACGCCCAGGTACTTGATATAGATGATCAGATTAAAAAAGAATATAACTTTATTGCATCAGGTGAATTTCTTCATAATGATTTAGCACTTTTCATAGGGAATATGAATGCTAAAAAAAAGAAAATAATGAAAGAAAAAAATATTTTAGAAGAAAAATGGGGACAAGTACATGATATGCTTATGGATTTTGTGCGTAACCAGAAAGCATACGAATCTATGCATAACAAAACAAAAAAAGAACAACAGGAAAAATTAGAAAAAAATGACCAAATTTTGCTAGATGATTTGATACAAATACGACATATTCAAAAAAATATGCACAAATAAAAAAAGATGACACCAGAGGTGCCATCTTTTTTGTTGTTCGTGAATCAAACTATCTAGACGCTATTTTTTTTGCGAATGGCTTTCTTGATTTCGTGTTAGCTGTTTTAGCAGTAGGGCTTTTGCCTTTAAAGTTCCCACTTTTATTTGTTGGCCTTTTGCCTGGGCGACCAGATGAGCGCTTACTATCACCTTTATTTGATGACGGACCACCTTTATATTCTGGGTCTATTAATTTTTGAATTGCGTGCCATTTACCAGAATCTGCTGGGCTTAAAAAGCTTAACGCACAACCTGTTGCACCCGCGCGGGCAGTTCTACCAATGCGGTGGATATAATCTTCAGGACATTGGGGAAGGTCATAGTTAATAACATGTTCAATGTGCGGAATGTCTAATCCACGTGCAGCAACGTCTGTTGCAATTAAGATACGGCATTTTTCACGTCTAAATTGATCAATAACACGTGTACGCTTTGACTGTCTAAGGTCTCCGTGAAGCGCTTCAACTGTGTGACCAGCTGTTCTTAGTTTAACAGCCATGCGATCTGCACCATGTTTTGTCTTTACGAAAGTAATGATGGACCCTGTACGTTCTTCAATTTCTTTAACAAAGCGCGCATATTTTTCATCATCGCGCAGACGAACACTTTCCTGTTTAATATTTAGCGCTGGTGTTTGATTTCCACCAACAGAAATACGTATAGGATTGTTTAAGTAACGTGCGGCGAGCTTTTCCATTTTTTTAGGCATGGTTGCTGTAAACATGAGTGTTTGACGTTTTTCAGGTAGGAATTTAGCAATTGCTTCCAACTGAACATCAAAGCCCATATCTAGCATACGATCCATTTCATCTAACACAAGAAAATGTGTGTTTTTGAATGTTAAAGTTTTGCGTTCTAGGTGGTCATTAATACGACCAGGTGTGCCGATAATAAGGCGTGGAGACTTACGAAGCTGTGTTAACTGCTTCGGCATGCTATCACCACCAATTAAAAGTGCTGTTGATAATTTATTACGACCCATGAACATTTGAATTGCTTTTTCAACTTGCATAGCCAGTTCACGTGTTGGTAGTAAAATTAAGGCGTTACTAGAATCATTTTGCATAAGAAATGACGTTAGGGGGATGCCAAATGCACCTGTTTTCCCAGTACCAGTTTGCGCAGAACCTAAAATATCAGCACCCTTTAAAGCCTCTGGAATGGCTTTTTGTTGTATTGGCGTTGGTGTCGTAAAGCCAATTGCTGATAGTCTTTCCACTAGTGCTTGCGGCAAATCAGCGTCATTAAAATTTTGCATCATGAATCCTTTCGAAGAGCAAATAAAAACTTCCCATCTTTTATATAAGATGGGAAGTCCGAAAATGCAAATACTATTCGTACTTGCTTATTAAATTAGTCAGCTATTTGTAAATTTACTGCTGATTCTTTGCCCTTGTTTGATGCAAGTTCGTAAGATAATTTTTGGCCATCTTGCAAGTTCATTAGACCTGCTTTTTCAACTGCACTGATGTGAACAAATACATCTGCACTACCATTTTCAGGAGTTATAAAGCCGTAGCCTTTTGTTGAATTAAACCATTTTACGGTGCCTTGAGTCATTAAAAATCTCTTTCTTAAGTGTTTATGTAAATAACTTCCAAATTAACTTGAAAATTATGGGAGTATCCCGCTTGGAAGATATCACATATTTTTAGTATAGTGAAATATTTTATTCAGGATAATTTAATTGTACACCTAAACTTTAGAAAGATCAAATTTTATTTTAACATCTCTTTTCAGTTGGGATGGAATTTGTTAGTTTTAATATAGTCCACTACTCATAGAGTTACATTATATAATGAGAAACAATTTAATAGCTGTCAGTATGGCAGCCCTGATGACCAGCATTTCTGCACAATCATCTCCTTTAGATCAGGTTATTGCCGTAAAACAATCTAAGCAAAAAAAAAATCAGGTAAAAATGCCCAAAATTTACAAGATGGGTGGAAAAGCGCCAGGGCCTGACGCGCAAAATGATTCATCACCTAAAAAAAGAAGAAAAGTAGAGTCTGACGCCCCTTCTAAAAAAGAACAAGAAATTTTAGCAACAATTGCTAAATATCCAGAAATTGTTGCACAAATACTACAAGAAGGTGTTCAAAATAAGCAAGCTGAACAACGCATTGATTGGGCTAAAAACGTAAAAAATAATCTTCCAGCTATACAAGAACGTGGTATTCATTTTGGTGGTGCGCACGATTTTGATGTTTCCGTGCTTATGTTTGTTGACTTTCTTTGCCCACATTGCCAAACACATTTAAAAATGATCCGTGACATTAGAAAAAAAAATGCAAATGTTAAATTCATCGTTTATTCGGTTCCCTTATTTCAAGGTGATTTAACACGCGAATATGGTGTTATTTTAAATGCGGCTTACCAGAAAGATGCGACAAAATTCTTAAGTTTACTAGGCATCTATTCAGATGTTAAACCATCAAAAGATGCGTTACTTGCAAAAGTTAATGAATTTAAAATTGACCTTCAAGAGTTAGATTATAGTGATTTAAGTTCTTATGATAAACATGCAAGTATTATGGAAAAAATTGGCCTAACGCAAGTTCCAGTAAGTTTTGCATTAATTAAAGATAAAACAATTGGTACGATTGTTGTGCCCATCAATATTATGGGTGCTGATTCTTTAGTAAGCACAGTTGAAGTAATGAAAAATACGTCTTTAGAAGAACGCAATCAAATTCAGAAAAGTTTAGGTCAGTAATCCGACTACACCCTCTTTGGTATTAAAGAGGGTGCAATCTTTTCAAGGAGTTACTTTTTATGCAAGAAAAACCCCTATCCCCACATCTTCAAATTTATAAACCACAATTAACATCTGTTTTATCTATAATGCATCGTATTTCGGGTGTAAGTTTGATAGCTGGATTATTCTTATTACTATGGTGGTTGTATGGACTTTCTCAAGGTGGCGAGGCGTATATATATTTGATGGTCTTTATGTCCTCCTTTTTAGGCTATATTTTGAAGTTGGCCTTAATTGTGTCTGTAACATTTCATCTTATCAATGGTATACGGCATATAAGTTGGGATTTAGGCTTTGGTCTTGATATTAAAATTGTTTATTACTCAGGGTGGGGGGTTGTTCTTGTAACAGCTATTGCATCACTTTTATTATGGGTTACATTATTATGAAATCTGCAACGCATTGGCGTCATCAAAGAATCACAGCTTTTATGCTTCTTTTTTTGTTGCCTTGGTTTTTTTCTACATTAATTTGTATGCCAAATTACCATTTTGATATTTTAACACATTTTTCAAAACCAATACCTGCAACAGGGCTTATTCTCATGGTTTTGTCCAGTATCTATCATTTTGTTTTAGGCGTTACCATGGTTGTGGAAGATTATGTGCCACATTTAAAAGTACGACAAATTATCATTCAAACAATTTATGCATTTGGTTTAATAGCCGTTGTGTTCAGTATTGTCTGCATTATAAATATTATTGCAAGTGGGGGGCGTTGTTCATGACTGATTCTTATAACGGTAAAGAAATTATTGATCATGACTATGATGTTTTGGTTATCGGTGCTGGCGGAGCAGGGCTTCGTGCAACACTTGGTATGTGTGCTAAAAATTTAAAGACGGCATGCATTTCAAAGGTTTTTCCAACACGTAGTCATACTGTTGCAGCACAAGGTGGTATTAGTGCAGCACTTGGTAATATGACTGACGGCGATGATTGGCGCTATCATTTTTACGATACCGTTAAAGGTGGGGACTGGCTTGGTGACCAGGACGCCATCGAATATATGTGCAAACATGCAAAAGATGCGGTTATAGAATTAGAACATTACGGTGTTCCTTTTTCGCGTAATGAGAAAGGGGAAATTTATCAGCGTGCCTTTGGTGGCCATACCCTTAACCAGGGGGAATCAATAGCAAAACGTGCGTGTGCTGCAGCTGATAGAACCGGTCACGCTATTCTTCATACACTTTATCAGCAATGCTTAAAGCATAAAGCAGAATTTTATGTAGAGTATTTTGTGCTTGATTTAATTATGGATGATAAGGGCGCTTGTCATGGTGTGACAGCCCTATGTATGGAAGATGGAAGCTTACACCGCTTTTGGGGGCACCAAACTATTTTGGCCACAGGTGGATATGGTCGTGCATTTTTATCATGTACGTCTGCTCATACGTGTACAGGGGATGGAAACGCTATGGTTTTGCGCGCAGGCTTGCCTTTGTCTGATATGGAATTTATTCAGTTTCACCCAACAGGAATTTACGGTTCAGGATGTTTGATGTCTGAAGCCGCCCGCGGTGAAGGTGGTTACCTTACAAACAGTAAGGGTGAAAGATTTATGGAAAAATATGCGCCTCATGCAAAAGATCTAGCCTCTCGTGATGTTGTATCACGTGCGATAACGATTGAAGTGATGGAAGGTCGGGGTGTTGGCGAAAAGAAAGATCATGCGCTTCTTCATCTTGAACATTTAGACCCAAAAATAATAGCAGAGCGTTTGCCTGGCATATCTGAAACGGCCAGAATTTTTTCTGGTGTTGATACAACGAAAGCCCCCATACCTGTTATTCCAACGGTCCATTATAATATGGGGGGTATTGCGACCAATTATCATGGGGAGGTTTTGAAAGATAAAAAGAAAACAATCGTTAAAGGATTGATGGCAATTGGAGAGGCTGCTTGTGTATCTGTGCATGGAGCCAATAGGTTGGGCACAAACTCTTTATTAGATATTGTGGTATTTGGCAGAGCGGCAGCCATACGTACCTGTGCGTTAATAGAACCTAATACAGAGCATGCCGTTGACAGGCCTTATGAACAGTCGATGAAGGGCTTTAAGCGCTTATTTAAAATAAAAGATAATAAAGGATCTCTTAAAACCAGTGAAGTACGTTTGCAGTTGCAAAATACAATGCATGCCCATTGCTCAGTTTTTAGAACCGAGAATGTTATGTTACAGGGTGTGGAAAAATTAAAAGATGTAACCAATGCCTATAAAGATATTAAAATTTATGACCAGTCGTTAATTTGGAATACAGATTTAATAGAAGCTTTAGAACTTGAAAATCTTATTCAGCAATCTGTTGTAACGCTGCATTCGGCTTTAAACCGACAAGAAAGCAGAGGGGCGCATTCACGGGATGACTATAAAGACCGCGACGATAAAAAATGGATGACGCACACATTATGTGCTTTAAATGAGGATGGATCTGTAACGCTTTCCTATCGACCTGTGATGGCAAAAACCTTAACAGATGAGGTTGACTATATTGAGCCCAAAGAGCGTATATATTAAAAATTTAAACTTAATACGTTACCCTAAAACGATGCAGCCATCAAACCAGTAAATGTAGTTAAGCTAGGCTAGCGGCATTATTTGATACCACCGAAGGAACGTTTTTTTAACACGCCCACAGAACCGTATAAAGTAGATACACCCTACCTATTAAAAAGCATTGCCCAGACACAGGAACTTTTGATAGAATTAGATTATTAGGGGTCATAGCTCAGTTGGTAGAGCGCTACGATGGCATTGTAGAGGTCAGGGGTTCGATTCCCCTTGGCTCCACCACGAATTTTTAGGTAATATATGCACATTTCTAAACGCGCTGAGATTGAAATTAATAAAATTTTTGATTGGTGTGAAGAAAACGATTTGGATGATGTGGATATAAACTCTCAAGAACTTGTCTTACGTTGTGAAAGCGGTATATATCAAGTTAATTACCACGGCGTTACACAGCAAATTTGGGTATCTAGCCCTGTCACGGGTGCACACCACTTTCATCTTAAGGGTGATGTGTGGGTATCGACACGCTGCGATACAAAAAAACTTTGGGATATTTTGACTGAAGAACTATTTATCCAGTAGTAGGCAAATAAGGCATGAAAACGATGTCATACTTTTTAGTCTACTTTTAACTTAGCTGCTTCTTTTCTGATAAAATCTAAAAATGCTTCTATACGCTTTGTGCCAACCAATTCTTTTGGATACACCATAATCATTTCACTGACAGGATGCGATATATCGGGGAATAGGGGGATTAAATCATCATAATCGCGTGCAATATAATCTGCCAATAAGGCTATTCCCATGCCTGATCGTGCGCATTCTAATAAGCCAAAAGCACTTGGAAGCTGAATAAAAGGTTCACGGATTTCGTGAAGTTTAGCACCTAAGTGCAATAGCATGTTTACATGATCTGTTGGGGCGGCTGCACCGCCGCCATAAATTAGTAATTTATGGTTTGAGAGTTCATCTACTGTTTTTGGTGTGCCATATTTTTTAAAGTAAGATTTTGCACCATAAGCCTTTAAGTTAACGTTAAATAAATGTTGGTGAATCATTCCAGGAGGCGGATTTTTACTTTTTCCAAAGCGAAGGGCAAGGTCTGCTTCGCGCATGGTAAAGTCAACTTCGCCATCTGTTAGTATAAATTGTGCGTTAATGTCTGGATGCGCACTAAAAAAGGTGTTCAACCTGGGCGGAAGCCAAACGGTGCCAACGGCCGTAGTGGTTGCAATTTTTAATGTTCCTTTTACTGCATGCTTTGTATCTGAAATTTTTGTTTGTACTGTGTGCAAAAGGGAAAAAATATTTCGTGTTGTTTTGTATAAAATTTCGCCTTCGCTGGTTAAAATCAGACCGCGTGCATGACGATTAAAAAGTTTTATATTCAAACTTTTTTCTAGTGATGAAATTTGTCTACTGACAGCTGATTGACTTAACCCAAGTGAAACACCTGCATTTGTTAAACTGTTTACTTCTGCAACGGCATGAAAGACGCGTAGTTTATCCCAATCCATATTATGACTCCACTATTGCTTAATGCACATATAAGTTATGAACTTATTACAACTATATGCCTTTAAACAGAATATGTATAGGGTATTGAACAATGTAAACTTGGTTTTGTTGTGATTCTTATATAATTGACTAAAGTTTTTCTCTATCTATTTTAAAAAATTGTAGGGGGTGTATGGAAGAAAACTTTACAGTTTTATTTTAATGCTTTCTCTATTCTAAGTAGGCTATAGGTTGATGTTATAATGACTGCTGCGCCAATGATCACGTAAAAATTTAAGCTTTCATTAAATATGAAAAATCCCAGTGGAATAGCCATAACGATACGAATATATTCTAGCGGAGATACAAAAGATGCATCTTCAAATGTAATGGCTTTTGTATAGCAAAATTGAAGGGATAGACCTGCAAAGCCAATACCTATTAAAAATTGCAAATCTTGCAAGGGAACTGTATAGCAGAAATGGCATAAGGTTGTATCTGTTAGAATATAGAGGCCCCAACATAGAAGTGGTACCAGCGTATTATAAAATAAAATGGTAAGAGACCGATCTGTTTTTGATACGATTTTTAGTAAGATGACATGGCCTGCAATTAATAAATTTCCAGCAACGGCAGCAAGTAAAGCTAGGGTCAAATCTGATGATAAATTAACAGCACCTGGTTTGACAATAATCAGGACACCAACATATCCAGATACTATGTACAATAATTTTTTTATGGTTAACTTTTCGTGTAAAAATACAACAGCCATTAAACTAATAAATAAAGGACCAGCTAAGCCGATAGCTGTTGCAGTGCCAAGGGGTAAGTAGCGATACGCATAGTAAGTACATCCCGTTGTAAGGGCCGTTAATATACCGCGTATTATATGAAGGTGTGATATTTTCGACTTTAATAAATGCAGCCCGCCATTTTTTATGATGATTGGTGACAACCATATTAAGGCGATTAAAATACGGTAAAATACGATAATGGCCGTGGGTGTTTCTTTGCTAACAAATTTATTTAAGGTCATGGAACACACGTAAAAACTTGACCAACCTAACATAAAAAGTGCTGCTTTTAATGGATTTTTTTTAATCATGCTGCTGCTGCCCGTGAAATGCGATCGTTAATCGCTATACCAAGACCTATCATGGGTATAGGTGAAATCAGAATACGTTTTGGTTTCATGGCCTCTAGCTTATAGAGGGCGTCAAATAAATTTGTAGCAGCTTCCGTTAAGTTCCCGGTTGGACTTAAATTTAGTGTGGAACCCTTAGGGGTTTTTGGTCCAAACCCTAGTAATACATCGCCTGGCTGCATGGTCTGTGCATTTAAAATAACAGGGCATGCGGGTGCATAATGTTTTTTCATCATGCCAGGCGCTTTAATTGTTTTTGATGCACTGTTTAAAGACATTTTAAAGTAAGTTTCAAGGTCTTCTTTTGTAACGCCTCCAGCGCGTAAAATGCATGGAATTTTATTGCTTAGGTCTAATATTGTTGATTCTAAGCCAACAGTGCACAGGCCGCCATCAACAATATAGGGCGAATTTTTACCAAAACTTTTACACACATGGTCTGCAGATGTTGGGCTAATATGCATGGATTGATTCGCACTAGGTGCTGCTATTGGGCCAACGCGATTAATAATATCAAGCGCTATTGGGTGATTGGGCCTACGTACTGCAATGGTATTAAGGCCTGCTGTAACAAGTGGAGAAATTAAATGGGTTGCTTTCAAGGGCAAGACGACTGTTAAAGACAGATTCTGATCCCAAAAATATGAGCATACTTTATGATTTTCTGATGAAATTTCTGCAAACGCTGTCGCTTGCTTTATAGATGACACATGAACAATTAAAGGATTAAAAGTTGGCCTATTTTTAAGGGCATAAATTTTGGCAACGGCATTAGAATTGGTTGCATCAGCAGCAAGGCCATAGACTGTTTCTGTGGGAATAGCGCAAATACCCTCATCAGATAAAATTTGGACTGCTTTATTAATTCCGATCACTTTATCGCTTTGAATCATTTTATATTAAAAATATATTTGCATATACCTAAATATAAAGCCTGACTGATTCAGAGTCTAGCTGTATTAAGAAAAAGTTGGCATGTTAATTGCATATGGGTGGATAGATATATTATTTTAATTTAATTCTTTAATGACCTACCTGTTGAACAAGTTTACATTTTTATGCAATTTTGCCATCTCCCTCAGCACCTTTATTTGTGCTGAAGAAGAACTGGATATGAGCTTTAACAGACTTCAGACACTGCAAAAACTTGTGAGAACAACTGAAACTGATCAAAATAGTTATTTTAGTAAAATCCGTATTAAAGATTTAGCGACATTTGAAGGTATTCGTGATAACCAATTAATTGGCTACGGTCTTGTTGTGGGTTTAAATGGTTCTGGCGATACGCTTGCAAGCTCTCCCTACACAAAAGAAAGCTTGGTTAGTATGTTAGAACGTTTGGGTGTGAATGTTCGTGATGGTAAAGTTCCTTCTGGTAAAAATGTTGCAGCCGTCATGATTACGGCAAATTTGCCGCCTTTTGCACGACACGGTACAAAAATTGATGTTTCTGTATCTTCCCTTGGTGACGCTAAAGATTTACGTGGTGGCATCTTGCTTGTAACGCCCCTTTATGGTGCAGATGGTGAAGTTTATGCCGTATCACAGGGTAATGTTTCAGTTTCTGGTATTACGGCAGCGGGTGAAAATGCAAGTGTCACAAAGGGTGTGCCAACAGCTGGGCTTATCACAAACGGTGCCATTATTGAAAAAGAAATTGGTTTTGATTTTGAAAAAATGAAAACGGTTAACCTATCCCTTAGAAATCCAGATTTTACAACAGCAGAACGCATGGCATTTAAAATTAACAATTACTTTAATGAAGAAATTTCACGTCCAACTGATCCAAGTACAGTAAAAATTGAGATTCCAACAATGTTTAAAAAACAAATTGTACGCTTTATGACTGAAATTGAACAGCTTCGAATTCGTCCAGATCAGACTGCAAAAGTCGTTATTGATGATACAAATGGTGTGATCGTTGTTGGTAAAGATGTTCGCATTAACCCTGTTGCCATTACGCAAGGAAGTATTACTGTCACAATTTCAGAAGAACCAGTTGTGTCTCAGCCAAATATTCAAGGTGCAATTTTCAATAACCCCGTAAATGTTGGGGGTGGGGAGAATTTTTCAGCAAGTTTGGTTCAGTTACAGCTAGCTGAAAGTGGTGTTATACAATCAAACTTTGAACAAAAAAAACGAACGGTTAATGCAAATTCTGCACTTAATGCGGTACAAAAAAGGGCAGAAATTTTAAAGCTAGAGCAAAATATGAACGAACAGTTAGAAGTACTTCAGGATAAACATATGGCGCAAATGTCACAATTACAGCAACAAAAAATTCAAGGTGCACAACAAAATCAAGCAAATAATCCGGGTATTCGCACAGTTGAGGAGAAAAAAACGACAGCAGGGTTTGTTGAAGAAGTAGGTAAATTTACGATTGTTGATGGTGGTATCACGCTAGAAGAAATGGTGAATGCTTTAAATTCTCTCGGTGTTACACCAAAGGAAATGGGTTCTATATTGCGCGCTATTAAGGCAGCAGGAGCCCTGCAAGCCGACATTAAGGAGACTTAAATCATGGATCTAGTTAATTTAAACACACAACAAGCTAAACATATTCCCAATACACCCCAACAAGAGCGTGATATTGCAAAGGGTACAAAAGCATTTACCAACACCTTTTTAGAAATGGTTTTTAAGGAAATGTTTAATTGTGACGAACCAAGTGAATTATTTGGTGATAGTCATTCTGGTGAAATATGGAAATCTATGTGGGTTGGTACTCTATCTAAGGCATGTTCTGGAAAATCTGGAATAGAGCCTGTAATTAGAGATTCGTTTCAACTAAAAATTAACCCTTATCATAGTAATCTGAATACGGGTATATCAAATGATAGCCAACTTGGAGGAACAGTTCATGAATATGCATAGTTGTACTGATGATTTTGATCTGAAATTACAAGATTTTCAATCTGTGATTTCTTTAAAAGAAAAAGAAGTTCCTAACGATATTACTCAATATTATTTGGCCTTTCAAAATTTACGACAGTCTATGAACATGATGGATATATGTGTTGATGATTATGGTTTATCAACTGTTGAAAAACACGAAGAACAGCGCGCCAAATTATTTGAGGTTTATCAAAGTGAGATTCAAAATGCACGTTCTAAGAATTTATCACAAAATTCACAAAATATTATTAAAAATACAATTGAGTATGTGCAACAACGCGTCGCACATGAAGTCTTTAAACTCAATGTTAAAAAAGATGTGATTGCCAATACATTTAGGGACTTAACAAAAAAATCTGTATCAAAACGTGTAACGTATGGCGTCCACAATAAACATAATGTAGATTACAGCCCTTTTCAGGTAACGGAGCTATAATATGCAAGATGCATTGACTGTTGCCAGACAATCTTTAATGACTGCACGCACTGCAGAAGGCGTTTTTTCGCGCAATGCTGCTGATATGCAGGACCCCAATTCTATTAAGAAAGTCATTGATTATACTGCCCAAGGCGGCGGGCTGATCGCAACGGTCAGAGAATCTGTAAATGAATCACTCTTAACAAACTCAAGGCAGACATTGCTTAAAGCCAATGAGTTAAGTGTAAAACATGCTTTTGCATCTCAAGTTGAAGTACAAGTGGGTAATGTTGGTGAAAATCGAAGTGTGGCTCATCAGTGTGCAAAATTAGCGGCACAATTTTATACCCTATCAAATACAGACAGGGTTAGTTTAGCTAATGTAAAAAATACAGTATATTCCGAACTTTCGTCGTTTATAGAAAAAAACAAAGATTTTGCTGACGCCATACAACGGGAGCGGGCGAACGCAAGCGAAAGCATAACAGGTACAATTTCTCTTGTTAATGAATCTTTAAAATTATTAGCGAGTGCCAATGCACGCACTTTAGAAGTTTCAGAAGGGGATTTTTCGGCAGTAGAACAGCAACGTGCTGCCTTAAATGATTTATCAAAGCATATTGATGTTTTTGCACGCTTAGAAAGTAATGGAAACTATACACTATACACTGACCAAAGTGGTTCTAAGCGCCTTGTATATGGTGATGAAGCCGCTTCTTTCAGTTATGATGATACCCTTGTTGTGAGCCCAACGATGGCATTTAATCCTATTCATTTAACTGTTAATGGTGAAACAGTTGATGTCACAAATACCTTAAAAGCAGGACGGGGAGAAATAGCAGCAAATCTTTATGTCCGCGATGTGTTTACGCCAGCACTTCAACAGCAGATAGACCAAGCCACAACACAAATGGTAACAGAGTTTAATCGTATCCATAATTTTGGCGTATCTACGGACTTAAGATCAACAATAACTGGCGATGGCATTCCAGGATTTTCAGCTATCACAGGCACAGAAACGTTGGCTTTTGGTAATACCAGTGGCATCGTACGTTTTGCCTTAATTGATCGTGAGCATAAGTTAAATAGTGGTTCCGGTAATGTTAGTTATAAAGATGTTGATTTATCAACATTTGGCGGGGGTGATATAAACGCATTTGTCACCTTTTTAAATACAGAACTGACAGCAGGTGGGCCACTAAGTAATATCAATATCACGGCATCTATTACAAATGGGCAATTCCAGTTGACGACATCAGATACAAGTTTGGGTATTGCAATTGGTGAACAGGATCCCTTTGGTTCACCAGGGGTCACGAGTAATTTAGAACTAACTAGCGGTGAAAAAACATCATTTTCTAACTTTTTTGGTTTAAATAATTTACTGACAAATGCCTTACAACCCAATAGTGCGGGTTTTACACAGCAGATAAAAATTCGCCCTGATATTGTTAAAAATACCGGTAATGGCATAGCTGTTGGTTTACTTAACATGAAAATGCCACCCACAACGCATGATTCTGCCTTGTTTGGCACACATATTGCAAAGGAATTAGCAGCAGGCTTAACTGAAAATAAAATGTCTTTTGCAATCACTGATACAATGGATTCAAAAACAAGCTCTTTGCAAGAATACTTTACTTCTATTGTGGGTAATTTAAGTGTGATGACCAGAAATTTTGAGCGTGAAAAAACACTTGCTATATCGTCCCATATAGAATCAACAAAACTTATAGAAACTTTAAGCAAAACAACACACAAGGAAGCGCAAGATAATATGATGGATCTGGCGCTTTTTCAACAGATGATGTTAAAAGTTCTCGCTTCAAGCCTTGCAATGCGTGATGCATTGTTTGATGTAACTTAAAAAGGGCTGAGTATGACAAATACGATTAGTGACCTCGGTGTATCACCCAGTGCAACAAGATTATCTCAATTTACTCAATCGCAATTGGCTGCACGTAAAGATAGCATTTCTGATGAAGTTGAAAAAATGGGTCGGGGTGGCATGCTTTCTAAACGAGAAAATCCATTGCAAATTTTACGTTCAGAAATTATTCAAACAGCCCTTCTTGATAGTTCACGGACTGTTAAAGAAGATTTGGCTGTAAAAATTAAAGACAAAAGTGATTTTGTTAATCGCTTTACAGCGCAACTTTCAGAATTTAAAAGCCTTATTGCAGATGCCAGAACGCACCAGCAATTACCAAATGGCAATTTTACAGTAACAATTCAGAGTATGTTAAAAACCTTAGAAAATGATTTAAATAAAACGGCGTCATTAGCAGGTACTGGTGAACTTTATAATAATAAAGTTGCCGATTTTTCATTGTTTTCAACACCAGCATCACCTGCAACCGTAGACACGTCTTATGCTTTAGGGGGTGAAACGGGCTCTTATTTATGTATTGATGTTTTTTGTTCCACAACAGATATTTCAGCACTGACGGCTAAAGATCCAATGATTGAAGAAACTGTACGCGCTATGCGCCTGGCTATTGCGGGTAATCCTAGCGATCCAGCCGATCAAAATTTTTCAGATGCATTGGATCTTATCAATAGTGCAGAAATTAAATCCATAAAAGTGAAGGAATCAATAGCACAACAAACAAAGCTAATTGAAAATTCTTTAAAAGAAATGGAGAAAGCTAAAGAAACAGAACAAGAACGCTATGAACAGACATTTTTAATAGCGCTTCCCAATAGTCAAGCTGAATTACAAACGTTGGAAGCACAATTAGATTTAATAACAAATTTCAGAGTTCAAGAACACCTTCAGCTGCAAGAACTAAATCGTGCAACACAACGAATACTAGGATAATTTATAAAATGGAGTTACTGATGTTTAATAATCAAACAGACCTTAATTTAGAAAATTTTAATAATATAAAACGGCCTATTACGCTACATACGCGTCTAGGGCCAATTGATGTAACGCATGAAAATATTTTTCATTTTGAATCTGGTCTTTTAGGTTTTGAGAAAAGTAAAAAATTTGGTTTAGGTATGATGCCTGGAGTGCCAAAAAATTCTCCATTTATGATTTTACAATCTTTTAATGAAGATGATCTATGCTTTATATTATTCAACAATAATATGGAAAACGTTGATAGTGTCGGGCAAATAAAATCACTGCTTTTAAAAAGTGATATTGACCATGTTGCCGCCATCTTATCTATGGATACGCAAGATTTAAAATATGCATTTGTTATATCAACAAATAATTCTATGAAAAATAATATGAGTATCAATACGATGGCACCTATATTCTTTAATGTAGAAAGTAAAACAGCTTGGCAAATTGTTTTAAATAATCCTATTTACAACGTGTGTGAGCCCTTGTGCTAATTTGAATTCACCCAAGGTCTGTTGCCTAAGGTAGATCTGACACTTTGCACTTTAAAGGGATGTAACCAGACAAGGTGTGTCCCCTTTTTCTTTAATGTATCTCTATCGATAACTTGTTCACTGTAACGCTGGCACTTATATATTTTTCCGTTGCTTAATAATATTTTGGGACACCTAAAATTTTTGAAAAACTGCCTACCCATGAACCAAGGGTTTGTAATCAGCGTGATATCAGGTGATAGGTGTATTTCTTTATTTTTTAAAGGTTCAATATTCTTAGCGCCAGCTTCTTCCTTCCACTGATCGTAAAAAAAGCTGCCTTGTTTACCTGAAATGTAGAATGTATTATTTTCGCTAACAGCAATAACAGTGCCTTGATCTGCCATATATATATCGGGAAGGTGCTTTTTTTGTGTCAGTGTGCACAGTGAACCTGCCATAAAGACAAATCCCAAAAACCGCAGGCGTGTTTGAAACAGACATAACCATAAAAAACCAAATCCAAATAAGCATAAGTATAATTCGGCTGGCTGATGACATGATATGTTCGACCCCCTCCAGCTGCTGACCGTTTGTGCACATAGAATAAGAAGTTTAATGCCTTGTTCCAATACAAAGTAGGGCCATTCAACATCAATTGTGAAATAGCTTAAAACACACAGCATACTAGCAGGCATGATAATAAAACCCGTTAAAGGGATGGCAAGTAGGTTTGAAAATATAGAATTTAATGTAAGCTTTTTAAAGTAATAAAGGCTGATAGGGGTTGTTGCAAGTGTTGCAATAATAGTTGTCATGCAAATACCAAAAATATAAAGGGCTATTTTGCCAGTTATATTTTTATGCATGCTTTTATTTTTTAAGTTCATCCAGGGCTTTTCGTAAAATGCAATCAATCCTAAAACAGCAGAAAATGAAAGTTGAAAACTAACAGAGGTTGCGCTTTCTGGAAACACCAGCAAAATAAGAACGGCGGTAAGAGATAATGAACGCATATTAAAGGGGTGTTTATCCATCGCAATAGCAAGGCAGGCAAACATCGTCATATAAAACGCACGTATCGCAGGGTACCCAAATCCCGATAGAGCAACATAAAATAACGTGGCCGGAATGGTTGCAAAACAAGTAAATTTTTTCACATTATATTGGCGCGTGATAGCGGGGATTAAAGATAAAGCGCGCCTTAAAATAAGAAAGAACAAACCTGCCACTAAGCTTATATGAAGGCCAGAAATCGCTAAAATGTGTGCAAGACCAGAATCTGCAAAAGCATTGCGTGTTTCTGTGGTAATACCTTGTCGTTGCCCTGTTGTAAGGGCGGTTGCAATTTCGGCCACTTCCCCACTTAATTTTTTTCTAAAATAAGTTGATAAGTTTGTTCGTATACGCTGTAGGCCGCCTGTTTCTGATTTTTGTAAGTCTGTAATTTCGTACAGGCGGCCAGAAGCTTGTATACCTTTGAAGTAAGCATTTTTTCTAAAGTCATATCCATAAGCAGATACTGGATCTCCGTAAGGAAAAAGTGAGGCTATACCTTTTATTGAATCCCCAACTTGCGGGATTAACGTATTTTTATCACTGTAATTTATTTTAACTTTTTTAAGGTTGTCTTGTGTATTGCTATCAAGCTTTAGCGTTATTTTATGTAGTTTTTTGTGTGGCAGGTAGTCTGACTCTGTCACAGTGCCTGCGATCTTTATTTTTTTAAGCTTTTTTGTAAGTAACGTTGTGTTCACATAGTGCGTTTTTGTATAAATAATGGCAAAGCCAAGGCTTATAAACAAAAAAGCTGTTGTCATTATCCGCAATGACATGATTTCAAAGGTATATATTAACAATAAAGAAAACATAATTACTGGCAGCAAAACCATCAAGATGGTCGGTTCTTCCATCAATTGAAAGTAGCCGATGATTCCTATCATCATGCACACAGGAATCCATAGAATTAAGCGTGATCTTTCAAGGTATATACTATCTGCCATGCACGTGATAAGTTCTTTTTCTTATCATTTAGTATGGCACCCCTAAACAAATAAGTCATCTGGTTTACAAACGCGCTGTTAGGAACACTTAAGGTGTTAAAAGAAGAGTGCCATTCGCATTTTTTCTATCATGCAAGGGTGGGGGTTAGTAAAACACATGATATTATACACACTTCGACTTCTCGCTCACTTAACAGAAAACCAGTTTAATTCAGCGATAATTTTGAAACTAGAATAAGAAGCCGTCGTTTAGTTTAGACAGTTTTAGAACATCATCTTAAATGACGCCAGCAAATATGAATCAGCGAAGTTTATTCCTCTATGATCTACACAAAAGGCGAAAGGCTGTTTGCTTTTTTCATTTTCCGCGCTCTTTTTTTTAACCACAATTCCCCGCTGGGCACTATAATGCTTGTTAAACCAGTACAGCCATCAAAAACTTGTCTTCTGAATCTTGTGATTTTTGAAAATGGTGATAAATTAAGCGACGTTAAAGCTGCACAACCAGACAGGAAAGAATTCCCAATGATTTTCACGTTTGAGAGCGGTGAGAAATCAAGTTCCGTTAAATTTGTGCAACCAAAAAGGAAAAAATCCTCAATGGTTTGCAAATTTGAGAGCGGTGAAAAATCAAGTTCCGTTAAATTTGTACAACCAGAAAGGAAATAATACCTAATGATTTTAACGTTTGAGAGGGGTGAAAAATCAAGCGTCGTTAAACTTGCACAATCCGACAGGAAACCATCCTCAATGTCTGCCACTTGTGAGAGCGGTGATAAATCAAGGTCCGTTAAACTTGTACAACCAGAAAGGAAATAACCACCAATATGTGTTACATTTATGAACGGTGAAAAATTAAGCGTCGTTAAACTTGTACAATTACGAAGGAAATCCTCATCAAAGTGCGTCACCTTTGAAAACGGTGAAAAATCAAGCGACGTCAAACCTGTACAACCATAAAGGAAGTTCTCTCCAATGAATTTCACGTTTGAGAGCCCTGATAAATCAAGCGACTTTAAACCTGTACAACCTTGAAGAAATTTATTCTCAATTTTCCCCACTTCCCCTATCAAATGTAAATGATTCACATTAATTGGAACACAACTATTAAAGGGAGTCGACGTAATATTTGGCGCAAATTTTACAACAAGGGGAAGGTGTGCGTTATGATAAAATAGCAAACCTAGCCCTTTGTAAGCATCTGTATCTTTGGGGTAAAAATCACTCAGAACAATATTTTCAATATTATCTAACCATGAGATGTTTATTGTGGGGTCATCACTTATGATTAAACTTGAAATCAATAAATCAACATTTGAGTTATTGATTGTTTCCAACTGTTCTTTTGTGATGAGAATTTCCTGCCAATGAACATCATCGCTTGATGTTTTACAGTGATAGGGGGTAATCCCCAAATGCATCAATCGATACCTATTAGATTCATCATAAATATTTACACTTTCTGTTCCTGATGCAACAATAAACATTAAATATTTTTTCGGTACAAATGTTGCGATATGACTTTTCATAAGTGTATTCAATTGCACATTATCACTAGCCAACGCCACCAGGGGTGAGCCAACTAAAAAAAAGAACAGGATATGTTTTGTGATGTTGATGAACATGATAATATACCTTATGTATTCAATTGTAAGTTTAATATAATAATATAAAAAATATTATTATAGGGGGCGATAGATACCAAAAATGCACAGTTTATTGTATAATACTGTTCATCTTCAGAATCTTTTTAGTTGATTCTTGGGAATATGTTTTTTGGTCTTAAGTATAATATAATAACGTTCAATGAATTAGTCAAAAATATTTATTATAATTATTTTTATAACCCCTAGTGACTGTAGCTTTTTCAAGCGCTATAGTAATAATATGCTTAGAAAAATTTCCACATGGTTTAATAGTAACCACGATCAAAATTATGCCCATCAGGCGGATATACCACAGTATAAATACTGTGATTATCAAGGCTGTAATAAAGAAGGCATACATAAGGCGCCAAAAACGGCACAGCAAGTAGCCAACCACCATGATACCAGTCAGTGGTACATGTTTTGCTTAGATCATGTTCGTGAATACAATGCATCTTGGCGTTTTTATAATGGTATGACACAAGGTCAAGCGCAGCAGTCTGCTTACGCTGATCAACATTGGAACAGGGAAACTTGGCCAATGGGCACGAATGCATCGGTAACAGCTGCTTATATGGCCGATCCTTCTATGTATCAAGATCCATTTAGTATATTTACCCAAAATCAGGGGCCTAACACCATTCGGTTAACACAAGAAGAACTTGAATCTTTAAACATATTAAAGCTGTCTTATCCCTACACATCTGACCAACTACAATCGGCTTATCGTACGTTTGTAAAACGCAATCATCCAGATCTTAAAAAAACTAAAGATTCTGAAGACAATATTCGTGCTATTAATAATGCATGCCAGGTATTAAAAAATTTATTAGAGAGAGAAATCGCATGTTAACAGGACAAAGTTTTATTCCAGAAGGTATCGTTAAAAAAGTTATTATTTTGCTGCATGGTTACGGCGCTAACGGTGATGATTTGTTTGATATTGGTATGACGCTATCTGATAATCTTCCAAATACAGCTATATACAGCCCTAATGCGCCAAATGCATTTGAAATGGGTGGCCCTGGTTACCAATGGTTTGGCCTACCAGACCTTACACGCATCACTTTAGAATCCGGTGTTCAAGAAGCCCTGCCAATGCTGTTAGACTATATAGATACACTTGTCGAAAAACATCGTATCGACCATGAAGATGTTGTGTTAATTGGGTTTAGCCAAGGCTGTATGATGGCACTTTCTGCCCTTTATCACCGTCCATTCGCTGCTGTTGTTGGTTTGTCTGGTATATGGGTGAAGCCTGGGGAATCTGAAGTTGAGGGGGATACGCCAGTACTCTTAGTCCATGGTACCCATGATATGGTTGTCCCTTTTGCGACTCTTGACTTGTCTCACATGATGTTAGAACGGGATGGTTTTTCTGTTGAAATATTATCAAGGCCAGGTCTTGGGCATGGAATAGATAATTATACTATTGATGCTATTGGTGAATTTTTAGAACCGATACTTTTATAAATTCAAAAAACAAAAATGAAGGGAAATACTTATGTCCAAAAATAAAATTGCTTTAATTGGTGGTGGTAATATCGGTGGTATACTAGCGGTACTTTCAGCGCAGCGTGAATTTGGTGATATTGCGATCGTTGATATTTTTGACGGCGTTGCAGCCGGTAAAGCCCTTGATATTATGCAATCTAACGCAGCGGATGGTATAAATACCAAACTGTCTGGAACAACAGATTATAGTAATATTGACGGTGCAGATGTTGTGATTGTAACGGCTGGTTTCCCCCGTAAAGAGGGAATGTCACGTGATGACTTGTTGCAAAAAAATGCTGAAGTTGTCCGCATAGTTGGTAAAAACATTAAAGAAAGAGCGCCAGATGCCTTTGTTATTGTGGTAACCAATCCTTTAGATATTATGGTTGGCATTATGCAGGATGCCACTGGTTTTGCACAGAGTAAAGTTGTGGGTATGGCTGGCATTTTAGACGGTTCCCGCTTTAAAACATTTTTGGCAGAAAAATTAAATGTAGCTGTATCTGATATACAATCATTTGTGCTTGGTGGTCACGGGGATTCTATGGTGCCTTTACCCCGCTACACAACAATTGCGGGCATTCCTTTGCAGCACTTTATTGATAAGGGAAAAATCTCAGAAGCAGAATTAGATGCCATTATTGTTCGCACCCGCAAGGGTGGGGGGGAGATTATATCCTTAATGAAAACCTCTGCCTATTTTGCACCGGCAGCATCTGCCCTTAAAATGGCAAAAGCTTATTTAAATGATGAACGCTCTATTTTACCTTGCGCCGCTTATTTAAAGGGAGAATATGGCGTTAAAGGTCTATATGTTGGTGTGCCAGCAATGATTGGTAAAAATGGTGTAGAAGAAATTATGGAACTTGATTTAAATGCAGATGAAAAATCTGAATTTGAAGCCTCCATCAAGAGTGTGACCGATTTAATGGAAGCAGCGAGAAAACTAAGCCTTTAATTTAATCTATGGAGTTACGCATTTATGAATATTCATGAATATCAAGCTAAGCGATTATTAAAAACATATGGCCTGCCTGTATCTGAAGGTGTGATGGTTGAATCTGTCTTTGACGCTGAAGCACAAGCTAAAATATTTAATAAGCCTTTAATGGTTGTAAAAGCCCAAATTCACGCAGGTGGGCGTGGTAAGGCAGGCGGCGTTGTCTTATGTAAATCTGTTGAGGAGGTGAAAGCTGCTGCAGAAAAGATACTCCATAAGCCCCTTATTACACATCAAACAGGCCCGCAAGGGCAAATTGTTAGACGACTTTACATTGAAGATGGCGCAAATATTGATCAGGAATTCTATTTAAGTTTTGTTCTAGATCGTGCCCATGGGTGTATGACGATTATTTCAAGCCGCGAAGGTGGCACAGAAATTGAAGAAGTCGCAAAAAAAAGTCCTGAAAAAATTACAAAAACCCTGATCTACCCTGCAACTGGCATTATGGGGTATCATGTGCGTCATGTTGCGAAAACCTACGGCCTAAATGATAAAGATCAAATCAAAAAACTTGGGGAAATTTTAACTAAATTATATCAAGTGCTATTAGATAAAGATGCAGATCTTATTGAAATAAACCCTTTTGTCCTAACTACAGAAGGCAACCTGCATTTGTTAGATGCTAAAATTTCTTTTGAAGGCAATGCCTTGTTTAAGCATCCTGACATAGAAGCACTTCGTGATGAAAAAGAAGAAGACGCACTAGAAACTTTAGCCAGAGAACAAGACCTAAACTACATCAAATTAGACGGCAATATTGGTTGCATGGTAAATGGTGCAGGTCTTGCTATGGCCACCATGGATTTAATTAAATTATGTGGTGCAGAACCTGCAAACTTTTTAGATGTTGGTGGAACAGCGTCCCAAGAAAAAGTTGAAACGGCTTTTAAAATTATTTTATCTGATAAAGATGTTAAGGGCATTTTAGTTAATATTTTTGGTGGCATTATGAAGTGTGACATCATTGCGCACGGTATTATTGCGGCAGCAAAATCTTTACATGTTCATGTGCCGCTTGTTGTGCGCTTACAGGGCACCAATTCACCTGAGGGGCAAAAAATATTAAGGGATTCTGGTCTCAATATTAAGGCTATTGATAGTTTGGATGAAGCATCTGAAGAAATAGTAAAACAAGTTCAAGCTGTTTAACGTATAAAGGTTTAACATTATGTCTATTCTTGTGAATAAAAACACGAAACTTATTTGCCAAGGCTTTACAGGTAAGCATGGCACTTTTCATTCTGAACAATGTATTGCTTATGGCACGCAAATGGTAGGTGGCGTTACCCCTGGAAAGGGTGGAAACACACATTTAGGGCTTCCCGTTTTTGATACTGTTTTTGACGCAGTAAGTCAAACGGGGGCTGATGCAACGATGATATATGTACCTGCACCTTTTGCCGCAGATGCTATTATGGAAGCAGCACACGCTGGTATTAAAATAATCGTCTGCATTACAGAAGGTGTGCCAGTGCAAGATATGATTAAGATTAAACAAAATCTTAAAAACTTTCCAGATACAGTTTTAATTGGGCCAAATTGCCCAGGTATTATAACACCTGGGGAGTGTAAAATTGGTATTATGCCAGCCAGCATTCACCAAGTTGGTAAGATTGGTATTATTTCACGTTCAGGTACCTTAACGTATGAAGCAGTTGCTCAAACAACAGCATTAGGTTTAGGACAAAGCACTTGTGTTGGCATTGGTGGAGATCCTGTTCGCGGTTTAAATTTTGTGGATTGCTTGGAACTATTTTATAAAGATACTAAGACAGAAGGCATTTTAATGATTGGCGAAATTGGCGGTAATGATGAACAAGATGCAGGTGACTTTATAAAACATCAAACACAGCTTGGTAATTATAAGCCTACAGCAGCCTTTATTGCTGGTGTTACTGCCCCTAAAGGAAAACGCATGGGGCATGCAGGTGCTATTGCCTCTGGCAAAGGTGATTCGGCGCAAGAAAAAATAGATTATTTACGTGAATGTGGTTTAGTTGTGACGTTATCTCCAGCTCAATTGGGGAAAGCTATGGTGGATGCTATGCAACAAGACAGCTCTTACATGCCTGCTAGCCGTTTTTAAAGAACTGTAACAACTCTGTTGATAAATATTAGATAAAACAAAGTAAAAACTGTCACGCATTATGATTTGCGATATGATATAGTAGATATATTAAATATTTAGGATATGAAATTCTATGTCAGGACTTACCATTTCAGATGCTGCAGCAAGGCAGATTAATACGTTAAAAGAAAATGAAAAAAACGATTCCTTGTTTTTACGCATCACCGTTGATGGTGGGGGATGTTCAGGTTTTCAGTACGACATTAAACTAGATGATACCCCGCAAGCAAAAGATGTATCTTTTTCGTATAAAGGCGCAACCGTTGTTGCTGATGAAATATCCCTTGGTTTTATTGAGGGTTCTGAAGTCGACTATGTTCAAGATTTGGCGGCTTCCCAATTTGTCATTACAAACCCTAATGCATCCTCTAAATGTGGTTGCGGAAATTCTTTTAGCATATGATTAAAATGTTATTGAATAAAAAACACTATGGCTTTTGGGTGCTAGCAGGCATTTTTGCTTTATTTTTTATTAACCTTGATGGTGGAAGACCCTTTGCTAACCCGGATGAGGGAAGATATATAGAAATTCCACGTGAAATGGTTCATAGTGCAAATTATATAACGCCGCGCCTAAATGCCATGAAATATTTTGAAAAGCCACCACTTATGTATTGGGTGCAGTCAGCTGTAATTAAATACATTGGTATGGACGAACAAAGCATGCGCTTAAGTATAGCCCTGTTTGCCTTTTTAGGGGTGTTAGCGCTATATGTACTGATGCGTCAAAATGCGGACCAAAAAACGGCATTATATAGTAGTGTGATTTTGGCGATTTCCCCCTTATATTATTTTTTAAGCCGCCTCATTATTTTAGATATGCCGCTAACTGCTTTTATAAGCTTTGCATATTTATGTTTTTATCAGGCGGTAATGACAATAAATCCCCTTCATAAGCGCTTATGGTATTACGGCCTATCAACAGCACTTGGACTTGGTATATTAACAAAAGGTATTGTTATGCTTGCTGTGACTGGGCCCGTTTTTGTTATATGGCTAACCCTTACTAAAAATTGGAAAAACCTGCTACCGCTATATTTACCAACGGTCATTTTGTTGTTTTTAGTAATAGTTGTGCCGTGGCATTATTTTGCACATAAAGCGAATCCTGACTTTTTGAATAAATATTTTTATGTAGAGCATTTTTTGCGCTATACAACATCTGTTCATGGTCGATATAAGCCATTTTGGTTTTTTATCCCTTTTGTTGTGTTAGGACTATTACCATGGACATTACTTGCCCTTAAAGGTATTCAAGAAGGCCTTAAAAAATATAAGCCGTTAACCCTATATTTAGTGCTTTGGGCATCTTGGACTGTTGGATTTTATTCTATTGGTAATTCAAAATTAATACCTTATATATTACCTGCTTTAATTCCTTTGGCAGGACTTTCAGGTATAGGGTTAAGCGAAATTATAAATACAAAGCAAAATCATTGGTCATTAACGAGTGGTGTCTTTCTGATTGCTATTCTTGGTATTGCTGGGTTTGGTGTGGTTGAATTTTGGCCAGAGTTATTACGGGGAAGTGAAGAAATTGCGAAGCCAGTTTTGATTGCTTCAACTATTTTTTTATCTTTATCAGGTATCTATTTGTTAGCAGAATACAAAAAAAATATTCAGCTGCTTAAGGTTGTATCACAATTTTTTTTAACAGGTGTTATCCTTGGTTTTATGTGCCTTCTATTTGATAAGCCCCATCGGCGATTATGGATTTTATTTAGCTGCTCTATAACATTGATCATCTTAATAAATTGTATAGCGCCAACTATTCAAAAAACTTCAGTAAAACCATTGGCAGAAATTATTAATACAGAAAAAAAAGAGGGGGATACGATCGTTTCTTTAGATTCGTATTTTCAAGATTTACCTGTTTACACAAAAACAGCACCTATTACGTGTGTGGATGCTATTAGCGAACTGGAATATGGTATGGATACGGAAGCACCAAAAACACATGAATGGATGTTAACAAAAGGGCGTTTCATGAAAGAATTTGGTCCAGGTTCTGGAAAAGCTTTTTGGGCTATTGCACGCAGATCGTCTTACGACAATTTTAAAAGCATGGTTCCTAGTTGGACCCTAAAGATAAAGGCGACGAATAAAGAGCTTGTTCTCTTTTATCATAATGGAACGTGAAAACGCAGTATGATACAGCAAGATTATATTGGCGGTTTATTTCTGGCAAAGTAAGCCTTTCAATGTATTTTCCTTAATTGGTCAACGGCCTTTTTTGTATGTATGCTTCATAAAAGTCGCTCATTCCTTTGTCATTTAGCTGTTTTTCAACTGAATATCTGGTCATGGTCTGCATTTCTTCATCATTGGTGAGCAGTTCAAAGGTGCGGCGTATATTTTCTGGAAGCTGACTAATAAACTGTTTGTTAATAAACATAAGGGCCTGATTGTCGTAGATACGGTCAGTAAGGATGTTGATCATAGCGAGCCACTGCAAAGCATCCGCTTTAATATCTCTATGTTCTTCATCATTTACTTTTAGTACAAGCTGAAATAAACGTTCGCGCGCTGATGACCAATCTTGTTTGTTTATTAATAAGTCTGCTGCAAGTTTTAAGCTACTAACAGTGCTTTTCTTATCTAAAAGTCGAAGGGCCTTATCGAGTTGCCCCATGGATGCATAAGATCTAGCTTCTAGTAAAATGATTTTATCTGCATACTTATCTTTTCCTGGTTGTGAAATGGCATTAAGCGTTGATAATGCTAACGTCCCTTCTTTGTTGTCAATGTGCAATTGTGCAGCTTCAAGATAAAAATCAATTAAAGCATGTTTGCTATTTTTATTTTTTGTAGCAGATGTTAATAATGCTGCTGACTGTTCTAATAAATCTAGCTTCATCAGGGTGCTTGCAACAGTTCTAATAATATTTACTTCTTCAGCAGAATCTGGCGTATATTCTTTGTAGGTTTCATAGAAGCTAATAATTCGAAGTGGTGATGTTTTTTCTATATTTTCTTTAAAAAATTTTACAAAACAATATTCCATTTTTTTATGTAAATGAAGCATTTGGTACATAGGTATATAAGCATCTTTAAGGCGCTGAAAGTAATGAAGTGCTTGACGGTATTGTTTGGTTTTCATCAACAGGGTTGATAATGTTAACAGTACCTGTGCTTCAAATTGATCCCCGCGCCACATATAAGAAAGACTAATCAATTGTTTTACAGATTCATGTGTCGATAAGATTCCACCGCGAATATCAAGTAATAGTTTTTGAAACAATGCGTGCGCTTGTAAGTGTTGTGATAACTGACCGAATTTAATGTCTGTAATAAAATCACCTAATTTTTGAAACTTAGTTCCTGCGATGTCTTTAGATAGTTCTAGCATGATCTTTGCGTATTTAAAATACCCACGAAATTGAAATGTTTTTGGTTCAGGAATGTTGTTTAATAAAATTTCTAGTGTTTCATAATCTTGAAGGTCAATTAGGGCAATAAAAATAGGCCCCATAATTTCGTCACGAATGTTGTGTGTATAATTTTTGTAGATATTGCGTATGACGCGTAGATCGGTTTTTTGTGCAATCGTTGCACCTCTTGCTGTTTCTATTAATGCTGTTAATAAAACATTTTCAGCTGTTTTTGGTAAAAACAAACTATTTTCGCGTGCCTTATCAAAACGTGCATCCATTATATAAGCTGTTGTTTTCAAAGCACGCACAAAAGGATGGTGTATAACTCCAGGATAATCCTTTTCGATGTTGCTAATAAATGATAGGGCTGCATGTTCATTTCCAATCATCATTTCGACCCAAGCTCTATGTAGTAGATTGGTAAGTGGTGTTTTATGTTGTGTTTGGATGCCTTGATACGTCTTTATATAGTTTAATAATGTCTCTTGATTATAGTTTTTAAAAATACCAATTTGTGCTGGTAAAATTTTCTTACTTGAAACTGTCATATTGTGTTGTGGTTTTAAGGGCATAATAACTTTTAACGTGAGGTTGCCTTCATGTTGAACCAACTTTACATCATCACTCAAAAGTTCCGCAGCGCCACCTTGAATTGAGTTTAATATTTTATAAAAGGGGGTTTCGTAATGTGTGAGAAAACCGATATCTTTATCCATTAAAAAACATGTTAAATATCTATCTTTATTGAAATCTTTTATGTTCAGGGTATAAAGAAGGGGGTCTTTTATATTAAGATAGGTCGTATGTGGCCAAGATTGTGTGTCTAGGGGGGCTATCTTATGTTGGGCGTTGTTTGTTTTCTGCACGACTTGCACAGACCATGTAGTATCTTTCTTTGAAACTTTAAATGTAAATTGTTTGCTGATTTTTATTTTAATAATAAGATGCGTATTTTTAACAGAAGTATTTGTTTCTTGACGTAATGACAAAGCACCAACAGGTAAATCGTGCTCATGTGGAAATTCAATAACTTTAGGCAAATCATCAAAAATAAACCACCATTCCTCATACTTGTGATGTGTATTCAAATGTATAAATGCTGTTTTGGTTTGATTCAGCCAATTAAAGAAAAGCGTATTTTTTTCTGATTTTATAATAAGTTGATCGTCCAGCTTTATTTTTTTATCTAGCACATACGGTTTGAAATCGCATAACGTGGGCGTTTGCGTCAACAATAAAAAAATAACGAAAAAACAGAGGCGCATCAATGATCTGATGAAATATTAAGATATTTATATCATAACTGTTTAAGGGTAAAAATCAAAGCTATGGTAATAAATTTATGTTTTTTTTAGTCGGGTTTGTTTACGAAATTTTAACACTTTTAACATAAGCTAAAATTGTGAGAAGTCTTTCATGATTTATACCAACTTTTTAAAGGAATTAAAAATATGGTTCAATTTTTTGTATGTTTATACGTTTTTATCGGGGTGTTTTATGCATCCGATGAAAAAAATACCGTTGTTCATAGGGAAGAAACGTATACAGCAGATGTTTCTGAACCAGCTTTTGATTACTTGATCACAATTACAGATGCGCAGCCAGTTCAAGAAAACTCAGATGGTATTGTATCTGTTACCTCTACTTCCACTGTGCACGATTCTGTTGCATATGAAAGTCATCATAATGTAGAGGAAGAATTTTTTAGTACGCCTGAAAATTTAGAACGTGAAAGACACGCTGACCCTTCGATGACATTGCATGCCAGTCATAATAGCCTGCATGAACCAATTGACGCAGGTGATGGTGGGCATGAAACACCTTTAGGGAATTCTACTCCATCTTTACCGCCAAGTTCAAATGCAACAACAGAAGATTCACAGACCCATACGCATACAAGTTTGTCGCTTTCAGAGCGTTTTAAAGATGGCGCCCGAAGTTCAGAATGGGAAAGGGCTTTGGCTGACATTCCTGAAAATGTAAAAGTAGTGCCTTACGCCTGCATTCAAAGTTTTAAACGTGTTTATACATCTTTTTCTGATGGATTAAGTTTATTTTCATTGATTTTTTATGCTGTATCAGGCGTTGCATCTGGAATTGGTGGAATCGACTATTTATCTAATGATGCCTTTTTACCAGAAGACGATATGGTAACAATTGTGGGTTTAGGGTTAATTGGCGCCGTACTTTTTAAATACTTATGGATTAGTTCAAGTTATGTAAAAAAAATGGATCAAAAACGGTTGATATCCTATGAAAGGCGCATTGCAGAACTGGACACAGAACGTTTTAGCGATGCACAGCTTATCGAAAGATTTGAGCGTGCAAATATTTTCTTGATATATCCTTCATATTCTATGATTAAAACACGACAATTATTATTTAATTTCGTTTGCTTTTCTGAAACAATTTCGAGTACTTTACTTGCTATTTCGTGTAGTTTTTTTGCAGTAAGCTCTGTATCTGGAATTACAGGCAAAGACTTACTACATATAGGATCCCAGCATTCTTATCTTGGAATGTCGCAGGGTGGTGCGCTTGCTTATGCAATTATGTTTATATTACGTAGCAAAGCTGGGGAGTTAAAAGAGCGTTGTGAGGCCTGGTTAACAGTACAAGAGCTTGCAAAATTATATTTAATCCAGATTTCAGGTGTTAAAAAAGATGATCTTTATAAAGATGTGCACAAACTAGATGATCATTTAAAGCGTGGGCGTGCAAATTTACTAATAGCTTAACGTTTACAGACCTAAAACACTTTTAACAAAGGGAATGCTTATAGATCTATTATCGTTACATGATGCTTGTTCTAAAATGTTAACAGTATTATGTAATGTGGTAAAACTACGATCTAAACGTAAAAGTAAATAGTTGACGACATCGCAATGTACATGAATACCTTTGTTCTTAAAGGATAGGGTATAGAGTTGCTTTAATGTATTTTCTTCTGGTTCATCTAGGTGAATAAAATTACACGTTGCAAGTCTTGATTTTAGGTCTTTAAGAGTTAAAGGTAAACTATTTGGCGTTTGTTCGCACGTAAATAAAATATAAGCCTTTTTGGCTTTGTAAAAATTAAAGGCGTGAAATAGATTTTCTTCACATTCAGGTGTTACCGGTTTTTCAATATGTATCAGGACATGCGGGTCATATTCTGAAAAATTTTCAGGGTTTATTTCATGCGCTTTTAAAACTGATGCATTATATTTATGTGCCCATATATGGCTTAGATGTTTTTTACCAGATCCTGATTTTCCTGATAAGTAGGTGGCAAAATTTTCTAGCTCTTGGGGCCATTTTTCAAGCCAGCTGTAAGCCATTTGGTTTGACGGCCCTTGGATAAAAATTCTTTCATGGTATGACGGTAGTTTAGGTTTAAATAACCGTTTTTTTGTTAGTTCCATGTTTAAAATGAATCACTTGCGAAAAAAAATACAATTCCAGACAAGATAGCAAGGCCAATACCAATTTTTAAGAATCGCCTTAACCATACGGATACAGGGACAGTATTTTTATTAGCAACTTTTCGGGTACTTACTTTTATTTTATGGTAAGAATTAGGCATTTTTTTAGGTTATTATTATTTTTCAGGTTACAGTATATTATACAAAAGTTACGGAACAATTAACAAGATGCACAATCATTTTTTTATATTATCCTTATATAATATGCAAGCGACATTTTTGACAGTTCCCTTGTTATCAATGGCCGTTATTTTTATTTTTTGCCTTGAAAATGCTCACAAAGCACTAGAACTGAGTGTTGTGGTTTCGTTTTTATACGTATTGCCAGCAATACTCTTGGTTCAAGATGTTGTCTCGAGTATTCAAAATGATTTTAAAGATGGCATAATTGAAAATTGGCTCGGTAGTGGTGCAGATGCCAGAAGCTATATAGGGTGTAAAATTGCAAGTTACGCGCTTACCATAGCCATTCCCTTTGTAGGGATTGCCTGCGGATACCTTTTGTTAGATTATGGCTTGGAAGAAGTTTTCTATGTTGCGGTAGGCCTTTTCTTTTTATCAGTATCATGTATAAGTTTTGGATGCTTGATTGGTTTTTCTTCTAAAGCTAAACCCTATCTTGGTATTGTTCTTTTACCCTTACAAGTACCATCACTTTTGTGGCTTTTATCTGGCATAGAAGTGGGGGAGTACTTTTACCCCCTTATGCTCTCATTTGGTGTTATGCTTATGAGCGTATCTTTAAGTCTTTTGTTAAGTCGCTTTACAAAACAAAGGTTATTTTAAGCGGGTGTAAGTGCCTGCTCAGATCTATTTTTTGTAATAGGCGGATAACCTTGCGCTTGCCGCTGCTCCTCTGTTAAGGGGTCGCGTAAAACATATCCACGCCCCCATACTGTTTCAATGCAATCATCGCCATCCATAGCTTCAGATAACTTCCGCCTTAGTTTACAAATAAAAACATCTATAATTTTAAGTTCAGGTTCATCGATGCCACCATACAAATGATTTAAGAACATTTCTTTTGTAAGGGTTGTGCCTTTGCGCAAAGAAAGAAGTTCTAAAATAGCGTATTCTTTACCTGTTAATGGTAGTGCTTGTCCACGAACTTCAGCTGTATGGTTTCTAAGGCTTACAATAAGATCGCCTGTTGTAATAACAGATTCAGAATGCCCACGTGAACGCCTAACAATAGCATGCACGCGTGCTAACAATTCCGCTTTGCTAAACGGTTTAGTTAGGTAGTCGTCTGCCCCAAAACCAAAACCACGCACTTTGTCATCAGTATCATTTAAGCCGGAAAGAACAAGTACAGGTGTTTGTACCTGTGATGCACGTAATCTTTTTAATACGTCAAAGCCATCAATATCTGGCAGTAATAAATCAAGTATAATGAGGTCATATTCATATAGTTTTCCGATTTCTAATCCGTCCTCGCCAAGATCTGTTGAATCACATATAAAACCTTCAGATTTTAGTGATTTTTCAATATTCTTAACCATTGCCGAATCATCTTCGATCAAAAGAATGCGCATAAAACGCCCTTTGTGTGTAACTCCCTATTGTTAAGATTACATAAAATTTTCATAAAATTCTAGGCTTATTAGCATGTATTTATTAAATAACAACATATTACGTTTACTTATCAGGAAAAATGCGACTATTCTATGAAAAACTGCTTACAAAAAAACAATTTAATAAGGAATTAATGTTCAATATTTTTGCAAAATGTGTCAATTTAGCGAACGCCATGACCCTGTCGCGTGTCATTGCAGCGCCCTTTGTGTACTACCTAATTGTTGGGCATGCATGGAAAAGTGCATTTATATTGTGCTTTTTGGGTGGACTTACAGATTTTTTAGATGGATTTTTTGCACGGTTATTTAAGCATGAATCTTTGTTTGGTCAACGATTCGATCCCTTGGCTGATAAGATTTTCATGACAGCTATTTATGTTGCCTTAAGTGTAGCGTCTGTTTTGCCACTATGGACTATTGCAATTATTCTTGTTCGCGACCTGTTAATTATGCTTGGTGCCATTTATGTTTTGGTTTCAAAAAAGAAAGTTCCTTTACATCCTTTGTTTTTAAGTAAGCTAAATACAGTTATTCAAATTGTGTTAAGTGGCTGGCTTGTTTGTTTTCAATATATTCAAGATATCGGGTTGTCATCAAACTTACTTGAAATCTTCACAAGATTCTTTTTATATGGCACTCTGTTGATAACAATATTATCCGGCCTGCAATATGGGAAAAGATTTATTACCGCCCTTACTCAATCGACCTAACCCGTACAAGTTATGGCTTGTTCTTGCTGGTATTATTTGTTTATTAAGCTACGTTTTTTATCATATTAGCTCTATAACATTTCCGTTTTTTGCAGGATTAATTGGTGCTTATATCTTTAATAAGCCTGTGAATGCGCTAGAGCGTATAGGCGTTAATCGTTCTTTATCTGCCGGTGTTGTCATTATTTGCGTTTTAATGTTTTTAGGATTGCTTCTATTAGAAGCTTTACCATTTCTAAAAGACGAATTTTTGAAAATATTAAAGTCATATCCAGTTTTACAAGAACGGTTTCTAACAATTCTAGATCCTTTAATGGATGCACTTGGTAAAATAGCAGGCGACAAAAAAATTCTTGATTTAAAAACGCAGTTTTCAAATTCTTTTGGCAATATTTTTCAGTGGGTTATAGAAAACTTAGCATCAATGCTGACACAAAGCTTAACCAGTGGCCTTGCCATTGCAAACATTATATCTTTAGTTGTGCTTATTCCTTTGATTATGTTTTATGCTGTGTCAGAGTGGCCAAAAATTATATCAACTCTTGATGGTTTGCTACCAAAGTTATATGCCCCCATTATTCGTCGCAATATAGCAAATGTTGACAAAACATTAGGACACTACGCACGCGGTCAACTTATTGTAAGCGCACTTTTAATTCTTTTATATAGTATCGCTTTTTTAATTATAGACTTGCCACATGCCTTATTTACAGGCTTTATAACAGGGTTTTTTTCCTTCATACCTTACATTGGTGTTTTTATTGGCTTTGTTCTAGCCATGACAATTGCCCTAAGTAACTTTATTAGCATGTTCCATTTAATCGCCATTATGGTTATATTTGGAACCTTTATTTTGCTTGATGGTTATTTTTTAACGCCACGTTTAATTGGTGACCGCATTGGTTTGCATCCGGCATTTTTAATTTTTGCCTTACTTGCACTAGGATCTTGGTTTGGCTTTTTAGGTATTATGTTTGCCTTGCCACTTGCTGCTGTTATTAGTGCATTACTAAAACCACTTATCAGCTGGTACAAGTTGAATTTTACTTAGAAAAATAGCTTTCAATAGCTGATGTGATTTTTTTATAAATCTGCTAAGTTATATACTATATAAATAATAACAGGTAATCATAATGTCAGTTCGTGTGCGCTTTGCGCCAAGTCCAACAGGGTATCTTCACATTGGCAACGCAAGGGCTGCCCTTATAAATTGGTTGTTTGCCAAAAAAAACAATGGATTATTTATTCTACGCCAAGATGATACAGATTTAAAACGCTCAGAACAACGTTACGCTGACGCTATTATTGAAGATTTAAAATGGCTTGGTTTAGAACACGCAGTTTTTTTTAAGCAGTCTGATCGTTTTGATCGTTATCATGAAGTTGTGCGCACTTTAACAGAATCTGGTCGTTTATACCCATGCTATGAAACACCAGAAGAACTAGATTATAAACGCAAGATGTTACTCTCTCAAAAAAAACCACCCGTTTATGACCGTGCTGGGTTGCGTTTAACGCAAGAACAGATACGTGAGTATGAAGCCGCTGGTAGGAAGCCCCATTGGCGGTTTAAATTAAACCCAGGGAAAATAGAGTGGGAAGATTTAATTAGAGGGGCTGTATCATTTGATACTGCTGATATTAGCGATCCTGTTCTGATAAGGGCAGATGGATCCTTTTTATATACAATAACGTCTGTGATTGACGATTTTGATTATAAAATTACACACATTGTGCGCGGCGAAGATCATGTAACAAATACGGCAACACAGGTACAGTTGTTAGAAGCTATTAACAACGATAAACCATTTTCAATTCAGTTTGCCCATACAACTTTATTGATGGATGCAGATGGGCAACCACTTTCAAAACGCATAGGCAGTTTAAGCTTACGCGGCCTTCGCGCAAATGGTATAAACCCCATGGCGATTAACGCTCACTTAGCACGACTTGGAACGTCCCTACCAGTTGAACCACAATTAAAGTTGCAAGATTTAGTTGAAAAATTTGATTTTAAATATTTTAGTAGAACGGCTCCAAAATTTAATGAAGATGATTTAAAACTGTTGAACCACAAATTGTTTCACATGATGCCCTACGAACAAGTAAAACCCTATATTGAAAAACTTGAATGCTTAAAAATAAAAGAGGCTGAATGGGGTGTGCTTCATGACAATATAGAAAGTTTAGATGATTTGAAACGTTGGGAAACTATTTTGTATGGCACGTTAACACCCAGTAAAAGCAATGATGCAGCATATATAAAACTGTGCTTTGATGTCTTGCCACAAGGTACTATAACGGAAAGTACGTGGGCAGAATGGACAAAGAAAATAAAAGAACTCTCTGGCAAAAAGGGGAAGGAGCTTTTTATGCCCTTACGTCAGGCTTTAACAGGGATGGATCATGGTCCTGAAATGAAAAAATTAATTGTTTTAATGGGGTACCATCAGGTCTGTACAAGATTGAAAACACAGTTTACAATATAATAATGCATAATAACTATTAGGATATACAACATGGATAATAACTTAAAAAAACTTTTATTAGGTGCTGCTGTTATCGGTGGTCTTGGTTCTGCATACTATTTAACAATGGTTAAACCGACAGAACGTTCTGAAATTTTAGAAAAAAATGTTGCAGAAACAAAAGCAGAAATCGAAGCTAAAGATGCGGAAACTAACCCAGAAGCAGCACAAGACGCACCTGTAGTAGATGCCCCTGTTTCACAATCAAAAGAACCGGTTGCTGAAGAATCAAAATTAGATGCAACAGTTCCAACTGAAGACTATACAGATAAAAGCGTTGCTGCTGTGATTGAAGACCTGAATAAGAACATAACGATTGCTGAGGTTAAAAAAACAGCTGATTTGCTGCCACGTCAAATGCGTGAAGTACCCTTTCAAACAATGTATCCAATCTTGCTGCGTCAAGCTGTAGACATGGTGATTCTAGAACATAATGCAGTTAAGGAAGGTTTTGATAAAAAGTCTGACATTCAAAATACAATTCAAGACCGCAAACGCGCTATTCTTGTTGCATCTTTCTTAGAAAAAGAAGTTGATGAAAAAATATCTGATGACGTTCTTCTTAAAAAATATGATGAAGTAAAGAAAATGATTCCTCAAGATGAGAAAGAAATTGAAATTGCACATGTTTTATTAAAGACAGAAGCAGAGGCTAAAAAACTCATTAAAGATATTGAATCTGGCAAAACAACGTTTGAAAAAGCTTTAGAAAAATCTTTAGATGAAAAAACAAAAAAAACTGGCGGTAAAATTGGCTTTTTAAAGCGTATGGAAGTTGCCCCTGAACTATTTGAAAAAATTGGCGCAACAAAAGATGATAACGTTGTAGCAGAACCACTTAGTTTCGGTAAAATGGGCAGTAGCGTACTTCGTGTGTTATCGAAGCGCCCTTTAACTGTTCCAAAATTTGATGAAATCAAAGGTGAGCTAAAAAAAGCTATGATGCCTGAACTTTCTCAAGAAATTATTAAAAAAATTAAAGCTGACGCTGATGTTAAATTATTTGCATTAGATGGTTCTGCTATTCCGGAACGTTCGGAAGAAGAGCTTAAAAAATCATTAGAAACAGATACACCATCTGCTGTTGATGCATCAAAAATGGACGCTAAGTTTGTATGTGGTAAGTTTAAAGGTGGGGAAATAACTCTTGCTGATTTGCGCGTTGCTTATGATGGCCTTCCTGAAATGTTGCGTATTTTACCATTTGAAAAAATGTATGAACTTGTCTTAATTAAGGTCATGAATGAACGCGTACTCTCTTTTTCAGCAGAAAAAGCTGGCCTTGCAAAAGATGCTAAAGTTCAAGAAAAAATCGCAGCTGAATCACGCATGGTTATGCAAGATGCGTATTTAAAAGCAAGAGCAGAAACATTAATTACAGAGACAGATCTTAAAACAGACTATGAGCGTATTAAGAAAAACTTAGCTGATAAAAATGAGATGGAGTATAGATTACGTCATATTATGAGCGCAACTGAAGCAGAGGCAAAATCTGTCTTGACGCAGTTGAAATCAGGTAAATCTTTTGATGAACTTGTAGAAGGTTCTATTGATGATGCAACAAAAGCAAACAAAGGTGAACTTGGTTACGTTAGAAAACGTTATTTACCAAAAGATTACCAAGATGTCATCACAAAAGCCGTTAAAGGAACTTTAGTCAATAAAGTTATTAAGATTGCTGATGGTAAATTTAGTGTTATGCGCCTTGAAGACAAACGTGCCGTGACGCCACCATCTTTTGAGCAAATGAAAGATCAAATTAAATCTGGCCTAGTTGCTAAAAAAGCAGTAGAAGTTTTAGAACAAAGTCGCTCAAGCATGAAAATTTCTTATCAAAATCTAAAAGGGTTACCGACAGCATCAGAACTGGAAGTGATGTTCAAGAAAATAAATGCGCAAATGAGCGAAGTTTTAAAAAGCGGTAAAATGCCTGAAATGCCAGGTATGTAGTAACATTTATTGAATTAATTTGTCTTAGATAGTGTCGTCATGAGTTAAAATAAATGCTATTCTTCATTTAGTATTTTTTCACTAGGTGCAGCTTTAT
>PFNE01000030.1 GCA_002791835.1 Alphaproteobacteria bacterium CG_4_10_14_0_8_um_filter_37_21 | reverse complement strand
TTTTTAAATCAGATACTATACCTTAACACCCTGTCTGATTTCTTAGGACCACCTCTCATATCTTATGTTAATTTAGCTTAATGCAGTTAACTTTTAAGCCATTTTGAAACTTCTTCTTTGTCAGAATAAGAAAGCATTTCCCCTTTAACCAGTTGACCATCTTGATTCCCCTTGCCAGCAATCAATAAAATATCATCTTTATTTAACTTAGTCATGGCATCTTTAATTGCAGCAGCACGATCAGCCATATCAAAAGCACCAGGGGCGCCTTTTAAAATTTCTGCGCGAATATCATCAGGGTTTTCATAGCGCGGGTTATCATCTGTTACATATACATAATTTGCATTTTTAACAGCAATATTGCCCATTTGTGGTCGTTTTGCCTTATCGCGATCCCCCCCACAACCAAAAACGAGGTGAATGTCACCTTTGCCATGGTGTTTAATTGAAGATAATGCATTTTGCATCGCATCAGGTGTGTGCGCATAATCAATAAAAATCATAGCACCTTTTGCTGTTTTACCTAAAAATTCCATACGTCCAGCGACACTATATAGTTTAGGGATATTTAAAAGAATGTCTTTTATGGTAACGTCTGTTGCGTAAGCCATGGCAGCTGCGCATAATATGTTTTCTACTTGAAAAGTGCCATATAAATTCAACGTTAAGTTAGATTCTTTTGTTCCCATAAAATCAACATCAATAGAAATTTTACCTTGTTTGACTTCTACTTTTGTTGCCCTAAAATCAGCGTCTTTTTTAGTTGAAAATGTGATAAGTCTATGTTTTTTATCTTTGCAAATTTTTAGTATTTTGTCAGAGTAGGGGGTATCTAGGTTCACAACTGCAGCCTTACCTTGTGGTAACACTTCTGAAAATAAGCGCGCTTTTGCTGCAAAATAATCATCCATCGTATGATGATAATCTAAATGCTCTAATGTTAAGTTGGTAAATGCCGCAACGTCTAATGGCGTACCATCCATTCTGTATTGCTTTAATCCATGGCTAGATGCTTCAAGCGCTAGCGCTTTAACCTTGTCACTTTGTAAATAATTCAGCGTTTTGAAAAACGTCAATGGATCTAAAGAAGTTAAGGGGGGCAGTTCAATATTTTTGTCAAATCCGCAAGACCGTTCCAACCCAACGGTACCCAGGGAAGCGGCTTCTATACCGCTGTTTTGCCATATTTGGCGCAATAACGAAACGACTGAGCTTTTCCCGTTTGTACCTGTTACGGCTGCTAAATATTTTGGTGAATTTTTGTAGAAAGCTGCTGCTAGTAAGCTTAAAGTTTGACGTGCATTTGTAGATACAAATATGTAGATATCATCAGATAAACTTTCTGCCACTTTTAAAGAATCTTCCTCAACAACAAAAAATTTAGCACCATTTGCGTAAGCTTCTTTTATATGGTTTTCAACGTCATCACATTGAATTGCCACAAATAAATTGTTTTCAGCAATTTGTTTTGAATGACAAGAAAGACCTGAAACGATGCCGTCAAGTTCATCGCCTTCATCAACAACAAAACCGATCGCTGTCAGTAACTCACTTATATTTTTCATTTTTTATAACTCGTTTTAAAAGTGTTTGAATGGGAAAGATCTTTTTTATTTGTGTCAAATGCAACAGTATTTTGTAAGTAGTTGGGGGTTGTGTACATTGGTGCGACACGTTCAATAATGCGCTTTGCGACTTTAACAACATTCCAACCTGCAGCAGCGTAACCGCAAGACTCTTTCGTTGGTTTAGGGTCGTCCAGCATGACAATCATCATAATTTCAGGATCTTCAACAGGGAAGCCACCAACAAATGTTGTTATTTGATGTTTGCTATACCCTTTGGTGCCTTTTTTATACACAGTTCCGGTTTTAGCAAAAATGGACATGCCTTCAACTTGTGCATTTTTTGCGGTTCCTTCTTGAACAACTTGTCGCATAAGTTTGCGTACTATTCTGGATGTTTTTGAAGAAACAATACTTTCTTGCTTATCATTTAGCATATTGGTTTTTTTTAAAAGTGTTGGGGTTACTTTTTTGCCATCATTAATGATAGAAGTTATTGTCGTTAGTATTTGTAGTGGTGTCTGTGAGACTCCATAACCATAAGAGACACTTATCAATGAAGGCTCTCTCCAATCTTTTGGAATGATAGGTGCGCCTAATTCAGGGAGTTCTAATGACAACTTATCTAAAACACCAAAACGCTTCATATACTCTTTTTGTGTTTTTAAGCCAAAATCTTGCGCCATTTTAACGGATGCAATGTTAGATGATTTTAAAAATGCTTCTGTTAAGGTCATCACACGGCCAAGCCCACGAAAATCGGAAATAGTAAACCGGCCCATTTTTATTGGGTGTGATCCATCGTACATGGAGTTTAAATTGGCTTTACCTGTTTCTAAACCAATTGCAAAGTTTAAAACTTTAAAAACAGAGCCTGGTTCATAAACGCCTAATGTGTTTTTGTTAAACATGCCTTCTATATTTGTCATGTTTGGTTTATGTGGGTCGAAATCAGGCAGTGATACCATGCCTAAAATTTCGCCTGTTTTTACCTTCATAATAATGGCGTTGCCACCCAGTGCAGAAAATTCTTTGATACCATCTTGTAGTTCTGTTCGTAAAATATGTTGCGCACGAATATCTAAGCTTAATGCTAAGTGGTCTGCCCCTTGCTGTAGATCAATATCAAATAACTGTTCTAAGCCTGATAGGCCATCACCATCAAGGCCGCACATGCCTGTAATATGGGAAAAGAGGGAGCTGTGCGGATAAACACGCGTTTGGTCGCGATACATATGCAAGCCCGGTAAACCTAAATCATTCAGATCTTGTTGTAGTTTTGGTGGTATATGACGTGCCAGCCAAATAAAATTTTTATCTGATGAAAACTTCTTTTTTAAATCAGAAGCGGAAACGTTTTTTAAAACAGAAGAAATTTTTCGTGCTGCATCATTTAAATCTAATAATTTTTTGGGGTTAACATAGGCAGATGCTGTAATAATATTAGTTGCCAAAATTTCGTTATTTTGATCAACAATATTACGGCGTAAAATCCGAAAGCTCTCAGTTTTTTTTAGTGAATCATCGTTAGATCCGCTCAACAACATGACGTCACCTAACCGTAAAGCAATCATTACAAAACCTAAAAATAAGACTGCTGCCACGATCATGACACGTTGTTTTGCTGACTCCAAAACATTTGCGTACTGCAATCCCTTATGCCAAGATGTTATAGATCTTGATATGACACTGAAGGGTGTTTTTAGAATGGATTTATTCACGAACCACCTTTTTGGTAGCGAATATGACGTACTGATTGTGGTTTTAAATCTTCTTCTTCTAGTAAAATATCAAAAGCATCATGCTCTTGAAACGACACATCAGTTACAGCAATGTTTTTTTTTGTTTCTTGTAAGGGAACCTCTTTTTTATGAACAGTTGGTACGGCTGTGCTACTTTGCTTGTTTTGGTCAGGCAGATACTTTACAGCCAGTTTGTGAATGCGCGCAGGATCATTTAAATGTGCCCATTCTGCCTTTAGTAGATGGATTGTTTCTTCAGTATTTCTAATATTTTTTGAGATGATTTTATGTTCATACGCTAAGTGATCAACTTCATACTTTACTCGAAATAGGATAACACCAACGATAACAGAAATCAGGGCAAACAGTGCTGTTGATGAACGCATTAAAAATCTCCCCCAATGTGCGTTTGAGGTGTATATATACCAGCGCGCAATTTGGCAGATCGTGATCTGGAATTTTCTAAAATCTCCGCACGTGAAGGCGCCAAGGGCTTTGTTAAAATTTGAAATGTGTTATCAATCAAAAAACGTTTCAACAAACGGTCCTCTAAAGAATGAAATGTAACCCCAACCAAATGTGCGCCTGATTTTAATATTTTAAGAGATTGTTGCAAGGCATCCCTTATCTCTATTAACTCATTATTTACGAATATACGCAAGGCCTGAAAGGTTTTTGTCGCTGCATCTATACTATCTTTTCTTTTGACAACGCGCCGAATTAAACCAGCAAGTTGCAACGTTGTTTCATAAGGCTGTTCCACTCTGTCTTGTACAATGGCGCGGGCAATAGATCTTGAAAAAGGCTCATCACCATAATGAAAAATGATGTCGGCTAAATCTTTTTCACTGTATGTATTCACAACCTCTGCAGCTGTTAGCCCAGTTTTTGACATGCGCATATCTAATGGTCCATCACGCATGAAAGAAAAGCCACGATCCGCTTCATCTAACTGGAAAGATGATACGCCGTAATCGAATACAAGACCGTCTACTGGTTCTAATATCACTTGATCTATAGAACAAAATGTTGATTGTATAAGTGTTAGTCTATCACCATACTTTTCTGACTTTAATTTTTCCCCACGTGCAATTGCATCTGGATCGCGATCAATGCCAATAACTTTGCAATCCGCAGAATCAAGTATTGCAGATGCATAGCCACCGCCACCAAAAGTAGCATCAACATAAACACCACCATTTTGAGGTGACAGATACTGCAACATTTCACGTAATAAAACAGGTACATGCATAAAAAATATTTTCTATTTGTGTAAAATTGAGTCAGCTTATTGCAATACCTTGCTAACCTCGCCTATATATTACCGCATATCATAATAAATGTAAATAAAAATTATTTCTATTTTTCTTTATTTGCAGGCTATAATATTTATTAAATACTTAAATAAACTGTAGGTTGAAAATTTTGCTTTGACCCAGCTTTAACGAAAAAGCTGATTGTTTGCTAGAATATTTATGATGTTTTTAAAATTGTAAAATCTACAGATGATTTGCAGTACGTTTCTTTAATGAAAAATACAGACATAATAACGGCTAACGCTGCAATAAAGATTAAGATACTAAAGACATGTAAATAATTTTCTAATGAAACTGCTGAACCGTTTTGTGTGTAATCAAGCAAGAAACCTATGACAGGTGCATTGATGGCAGATATGATCATAATCATGGCGTTATTTAATCCAAAGCCAACAGCAATAAACTGCTTTTTAAATTGTTCTGCAACAGTTGCAAAGCAAATGCTTTGACCGCTGGCGCTAAGGCCTAAGGTAAAAAAGGCTATTTGCATGTGTAATATATTCGGTGAGTAAAGAACCGTTGTAATGGATAATAATGCTAAGATCGAACAAAAATTAAGAATCGTTTTTCTTCTTTCCAGTATATCTGATATAAAACCAAATAATGGACAGCCAATGCCATAACCAATCCATGCTGTTGTAATCATATAACCTGCATGATTTGGCGTAACTCCTTTTAAAGCCAAAAATGAACGGCCTTCATTTTCAGATAAGTATTCTATTGTAAAGTATAGGCAGGTTGAAAGAATGGCAATATACCATGGCTGTATTCTCTTGAATAATCGCAAAAGAGATATTGAAAGTTTTTCTGATTTGTAGAGAATTAAAAAATCCCCAGCTTTTTGGTTGTTGTTTTCAACAAAAAGAAAAATTAAAACAGTTATAAGCGAGCCGAGTAAACCTAAAAATATAAAAATAACACGCCAACTGATGTTTGTTGTTTCTGAAAGGCTTTCTAGGGGGCCTGCAGCAAGCATAGGGCCTAAGGTTCCGATAAATTGCGATAGGCCGATAAATATAGCGCTATATTTACGTGGCATCCAGTCATGCACTGATATAAGCATGCAAATGAAGCCAAATGAGGCGCCAAAACCCATCAACATTCTGTAAAGTATGGCGACAGCGTAGCTGTCAGCATAAGCAAAACCAGCAGACGATACTGTGCAGCAAACAGACCCAATAAGAAGTGATTTTTTAAGGCCAATATTATCAATGACCAGACCAACTGGTATTTGCATACAGCCATATATTAATAAAAAAATAGTTGTACTTAATATTGAAAATTGAAAAGAAGTTAATGCTAAATCATGCATTAAGGGGTTTTGGTAAGTACCCATGACTGTACGCAAAAGAAATTCATACAAAAAAAATAGCGCGCATACGCCCCAAACCAAAAATCCCTTCGCTTGCAGTTTGTTTTCACCCATAAATTTTAACCTATATAACTATCGGGTTGTTTTTTGTCCCATTCTTCTATGGCCGTTTCCGCTTTGTCGTAATCTAGGAAAGATGCAATTTTAAAAATTGGTAGTCCTTCATGAATTAATGGAGAGGTGTTTACACCAACAACAATGCCTTTTTGTGGTGATTTAATCGGTTCAATGGTGTCGGCGCCAAAAGGGTCGCTAACAGTACCGATTGTTTCACCGCATTCAATTGTTTGGCCCAAAACAACATTGGGGTGTAATATTCCGCCTTTGTGGGCGACAATCCAATCCTCTTCTCTTGAAAAAATAGGACGCGTTTCTTGGATTGGCTCTTTTTCCAGCATATTTATTGAACGCATAATATTTTTAACGCCATTTACGCCAAGTTCAATAGAATTTTCATCAAAACGCATGGCTTCCCCTGCTTGATAAACAAGTAAAGGAATATGTAATTCTTCCGTTGTTTGTCTAAAGTTATTGTCATCTATGCTAACATTCGTTACAACGGGCGCATTAAATACTTTAGCAAGCTCTTTTGCTTTTTTATTATCAAAGTTACAATATACTTGTGGCAAAATATTGTGGTTTAAACCACCAGTTTGTAGTTCTATGCAGTAGTCTACCTTCTTAAGAATCTCTTCTGTTATTAAATGGGCCATTCTTTCCCCATAAGACCCATCTTCATTTCCAGGAAAGCAACTAGCCAAATTATTACCTGTTGGCAATACCTTGGGATAGTGGGTTAGGCCGTATATGTTCATCACAGGAACGGCGATGATTGTGCCTGAAATCTGCGAGGGCTTAATTGTTTGAATAAGTCTGTTGGCAATTTCTAGGCCATTTAGTTCAGTACCTTTTAAAACAGAAAATACCAGTAAGCAAGGCCCCGGTTTTTTACCGTGAATAACTTTAATGGGCATAAACAAGGGAGCGCAAGAATATTGTTCAGGTAACGGCAGTGCAAGATTAGCTTCTTCACCAGGGTGAATATTTGTGCCACATATCGTTATTTTTTTGTTACTCATGTAATACCTCACTTATAAAAAAGGGTTAAGTTTATGTGTATAGCTGGTGATCTGCACTTACACAATATTTAAGAATTTATTATCAATAAAATTTATTTCATAGCCCATACTACGCTTTAAATTGAGTATTTTCAACATGCCTTTAAAGGGCCGCGATACAAATTGCCCTTTACCATTAGAAAAACATGTTGTTTGTAAACAGGTAAATACCATGAAAATTTTACGTGAAGTATAACTCAAAATAGTTGTGATATAAAACGTCAAAAGAAATGAATATGGTTTTTTTTGCCTAATTATGTTAAAAGGTTATTAATTGAGGTAATTCAAAAATAGGAGATTTCAAGTATGAGCCTTTCCAACCAAACCTTAAAAAGAAAGATTCTAACATCAAGCATTATAGGTAATGCCCTTGAATTTTATGATTTCACCTTGTGTGGTGTTTTTATTACAATCTTAGCGCGCGAGTTTTTTCAATCCACAAATGAAACCAATGTTTTATGGGGGTTTTTCGCGTTTTCAGCTGCCTTTTGGACACGTCCTTTAGGTGCATTTGTTTTTGGCTATATCGGTGACAAATACGGTCGCAAAGTTGCCTTAACCTGGTCTGTTACCCTCATGGGTGTTCCAACATTACTCATTAGTATACTTCCTGGTTACCATACCATAGGTATAATGGCACCTATTATTTTAATTATTTGTCGTATGCTACAGGGACTGTGTACAGGTGGTGAATATAATGGTGCGGCAATTTTTGCCTTAGAACATCTTAAAAACAAGCCAGGTTTAATTAGTGGGCTTGTTTCAGGATCTTGCGTTATTGGTGCTTTAAGTGCAATGTTTATGGGTTTTATTACCACCCAAGAGTGGATGCCCCATTGGGCATGGCGTTTACCATTTGCACTTGGTGCACTTATTAGTATTGTTGGTTTTTTAATACGCAGACATACTGTAGAATCTTTAGAGTTTGTTGAATCAAAACAAAAAACTAAATCTGTACCACTTGTTGCGGTATGGCAAGAAGATCGTGTTTCTTTCTTTCTAGCCATTATGGCTGGTCTTTTTAATGGTGTCGTTACGTATACGCTGTTTTCTTTTTTAAGTGTTTATATAACAAAATATGTTGGTTTCACCTTATCACAGGGTATTTTTTACAATATATTTGGCATCTTGACTTTTATGTTGATGTGCCCCATTTTTGGTGCTTTTAGCGATATCGTTTCACCCTTAACGTCATTAAAGCTAGCCGGTAAATTGTGCCTGTTTATACCAGCATTATGCTTTTTTCTATTTCAAATGAATAACGGATTCTCAATTATTGTTGGCCAACTTTTAATGGGTGCACTTGTTGCAAGTTTTGTTGGACCAAGCCATTACTTTTTGCAAACTTTGTTCCCAACAAGCAACCGTTATACCGGAGCATCTTTAGGTTTTACAATTGGTATGGCAACTACTGGTGGGACGACACCCCTTTTACTGACATATGCCCTTAATACATATGCAAATTTATATATTCCAGCTATTTATTTAACTATATGGGGCTTATTATGGCTAGGGGCGCTAGGGTACTTTCACCCAAAAATAAAACTGCACTATAAGCCCGCAACAAAACTAAAAAAAGCAGCCTGATATTTTATATAGAAGCTTGTATAGAAAATTAAAGATAAGACATTTTGCAGGTATATTTATTTTGTATAAGTTTTTATAAGTAAGGGATCATACTATTTTTTCTGATGAAGGCGTTTATGTTTTATGAAATTTTGTGGGTCGCTATATAAGAAAAAATAAAATAGTTTGTGTTAGGTATGTAGGGGGGCACACTATTGCCTTATCTAGTACTTCCATTTATTATAAAAATAAAAATTAAATTTACTACAATTTAGGATTTAGCGCGTATGAAAAAAATACTCCTTGCAACAGTTATGTTATCAGCTATGAATATGGCATACGGAGAAAAACTGCAAAAAGTTGTTGTTTCAGGAAACAAGCGCATTGAATCAGTTACAATTGAATCATTACTTGGCGTGAAAGTTGGAGAAGAAATTTCTAACAGTACGGCAGATATCATTCTTCAAAATCTTTATAATACTGGGTACTTTACAAATGTGAATGTCAAAAAAAATGCAGGCACATTAAATGTTGTTGTATCAGAGAACCCAACAATTTATGAAGTGGCTTATGAAGGTAACAATAAGTTAACATTAGAACAAATTGAGTCTGAAATTAAGCTACAGCCACGTAAGATTTTATCAAAAACAGATATTCAAAATGCACAGCAGCGCTTATTGGAAATGTATCGTCGTATGGGGCGCTTTAGTGCAAAAGTTGACCCTAAACTTATTAAGTTAGATAACAACCGTGTCAGCCTTGTTTTTGAAATTGAAGAAGGTGAATCCACCCATATTCAAAATATATTTTTCTTAGGTAATAAAAAATATTCAACAGGTCGCTTAGAAGAAGCCTTAATGTCAAAGCGTTATAAATTCTGGCGTTTCTTCGCAACTGATGATGTTTATGACCCTGATCGCTTTATGGCTGATCAACAGGCCCTTCGTCAATTTTATGCAAACCATGGGTACCCTGACTTTAGAATTATTAATGCTATTGCAGAACTAACACCAGATAAAACGGAATACTATCTAACATTTGCTATTGATGAAGGTGAACAATATCGATTTGAAAAGCCGCAAATTATGAGTGCGGTAAAAGACGTACCTGCAGATATCTTAGAAAAAAATATTGTCTTTTCTGAAGGTGATATTTATTCGGCCAAAGAAATTGAAAAAAGTGTTACTGAAATAACGGATGCTTTAGGTAGTAAAGGATACGCTTTTGTTGCAGTTGAACCGGTTATTGTGCGGAATAATACACAAAAAACCGCTAACGTAACATTTGAAATTAAAGAAGGTCCGCGTGTTTATGTTGAAAAAATAACAATAAAGGGTAATAGCCGTACACATGATGCTGTGATCAGACGTGAACTGACACTACATGAAGGTGACGCTTATAACGCATCTAAAATTAGAGATTCAGAAACAAATATAAAGGACCTTGGGTACTTTAAAGAATCTAGTGTTGAGTCTGAACCAGGTACAAACCCTGATCAAGCGAAGCTTGTTGTAAATGTTGAAGAACAACGCACAGGTGAACTTAAATTTGGTGGTGGGTTTTCAACAACAGATGGCATGATGGTCAATGTTGGTATTTCAGAACGCAACTTTATGGGTAAAGGCCAAATTGTTCACGCTGAAGTTGGTGTGTCTAAGCGACATCAAGATGTGAATTTAGGAATAACAGAGCCATACTTATTGGGCCGCCCCCTTGCTGGAAGTGTAGATGTATATAGTGTGCGTTCAGCGCGTGCTGATAGTTATATTACAAAATCAACAGGGTTTAATTTAGGGCTTGGGTATAATCTGACACAAAATTTAACACAACGTTTTGCCTACAGCTTACATAAAGATTCAGTTTCACAAATAGCGGTGGACGCGTCTCCATTTATTCAGGCTGATCCGAAAAATTCTCTGTCATCATCTGTTTCGCATACATTAACATATGATAAACGTGATAGCATTCAAGAACCAACGCGTGGCTACACAATTAGTATGACTAACGCCTATACAGGGGTTGGTGGTAATGTTCACAATATGAAAAATGATCTTTCCGCCACTGTTTTTTACACGCCTGTTGAAGACGTGACAACCCTATTTCGTTTAGGTGCTGGGCGTGTTGATAAAGTTGGTGGTAAACGTGTTCGTATTGTCGACGCTGTTTATTTAGGTGCAGATTCTTTTAGGGGTTTTGAATACGCTGGTCTTGGCCCACGCGACAGAAGGGGGCGTAAAGACGCACTTGGTGGTAGAAAATACTGGAAGGGAACAATTGAAGCACAATTTCCTGTTGGGCTTCCTGTTGATTTTGGTGTAAAAGCTGCTGTCTTTACAGATTTTGGTACTGTGTGGGATAGTTCTGCAAAAGGTGTAAACGTTCTTGATGATAAGAAAATGCGCGCATCGTGGGGTGTTGGGGTTATCTGGAAAGGGCCATTTGGTCCATTGCGTATAGATTATGCAATCCCATTCAAAAAATCTAAGTTTGATGAAGAACAACGTATTAATCTTGGTTATGCACTGCCACTATAAAAATGGTATATAGAATCCTTATACAAAAAGTAACCTTAATAGCTGTCTTGTTTATAGCTATTTGGGTTGCTGTTGCCTACGCTCCAAAACCGTATGATGTTTTTGACATTGCAGCGCCGACACAAAGTGCAGGTGTGAAAGTGGCCATTATATACGCAAAGCGCATTAAAGAAGAATCAAAACCTTACAAACAGTTTGAAGCCTACTTTGAATCTGAACGTGAAAAAATGCATCAAGAATTTTTGGAAAAAGAAATACAGCTGCGTGATGAGGCAGTACAGATAAAAAAATTACCAACCAGAAAAAATAAGCAGCGATTGCATGTTCAAAAACTTAATAAAGAACTTCAAAAAAAAATTCTTGATTTAGAAACCGATTTACAAAATCAAAAAGAGACATTTTTAAAAAAAGCGAACGATATAACCCGAAATCTACAGACATTTTTAGATAGCGCTATCGAAACTGTGATTAAAAAACATGGTTTTAATATTGTTTTAAATGCAGAGCTAGATGATAAAATGCTTGTTATGTATGCGGATAAAAATTTTGACATCACAAATGATATTATCAAAAACCTTAATGATGTTGCTATAAATTTTTAATTTCCATATCCGCCACCTAAAGCTTTGTTGATGCCTTATTGTAATTTTGTGTGGCGATTAAATAGGCTAGCGCGTCATCTAAAACTGCCACATAATGTATAAGGCCGGCTTTATATTTTTATGTTTTAGATCATTTTTATTACATTCAAGTTAATTGAACAAACTGCATTTTACGAAAAAATAACATAGAGTTTCTCGGGTACTTATAGACCAAAATTTTAGGACATTATGTTAATTTGGCGTTGTCTGTTCGCATGATTCAAAAAGGACTAGTTGATGGTTTTGATAAAAAATAATCAACCTTTCAAATTTTAAAACACCTTATGGGCTTAGTGCATCTAAACACAGAAAATATAGCACATTTACTAAATATCTGAAAGTGATTTCAATAGATGCGACAGAACTTCCTATTTCGCAACCAGTTGTTTAAGGAGATCACTTAAGTAACTGTAAAGCAAGTCATCTGCTGCAATTTCAGGGTGCTTTTTGACGATGATTTCAAGTGTAGCTTTAGCATTTTCTTCGTTGTCATACTCTTGAAGAGTAACCTCTTCAATATCTGATTTTCTAAGCATACTGGAAACAGCGGCAATACGTTCTACAGCGTAGTCTTTTACGCTATTTTCTAAGGCACTATCCCACGCTAATTGTCTGAATAACTTAGGTGTATTTGCCGCTCCTTCCTTTTGGTATTGAGCTAACAGGGCATTGTCTATTTGTTTTTTCTGCTCAATATCTAAAGGAGTCTTGAAATCAAGTTTATCAATATTGACCCCTGGTAAGCGTCCTTGCAATACACCAATAATCATGCGTTGCAGTTTGCCCGGGTTGCATACAATAAGCCCGTCTGTTTCGATGCTGTCTGCGAGGCCACTCATTAAGGAAAGCTTTGCATTTTTCTGGTCTTTTTTATCTTCAAGTTCTGAAGCAAAATACCATAAACGTCCTAAGAATTCTTTTGGGAGCATTCTAGGCAAGCCGTAGCTTGCTATAGGGTTATTTAAAAATGCCCCAAATCCCTTAAGTTGAGGAACACCAGGCAGGCCTAAAACTTGTTTGATTTTTATTTTGTCAGCTTTTTTTTGTTTCATTAATTCCTGATTACGAGCTTTTTCAGTTTCCTTATCTCTTCTTTCTTGATTATCTGGCATGTTAGCAATTTCTGCTTTTAAATTAGTCTCTCTGCGCTCAGCATCTGTAATGACAGCATCCAAAATAAGATTAATACTTTTGATAAAATCTTCATAACAACTTAAAAATACTTCTTTTTCGATAGTTTTTTGGCTCTCTAGGAGCGCTTGTATAGCGTGTCCTGAACTTTTATCACGCTCACCATCATGTACATCTACCCCTCTAAAGTATAATGCATTTTCTTGTCTTTGCGCTCCTTGAGCTGCCGCTCGATGGGCCTCATCTAACCACTGCCTTAAGGACGTTTCAGTAACATTGCCACGTTGTATGAACGATACAAAATCTGCTAAGGATATCCCCCTAGATAGTGTCGTCATGAGTTAAAATAAATGCTATTCTTCATTTAGTATTTTTTCACTAGGTGCAGCTTTATGGCACAAATACATAGACGTCACG
>PFNE01000002.1 GCA_002791835.1 Alphaproteobacteria bacterium CG_4_10_14_0_8_um_filter_37_21 | reverse complement strand
CGATTAATACTGGATTTAATGGGATACAAACGGTTTGCATAAGTTACTCCAGGAAATATCATAGAGCCCTATAGGTTAGGATTTTATTAATTGGGCCTGAGGGGCTTTAGAGATCGCCCCGACAGAAAAATTATTGTGTGTCATTTAGGTCTATTATGTAAGATGTATTATATTTTTAAACAGAATTTTGTGCTTAAGTTTTTTCTAACATTAAAGATCTGACACTGTATAAAACAACGCCACACACAACAGCGCAATCTGCAATATTAAAAGCAGGCCAATGGTAACCCCACAAATGAAAATCTAGAAAATCAATCACGCCACCATACAAAAATCGATCGCAAAAATTCCCTAAAGCGCCACCTAATATTAATGCTAGGCAGCAACGTGCTATAAAATCGCGTGTTTTATACATAATGCGCAATAATACAATCATAATGGCAGCCACAACTGCCGCTAAAATATAGGGCCCTATGGGAATATTATTTGAAAACAGACTAAAGCTAACACCCAAATTTTTAACATGAATAATATTAAAAAAAACGCTTACACTAAATCCTCTACCATATTCTAGGTTGCTTATAACCCATAATTTAGAAAAGTAATCGCTAATAAATACGGTGCTTATAATGAGCATTAAGCATAATATGTTTCGTATTGAATAAATCATATTTATTTTGCCACAGTTTTTGCTGTAAATTTTTCCATAATTTGGGAGAAGGTTAGGCTGGTACGATCTTTCGTGCGCCTATCTTTAAGTTCATATAGCCCGTTTTCTGTTGCATCACGACCAACAATAATATGATACGGTGATCCGATGATGTCTGCTGTTGCAAATTTAGCGCCAGCTCTGCTAGCTGTGTCATCATATAAAACCTCAATACCGCTATGCGTTAATTTTGCATAAAGATCATCTGAAAGTTTCGTTGTGGCCTCATCAGAAGGTTTGGCATTAATCAAGCTTATGTGAAATGGTGCAACAGATTCTGGCCAGATTATGCCGTTATCATCATGATTTGCCTCAATAATGGCACCAACTAATCGTGATACACCAATGCCATATGACCCCATTTCTGGATGAATTGGCTTTCCGTCTTGTCCTATGACGGTAAAATTCATGGATTGAGAATATTTTTTACCAAAATAAAAAATATGACCAATTTCAATACCGCGTGCCGATTTTAATTTATCTTTTGGGGTTGGACAGTTTTCTTCGCTATGCATTTCATCGGCTGCCGCATATAAATTGTTAAGTGTGTCAAAATTGCGATTTGCATCTGATATAGTGTCAAATGCTTCATCATAATAAATTGTGCTTTCCCCAGTTGGTGCAACTATTTGAAATTCGTGAGATAGGTCACCACCAATTGCCCCTGTGTCGGCTTTTACAGGTATGGCTTTTAATCCCATGTTTTTAAAAATGGTTAAGTAGTTTTCATAAATTTTTTTGTAAGTCTCCCTGGCACTTTTAGCATCAATATCAAAAGAATAGCCATCTTTCATATAAAATTCACGGGCACGCATTACGCCAAACCGGGGTCTAATTTCATCCCTAAACTTCCAATGAATTTGGTACAGAATTTGGGGTAGGTGTTTATAACTTTTAATACACCCCCGTGCTAAGTCTGTAATAACTTCTTCATGCGTTGGCCCGTATAGCATATCTCTATCATGACGGTCTTTCATGCGCAGCATTTCTTTTCCGTAATCATCATATCTGCCACTTTCCTGCCATAAATGTGCAGGTTGAATAGTTGGCATAGTTATGCGATTGCATCCGATAGAATTTTGCCCATCTTCAATTATATTTTCGATATTCTTCAATACTTTAAGGCCTAGGGGCAACCAAGAATAGATACCAGATGTTGTTTGGTGAATCATGCCTGCACGCAACATTAACCGATGTGAGGCTATTTGTGCATCGTGCGGTGTTTCTTTTAAAATTGGTAGAAAGTATCGTGACAAACGCATATAAAATATCATATTTTGATGGATACCTTCATGTTACACAAAAATATGTATTTGGTCACTCATAAGTTGTAAAATTTTTGTAAAAATAAAGACATATAATCCTTATCTATCTTAATCTTTATTCAATAGCTAATTGGAAATACAAAACTTATCTGCATGCCACTTATAAAGAAACTTCTTTGTTTACAGAAAAATTCTATTGTGCAAAATAAACTATTTTTAATCCAGCTTCTGCCGACTGCTCTAACCGCATCTTACCCTGTGCGTGCAATAAGATTGCCTTCTAAGGACTGTTAATGGTTGTATTGTTATGCCTTCATGCGTGAGGGTGCAATAAATTTAATATTTGTATAAATATTTTGCAGTAATTTTTGACATATAAATAGTGCATGAGTATCCATCTTTTTGATAGTTAAGAAGTTATTTAAATCTTCTTTTTTTTCAATAGGCAAGAGTTTTAAATTTTCGTATAACAACCCAATTTTCTGTGAAAAAAAGGTAAAATATTGATGCACCATTATTTTATTTCCTTTGCGACCATAGAGAACCATTGCATTATAATAAAGCAAACACTCTATAAATTGGGCATAAATGGTGTTATCTGTTGCAGCGTGTTCTTGCGTGTTTTTTAGCAGTTCTTCAGCACTATCTAATTTTTTTAGGCGTATTAATGTTTCTATGAGTAGTACTTTAGGGGCGTATAAAAAAGGGCTGTTATTTCCTAAAAGCAGCTCTCCTTGATTGATAGCATCTTGTAGTGTGTTCTTTGCTTTTTTAAAATCATCAGCGCGCAGCATACATTCGCCTATACCAATTTGTAAATGTATATTTAAAATAAAATCTGGTGATTCACTTAAATTGGTAGCAATTACTTCTTGTGCTTTAGCAAATCCTAAAGATAGGGCTTCCTTAAATTTTCCTTGTTTACACAATATGTCACCTTTTGTGACATAGTGATAAGCGCGCAACTTTGCCATTGTTTTAATATCAAGGCGTAAAGTGCCACTATTTGTAATCATTTCAAGTGCCGCATTCACATCATTAATGGCTGAATCTTCTGTGCTTAAGTTTGTGACAGCATGCATCCACCCCCTATAGGCTGTAATTTGGGACTTAAGTTTTAGCGCACTTGGTGTGTTGGCTATTTCTAGCTTATCAAGCGCCAGCTGTAACGATTCTTCAGCGTCGCTTGTGTTACCTAAAAGTACATGAGCAATACCCTTTTCAAAAAGGGCCCATTCATATTGAATGTGGGCTGGTTTTGCGTTGTTGGTATTGAGTACATCAAGGGCTTTTTGTGCATAATGTATGGCAGATTTTGGATCAATCATATCGTTACAAATATGCGCTAAACTTAAATATAGCCCAATGTCGGTTGTGTCTAATTTATTGCTTGGTACATGGAATAAGGCGATCTTAAACGCTTTTTTCGCATCCAAAAGTTCTCGTGATCCAAGGTAATAGGTTTTGCCTAAAAGGGCATATAAATGATACAGATCTGAATGATTAAACGAAGATGTTTCTGGTGAAACTTTAAGAAAAGATTCTATATGTTCGTTTAATATATTCAACATTTTATGATGATTATTTTCCAAACTTTTCTCATAATTTAAAACGCCATCTACAGCGCTATGCGCCAAAGTATTTTGCAGGTTTTTATTTAATGTTTTGTTCAAATACGTTCTGCAGTAATTTTGTATAAAAGGATGAATAGAAATAAAACGTTCATTATTGTTCACATAAGGTAGATGTGTTTCTGTGATGAAAGAATGTTTTTTTAACGTTAAGATAAAGGCGTTTACACTATCTTCGTTGCAATGTGACTGCAGTAATTTTTTAGGGATATTTTTAAAATTTAGACGTGATAAGACATATAATAATTGTTGAAAATCTTTATCTACTGAAAGAATACTGTCAATGGTGACCAGTAAAAGGCTGGATCGCGCTAAAGGAATGTTTAATTCTTGTTGAAAAAATGTATTTAGGTCATTTGCCGAACAACTTTTATCATTTAATTTGTTTATGTATTCAAGAAGAGTCGAATTTGTATGTCGTATATAATGTGCTGCAAGTGATATATCTAAGGGGAAACTTGGTATTTTCTGTAGTAAGGTATCTACGTATTGCTGTGTTGTTCGTGGAATATATTTATAAGAAGCTTTGTAAGCAATGGAACAAAACAGGTCTTTTGTTTGTCCTTCATGTAAGGCGCCAATTTTTATGTATTGATTCTGTTTTCGTGTTATGTTTTCTAAGTTGTCATTCGTTGTCGTTATAATAACACTGCCATGCCCCCAAAGATTTTTTTCGCGTGGTAATAATTTTTCAATTTCTTGTAAGTTCGTGACATTATCAAAAATTAATAACCAATTCTTTTGCTCCTTTAAATTTGTTTGAATAAATCGTAGTAGTTGTTCTGAAAAAACATCAGGATCTTTGATTTTTTCCAAAAATGTTATTTGGGCTTTTTTTTTGTGTGTATTGGCCAAACTGTAGGCTAACTGTAGGTATGATTGTCTCAACGCTCTAAAGGACTGTGCATTTAGTTCCCAAGTGAATTTCTTTGTTTGCTGCTCGGCGTAATTTGTGGCAACCGTAGTTTTACCAGACCCTGCAATACCAGACAATGTTATATAAGAAATACTATGTGGATTTTCTGTTGTTTGATTTAAAAATGCGGCTTCAATAGAGGACAAAATATCATCGCGTTTTAAAATATTTTCATTGCTACCAAGCATGTGCATGGATCGTAAATTATTATGAATAATTGTTTGTGTTGAAAAAGAAGGTATTAATAAAGTAAGGCTGCTGACAGATGTGATGGCACCAATAAGTATCCATATCTTTTTAAACACTGGCATATCATTCATGCTTTTTTGAAAATGGTTTGCGCTTATGCTGCGCGCAGGTTCTTGAATGCGGAGCAAGCCTTCTGATTGTTTCGATAAAATATTGCGTATTTTTTTCTTGATATAAAACGTATTAATATCTGGGTTAAGTTTTTCAATGGTTGTGATAAAAAAATCAAAATACTCAGTATCGTGTTTAAAATATAATTTCTTTTCTGACTTATTACCGCCTTCATTTTGAAAATGAACATGGAGTGCCTTAATGTTTTTATTATCAGAATCTGTCGGTATAAATATAAATTCTAATCCAGTATTTGTACTTCTTGGCATAACTTGCTTGATTTGTATGCATATATTGAAAAACTTCATATGCCGTTTGAGTAAATCAAAAAAAAGTTGCGTGCTATTTTGACTAACTTGTAAGATGAATGATCTGCGTTCTAGTGTTTGTTCTTGAGCATACTCAAAAATATTTTTCTCTATTTTTAGGAGGGATACGTGGTTTTTATAGATAAGCGTTGATGCATATCTTTCTGTCAATCTTATTAAGTGCTCTTTCGTGTTAATTTGAAGTTTCTTTTTCACATTTGCGTAATGTGTTTCATAGGTGCTTTTTTCAATACCTAAGATACAAGACATGGTTTTTGTAATTCGCCCACTTATAACACAGGAAATAACGTCAATTTCACGCAGCGTCAGCTTTATGTTTTTAAGTGTGCCTATTTTTTGTAAATATTTTTGTGGTTGCAAAGTGTGCATAAACTTCCTGTTTATATTGAATTTTTAGTAGGCTTAAAAAAACACGTAATGTTTCTTATATAAATATAGAATTATAATTTTTCACCATTCCTTGGCTTAATATTAACAATTTAATTAAAAATTACCATTAACTATTTCTACAGGTCAATATGCTAAATTAAAAAATATCCAGTTGCCATTCATCCGTCCACAACACATATTTATAAACTTTCTTTGGGCTATACAAATTGTCAATAGCGGCGCTATAAATTTGAATTTGTTTTTTATAAGTATTTAGTTTTTGCAGGGACCGTGTGCCTGTTTTAAAATCTAAAATATAGGCATTGCCGTCTTTTTCAACAAAACGATCAAGTCGATATAAATTTCCTTCATATGTTAAACTTAATTCGTTTACCCCCTTTGTTTTGAAGAAAATTTCGTATTCAGAATTATGAATGATGTCAATAATGTTTTGGGTATCAAAAACTGTGATAAGGGCGCTATTTTGAAATGTGCCTAAAATCTGATTGGTAACTTGTAATTGTTTTTCAGGGGGAATGGTTGGCAATACTTCAAATAATTTATGAATTATAATACCGCGTTCAGCTGCTTGCTTGTTTGCAACATAGTCAGGCTGCACAAGCGTTTTTTTATTCACATCTGTATAAAAATAAGGGGGTACGCTAATTTTTAAATTTTTATTATTTGATTGTGAAAAAACTTTTTTCACATGAACGGGCAGGGTGTATTCATCAATATTTCCTGCCTCCTTTTCAATATTTAAAATATCATACCAAGACTCCTCTATGATTTTATCACCTTTTCCAAATATATATAATTCATCTTCAGCGCGTGTCATCGCAACATATAGCAAGCGCCTTTCTTCTTGCACAAAGGCATCTAGGGTTTGGCCTTTATTATCTTTCAAAAAACTTGGACACTGTGATTCCGCTGGTTTTAAGGTGTGTCTGTTTTTATAAAATAGGGTATTTTCTTTTGCAAGTGTGGTGCGTATATTGGCGTCAGCCATAATAACAATCGGGGACTGCAGGCCTTTTGAACCGTGAATGGTCATGATGCGAATTTCCGGATAAGTTTTAGATGTTACATCCTTTTTTATATATAAATCGATACCATGCATATGCCATACAAAAGCTTGCATGGTCATAGATTTAGATTGTTCTAAGCTATACGCTTGGCTATAAAATTCCTCAAAAATATCACTGGCTTCGGGCCCAAATTGTTGAAGAAAACCTATTGAAGTTTTTTGCCAAATGGTTGAAAAAAATTCAGTTATTAAACGATAATCTAGTTGTTTTAGGGCTAGATTTAAAAGCTTTACAAATACTGCTAGTGGGTGAGTGTCGCAATACGTTTTGCTTATGTTTTGTATGTGCTTCCAAAGTGTTTCTTTGTTTTTCGTGGTGCATATTTCGTGCAGTAAAATTTCATCTATGCCTTCCCCATGTGTGCCATAAAACGGGCTTTTCAATAAGCAAGTTAAGGAATAGTCATCGGTTTTAGAACAAGCCCAAGCCCCCAAGCATAAAAAGTCTTGTGCCATTAAATGCTCAGTTAGTTTGAAGCGATCTAGTCCAGATATGGGAATGTTTTTTGATAAGAAAACGTGATTTAATTTTTCCACAAAACTACCGCGGTTGCGAACCAATATCATAATATCTTGTGGCTGTGGCGGTGCGTTTGTTGAGGCTAAGGAGTCTGTCCTATCTAAAATAGACAATATACACGCTGCAATTTTTTGTGCCAAAGCTTCATTTTTTGAGGCTTCACTGTCACGTAGGTGCGGCAGCTTCCATTCGTATTCTGTACCGTTTATTTTTTTGTCGTCTAATTTGGCTAATGCTACTTTCCCAGGTACAAACTGTCGGTTGGGTATATGCGTTAATTCTTCAGTAATAAACAATCCATTTGGATTTGTGTTAAAAATTTTATCAACAGTATTTAATATTTTAACAGATGATCTGTATGATTTTTCAAGTTTTAAGACTTTAAAGGGTTTTCTAAACTCTTTAAAAAGGTGTTTGAAATGTTCAGGCTTGCTTAGAAATATTTCAGGCTTTGACCCTTGGAAGCTATAGATTGCTTGCTTTAAGTCGCCAACAATAAATAGAGAACTTGACCCTGTGCTATCAGCAAGCACCATGCTTTGTATTAAAGTATCTAGAATATCCCATTGCTGCGGTGAAGTGTCTTGCGCCTCATCCACTAATATAGCTTTTAAAGAGTAGCCAAGTTTACTTTCTAAAGAACCACTCCCTTCTTTATTTAATAGTTGTGATGTTAGATCAATTAAGTCATTGAAATCTAAGCTAGAAGTTTTCTTTTTTGCATCTTGATAATGTTCTTTTACAGCGTGCGTTAAGCTAAAAAAGGCTTTGTTTAATGTGTTTAACCTGTCAACTTTTATCATATCGTTTGCGATGACAAATAAATCTGCAATTTCTGATAATATTTCTGATGCACCCAAATACTCTTTTAAAATACTTTTCTTTATGATTGTTTTGCGCGGGGTGCCTGTTTTTGTAAGGAAAAAATTCATTAAATTTTTTGCGGATATGGGGAGTAAGTCTTGAATATTTTGGGGAAGGCTTTTTATAAGTGAACTTAATTCTTGCATACTGAATGGGTTATTAAGTGCAAAAGGTATACAGCTTTTTTGTAATTCAGTTAGCGATAAGCCAATGTTGCTATTGATGAGCGTTATAAAGTGACTGTATCCCATGATGTTAATCAGTTGTATTAGTCCCTGGTTTTCAGGTGCGCTGCTTGTAACCGTATTAATAGATTTTTGTATGATTTCCCTTTGATCAATCTCGTCTAATATATTCATTGGTGGCGTTCGTTCTAGTTCCCATGCATAGGCTTCTACGATCCGTTGGCAAAATGCATGTAGGGTTTGTATTTTTAGGCCACCCTCTAGATCTAGAATTGTAAAAAATAAAGTTTTTGCCAGATGCTCTTTTTCTACAGTATGTTCTTCACCCAATTCTTTGAAAAAACAAATAAGGGCATCTTTTTCTAAGTGAATTATTGATTCAAGCGCTTTTAATAGCCGGTCCAGCATTTCATTTGCAGCAGCTTTGGTGAAAGTGAGGCACAAAATAGATTCAGGCGGTGTTCCGTTTAGTAAAAGGCGGATCAGACGATCCACAAGAATTTTTGTTTTCCCTGTTCCTGCAGAAGCACTAACATAGGCGCTTATTTTTGGGTCAGATGCAATGTGTTGCTGGCTGTAAAGCATTGAAAAATTATATTTTAGTTCTGTTCTTAAGTATACAAAAACATGGCAAAACAAGCGATGGGTCGCGTGAATGAGAATAAAGTGTTGATTCTGCTAAAAGGTAGAAGAAGGTGTTGTGCAAGTCATTTGTTTTCATAATGGCCAGACATTAGTGGTTGATACTTACGCTGATCATGGCCCCACTTTAAAGAATTCATTTTGTAAGTCTGCTGATTTTAAAAAATAAATTGAATATATGCAAAATTCTCTATTAATTTCGATTGCTTTATGGTTTAATATTAATGTGTTGTGACATTTTTGCAACGTATATAGTGCTTGCTTTCGCAAGTGCTTCTATCACAAATTTTAAAACTAAGAAGAGTTTAAAGTATTTTATGTCCCTATCTGTCCACCTTTCATACGGCTTTTTAAATGGCCAATTTTTGAGGCAGTCTGTGGATACACACATTAATTTGGAGAATTTATATCAATGGCCAAAAAGCTACTTATTGAAGCTTCCCACGCTGAAGAATTGCGTGTGGCGCTTGTTACGGGCAAACAATTAGAGGAATTTGATTCAGAAACAGCAATAAAAAAGATAAATAAAGGCAATATTTATCTTGCAAAAGTGATGCGTGTTGAGCCATCTTTACAAGCTGCGTTTGTTGAGTATGGGGGTGGACGTCAAGGGTTTTTGCCTTTTTCAGAAATTCATATGGACTATTATCAAATTCCCGTTTCTGAACGCGAAGCTTTTTTAAAAGAGTCATCTGAATCTGAAGAGACAGAAACTGTTGACCTTGAACTGGACAAAACAGGTGTAGATGTTGTGACATCAGATGATGTTGACATTGATTACAACCAAGTTTTGTTAACAGAACCTGCAACTGCTGAGGTTGAAATAATAGAAGATGTTGCTGTTGATGGCGAACACACTTTTGAGGGTTCTACAACTAAAGCACTTTTAATTGATAAAGAAGAAGTGTCCATTTTAGAATCTGATGTGACACCAGTATCTCCTGAACTTTCAAATGCTGAAAGTGACACAGAAGACAGTAAAATAGTATTAAATTCTGAAGAAGAATCGACATCGACATCGACAAGGGCTGTACGTAAAATTCGTGGCCGTCGTCGTACAAAGAAGACAGGCACAGTCGCTGATGAAAAAAAAGAAAAAAAGGAAAAAAAAGAGCCATCACCACGTTTTAGATATAAAATTCAAGAAGTCATCAAGCGCCGTCAAATTTTACTGGTTCAAGTAAATAAAGAAGAACGGGGTAACAAGGGTGCAGCGCTTACCACTTACCTTTCCTTAGCTGGTCGCTACTGTGTGTTAATGCCAAATGCACAACGCAGTTTAGGTGGCGTCTCCAGAAAAATAGATGATAGTACTGACAGAACGCGGCTTAAAGAAGTTGTAGATTCATTGAACTTACCCGATGGGATGAGCTTAATTGTCAGAACAGCAGGGCAAGACCGTAAAAAAACTGAAATTAAACGTGACTATGACTATTTAGTAAGTCTTTGGAATAAAATCAGAGAGAAAACACTTGAATCAGTAGCGCCATCATGTATTCATGAAGAAGGCGATTTGGTTACCCGAACACTGCGTGATTTGTATAATCAAGATATTGATGAAGTGTTGGTTGAGGGTGAAGAAGCTTATAAATCAGCAAAGAATCTGATGAAGCAAATGATGCCAAGCCATGCAAAGAAAATTAAATCATACAAAAAGCCTGAGTTGCCTTTGTTTCACGCTTATGATGTGGAAAATCAATTAGATTCTATCATGAACCCAACTTGCAAATTACCATCAGGTGGTTATATTGTGATTAACCCAACGGAGGCACTTGTATCGATTGATATTAACTCTGGCAAATCAACACGTGAGCGAAATATTGATGAAACTGCAGTTAAAACAAACATAGAAGCGGCACAAGAGATTGCACGTCAGCTAAAGTTGCGTGACCTATCTGGTTTGGTTGTGATTGATTTTATCGACATGCAAGATAATAAGCATATTCAGCAGGTGGAACAAGCCTTAAAGGATGCCCTTAAAAAAGATAGAGCACGCCTTAGAATTGGCCGTATTAGCCAATTTGGTTTGCTTGAAATGTCGCGTCAGCGTCTTAAACCATCTATTATGGAATCATATGCATCCCAGTGTGCTAATTGTCATGGTACAGGTTCTGTTCGATCAATTGAGTCTGCAGCACTTCAAATTATTCGCTCTATTGAAAGTGCGGCTATAAAAGGTGGTGGCGTTAAAGAAATTATCGTTCAGGTGCCTTCTGAAGTTGACTTATATATTTTAAACAAAAAACGTGCGCATCTTTTAAATATTGAACAACGCTTTAATCTTGTTGTTTCTATTGAACGCGACGCTTCACTCTTACCTCCGTTATTCAATGTTGATGTTATTAAGGAAGTTAAAGCGCCTGCTGAAAAACCTGCAGATGATAGTGAAGTTTCTGAGGCAAGACAACAAAATAACCGCAAAAAAAATAACAATAAAAATAAGAATAAACAGCGCCCTCAGCAACGAAGTGATGAGAGTGTTGTTCCAGCTAAAGACTTGTCAGTAAATGACGATACGACAACGGAAGATGAACCTACTGAAAAAAAACAACCTCAGCACAATAGACAAAAAAAGCGTCCACACCACAAACACAAACCGAAAAATAATACAGCAGAACAAAAAGCTATAGATCCAATTGTAAAAACTCCTGAAAATAAACCTGAAATAGTAGTCAATACAGATTCTTCGTCTGATGATATATCTAAAAAAAAAACGCGTAAAAACTGGCTACAACGTTTGCTAAAAGATTAAAGGAGCTTTTTTTGTGTCTTCTAAGTTATATAATGGAAGTACGTTGACCGAAACTAATTCTGTCATTGCTGGTTACGCAAAGTCGGCAAGTGTATTGGACTATTTTTCATTATTAAAGCCGCGTGTTATGACGCTTGTGATTTTTACAAGTTTTTGTGGTTATATCTTAGCACCTTATTCTGTTCATCCATTCTTAGCATTTTCAGGTATCTTATCTATTGCGTTAAGCGCGGGTGCATCGGGTTGTTTAAATCAATGGTATGAAGCAAAAACAGACGCTATGATGATACGAACAAAAAATCGTCCGTTACCATCAAATCGTATTTCTAAAGAAGAAGCACTAAATTTTGGGATTGTTTTAAGTGTGTTGTCTTTGATTTTGATGCAATTATCCTTTGGGCTTTTTTCTTGCCTATTTTTAGCTTTTACTATTTTTTATTATGCTTATTTTTATACGGTTATTTTAAAGCCAAATACAGATCAAAGTATTGTTATCGGTGGTGCTGCTGGGGCCTTTCCACCAATGATTGGGTACACTCTAGCAGCCCCCATAGATTTATTTGCCATAAGTTTATTTTTAATTATTTTTTTGTGGACACCTGCGCATTTTTGGGCACTGAGTTTTAATATTAAAGATGATTATAAGGCAGCAAATATTCCGGTTCTTCTCAATACTAAAGGTTCGCTATATACTGTAAAAGCAATTTATTTTTATGCTTTGTTAACCACACTAACAAGTTTTTTTCCTTTAATATTACGCGGTGCGTCTACGCTTTCATGGGGAAGTGTTGGTATGTTAAATGTTATATGGATGTATTTTGCAACGGCACTTCTTGTTAGTATAAAAAAGAAGCACGCTATGAGCTTGTTTTTTTACTCTATCTTTTATTTATTTGCTCTTTTTTTAATATTTATTTTATCTCTATAAGAATTTCATATGACACACATTTATAATTTCCCAGAAAATTCAAAATTTTTAGTGACCGGTGGTGCTGGATTTATAGGCTCTCATCTTGTTGATAAACTCTTGGCCTTAAATATGCGTGTTGTTGTGCTTGATAATTATTCAAGTGGGAAAGTTCGTAATCTTGAACATCATCAAGGTCATAAAAACTTGATTGTGATAACTGGCGATATTCGTGATCGGTCAACGTGCCAAAGTGCCTGCATAGGTGTTGATTATGTTTTGCATCAGGCTGCGATTGGATCAGTTCCGCGGTCCATTGATGACCCGATGACGTCACATGATGTGAATGTAACGGGTTTTATCAATATGCTAAAAGCTGCAACGAATAATAATGTGAAACGTTTTGTTTACGCATCATCATCAGCAGTTTACGGCGATGAGGAGACTTTACCTAAAAAAGAAGGTGTTGAAGGTGAATTGTTATCACCTTACGCTGTTACAAAATTTATCAATGAATTGTATGCAAATAATTTCCGTAGGGTATATGGCCTCCAAACCATAGGTCTGCGTTATTTTAATGTGTTTGGGCCAAGGCAAGACCCGGATTCTGTTTATGCAGCGGTCGTACCTTTGTTTGTTAAAAAACTACTAGAAAATACAGCACCAACTATTAATGGAGACGGTCAGCAGTCGCGTGACTTTACTTATATAGATAATGTTGTTGATGCAAACTTAAAGGCCTGTTTGGCAGAAGAAAATGCATGTGGGGACGCTTACAATATTGCCTATGGTGGTCGTGAATTCTTAAACGACCTTTATAAAAAACTTTGTGAATTGCTGGGTAAAAATATACAGCCAGTGTATGGGGCCGATAGAGTAGGGGATATTAAGCATTCCAATGCCGATATATCAAAAGCAATTAAAAAGATAAAGTATGATCCAAAAATTGATTTAAATAAAGGGTTAGAGCTTTCTATTCAATGGTATAAAGACAACGTTTAGATGTTTAGAAAACACAATATTTCACTTGTTATTTCAACCATGCGCTCTGGCGGTGCTGAACGCGTTATGTCAAAGCTTGCAAATTATTTTGCATCTAAAGGGCATAATGTTACACTTATTACGTTTGTGCCACCATCTGAAAAACCCTTTTATACGTTAGATGAACGTATTACTCAATTGCCGTTAAATCAATTAAATTTTAATGAGTCTAAATTGATTAGATTGAAAAATATAGTAAAAAGCCTTTTTACACTAAGATCAACTTTTAAAAAACGATCTCCAGACGTGGTTATTTCTTTTATGGAAACAGTTAATGTTGCAACATTACTAGCTGGATATAAGTTAGGTATTCCAACTATTGTGTCAGAGCGTATTGATCCTAAATATCATATATTATATCCAATAAAAATTCAGAAGCTTTTTAATAAGCTACGCTGTAGCCTATATCACTGCGCATCTGCTTTAGTTGCACAAACACAAAGTGCTTTAGATTTTTTTCCAAAATCGATTCAAGACCATGCTGTAATTATTCCAAATCCTGTGAATACCCCTGAATACAAAAATTATGCAGTTTCGGAGGACGTTCAACATATTATTGCTGTTGGCCGATTGTGCATACAAAAAGATCATGTAACTTTAATTAAAGCGTTTGCTAAATTACAAGAAAAATACTCCACTTTAAAGCTGACGATCTATGGAGAGGGCCCCGAACGTGCTAATTTAGAAAAACTGATTTTGGATCTGAACCTGACGGATTGTATTTTTCTACCAGGAACAACTGCTGATATTGACCAAAAACTATTTAAATCCGATATGTTCGTATTTCCATCCCTTTATGAAGGATTCCCTAATGCTTTATGTGAGGCTATGGCAATTGGTTTGCCTGTAATTGGTTCAGATTGTTCCGGTAATGTGGATGTGATTCAACATAATGACAATGGAATAATTTTCAAACAAAAAGATGTGGATGGCCTATATGATCAGATGCTCATACTTGTAAAAGATTTAAGCCTTCGAAAACACTTATCCATTCAGGCACAAAAAATATCCATAGACTATAGTGAGGATAAAATATATTCTAAGTGGGATAGATTATTAGAAAACATTCAAAAAACAGGAGATCAAATATGAACGTATTGTTAACAGGATCTGCTGGATTTATTGCTTTTCATGTTGCTGAACGTCTTTTAAAACGCGGTGATACAGTTTTAGGTATCGATAACCTAAATGATTATTATGACAAGACATTAAAGCATGCACGTCTTGAAATTTTACAGACTTATCCAAATTTTTCATTTATTGAAGCAGATATTGCTGACGCCAAGAAACTAAGCGATATTTTTTCTAGCTTTAAGCCAGCCCGTGTTATTAGTTTAGCAGCCCAAGTTGGGGTTCGTTATTCGCTCACTAATCCACAAGTTTACACGCAGTCTAACCTGGTTGGATTTTCAAATATCTTGGAGAGTTGTCGTCAACAACAGGTTGAACATCTCGTGCATGCAAGCAGTTCTAGTGTTTATGGTGCGAATATGAAAGTACCGTTTTCTGTTCATGATCACTGTGAACATCCAGTAAGTTATTATGCGGCAACAAAAAAATCAAATGAACTGATGGCACATTCTTATAGCCATTTATATAAAATGCCTATTACTTGCCTTAGGTATTTTACAGTTTATGGGCCTTGGGGGCGTCCAGATATGTCTCCGTGGTTGTTTACAAAAGCAATTTTAAATGGTGATCCTATTAAGGTTTTTAATCATGGAAAGATGAACCGTGACTATTCTTACGTTGGTGATATAGCCGATGCCACCATTCTTGCGATGGATAAAAAAGCTGAAGCTGATAAAGCCTTTGAAACGGTGCATCCAGACCCTGCAATTAGTGATGCCCCTTATAAAGTATATAATGTCGGCAACCATAAACCAATTCAGCTGATTGATTTTATTTCAACCCTAGAAAATGTTTTAGGCGTAGAAGCAAATAAAGATCTTCATGATATGCAGCCCGGTGATGTTGTATCAACTTTTGCAGATATTGAAAAAACACAAATTGATTTGAATTTTACACCAAAGACAGACCTTAAAGTTGGTCTAGAAAATTGGGTGAAGTGGTATCAACAATATCATAAATATACATAAGGACTTAAAATGACAAATGAAAAAATTACAGATACAAAAGAACGATTTGCTTTTGGTAAGAATTGGGCGAATTTTTTAAATACATTAAATGAAGAACGTATTGCGGAAGCTGTTAAAAGTTTTACAGAAAAAACGGGTCTGTCTGATATGACTGGGTTAACGGTTCTAGATGCCGGTTCTGGTAGTGGTTTATTCAGTTTGGCTGCTTATAAACTAGGTGCTAAGGTTCTTTCCTTTGATTACGATACAGATTCTGTTGCGTGCACAAAATATTTAAAGGAAAAATACTGCACAGATGACGCGATGTGGCAAGTGCAACAAGGATCTGTTCTTGATCAAGATTTTTTAAAACAGTTTGGAGAAGTTGACGTTCTTTATTCTTGGGGGGAGCTTCATCACACAGGGCATATGTATGAAGCCTTTAAAAATGTTTCAAATATGGTTAAAAAAGATGGCACTTTATTTATCTCTATCTATAATGATCAGGGAAGTGCAACGCGCAGGTGGACTTGGATTAAGAAGAAGTATACAAATTCAGGAAGTTTAATGCGCTCTATATTAACCACATACACTTTGTTTCGCCAATGGACAATTACTTTTGTAAAAGACTTTTTACGCTGTGGAAATCCATTAAAAACATGGTGCGCTTATAAAGAAAACCGTGGTATGTCGGCTTGGCACGATGTGGTTGATTGGGTTGGTGGATACCCTTTTGAAACGGCAAAGCCTGAACAAGTTTTTCATTTTTTCAAAGAAAAAGATTTTCAACTTGAGTATTTAAAAACGTGCGCCGGTGGTCTTGGGTGTAATGAATTTATTTTCAAAAAGAAATAGACCATAATGTGTGGTATTTCAGGTTTTATATATAAGGGCGATTCTAATCTTAGTCTTTTAAAAAGAATGAATGACTCTATTGCATATAGGGGGCCTGATGATAGTGGGGAATTTTTAGCAGACTATGATGAAAACTATAAAATTGGTCTAGCCCATAGGCGCCTTTCTATTGTTGATTTATCACCCCTTGGTCATCAGCCAATGTTTTCACCTGATGAACAAGTTGTGGTGGTATTTAATGGTGAAGTTTATAATTTTAAAGACGTTCGTAAAACACTTACTCAAAAAGGATATACTTTTAAATCTGATACAGATACGGAAGTTATTATCCAGGCTTATCTTGAATGGGGTATAGATTTTATTAACCATATGAACGGCATGTTCGCCATTGCTTTATACGATAAACGAACAGATGATTTTTATCTTATTCGTGATCGTATGGGCGTGAAACCGCTTTATTATTATGAAAATGAAAAGGGTCTTATTTTTGGCAGTGAATTAAAGCCAATCATGGTGCATCCTGATTTTAAAAAGGTGCTTGATTTACATGCGCTATCCCTGTTTTTGTATCATGGCTATATTACTGCGCCCCATACAATTTTTAAAAATACCTATAAATTAAAACCTGGGTCATACTTACACTTTAATAAAGGTGTTATCCAGCATCACACATACTGGAGTGTGCAAGATAAATTTGAACAAAGGCAGATTAAAGAACAATCAGAAAAAGATGCTGTTCATGATTTAGATACGGTATTAACCGCTTCTATAAAAGACCGTATGATTAGTGATGTTCCTTTAGGGGCGTTTTTAAGTGGTGGTATCGATTCATCGCTTGTCGTTGCATTGATGCAAAAACAATCAACACAACCAATTAAAACGTTTACAATTGGTTTTGATGAACCTGCATTTAATGAGGCACCGTACGCTAAAGAAATTGCAGCGCACTTAGGCACAGATCATCATGAGCTGTATCTTCCCATTAAAAAAGCAGAAGAGTTGATACCCAAAATTCCTGAATACTATGATGAACCTTTTGCCGATGCTTCGCAATTACCAACAATGCTTGTTAGTCAAATGGCTAAACAAAAAGTAACCGTTGCGCTATCGGGCGATGGTGGAGACGAACTATACTGTGGTTATGGTCGCTATGATGATGTTTTAAGGCTGCAAAAGTTTATACCCTACGCTAAAATAGCCAATAAAATTCCGTTCTTTAAATGCTTTGTATCAATGCTGACAAAAAATAGTAAATACAAACAGTTTTTTGAGCTTACTCATAATCATAATGTGATAAATTCTGCATATCTGAACTTTATTCATAATTTTCCGTTGATTAAAAATCACACACATAAGTTTAATAATGCGTATGAAGATATTATGCAAGCAACTGATAATTTACAAGAAAAAAACATGCTGCAAGATATGGTTACATATCTTCCTGATGATATTTTAACAAAAGTCGATAGGGCATCTATGGCATATTCATTAGAATCGCGCCCCCCATTTATTGACGATCACCGTGTGGTAGAGCATTCTTTTACAATTCCCCACGACATGAAATATAAAGATGGTAACAAGAAATATATTTTAAAAAAAGTTCTTGAGAACTATATTCCAAAAAAAATGATTGACCGACCAAAAATGGGTTTTGGTATTCCTATATATGATTGGCTTCGTGATGACCTGCAATATCTTATTCATGACTATCTATCTGTAGACTATATAGAAAAGCAGGGGGTATTTAATGTTAAAGAAATTCAGTGCCTCACCGAATGCTTCTTCAAAGAATCAGGTCACTCTACATGCCTTAAAATTAAGAAAAAAATATTTGGTGACAAATTTAAATTACATAAAGATGGTTACGTTGAACGCACAATCTGGCATCTAATCGTCTTCCAATTGTGGCACGCTAGATATATGAAAGAAGAAAGCTATAGCTAGAATAGGCCCATATTTTGTGAGCACACCTTGTGTACATTATCTAGATGCCGTATCTGAAATGGCGCAATATGTTGAGGCTATTATTCATGACAATGCACAGGATAAAATTTGGTTTTTAGAACATGAATCTGTGTATACAAAGGGTTCAAGTGCGAAAGATGCTGATCTTTTAAACCCACTATTTCCTGTATATGAAACGGGTCGTGGGGGGCAGTTTACTTATCATGGTCCAGGGCAACTGATAGGGTACTGTATGTTTGATTTACGGCATTACAAGAAAGATATAAAAGCCTATATTCAAGCGCTGGAAGAATGGATTATTCGTTTTTTAAAGATTATTGGTATTGAAGCATTTCTGCGCGCAGATCGTGTTGGTGTTTGGGTGCTGCACAAAGGGCAGGAAAAAAAAATTGCAGCCATTGGTGTGCGTGTAAAAAAATGGATCACATGGCATGGTTTTTGTCTGAATATAGATCCGGATTTGTCTCACTATAAAGGGATTGTACCCTGCGGAATTAAAGAATTTAATATGACATCCTTAACAGAATTAGGTGTGAAAATATCTAAGATAGATGCTGAAAAAAAATTAAAAGAAACTTTTGAAAATATAGATTTTTTCAAATTGCCTAAGTGAAACCTACATATAAGGTAGGGGGTCTACATTGATACCATTTTTATATAGTTCAAAAGTCACTTCACAATCTTTTTCAACCCAAGCGATGGGAAGTCCTGGTTTAATAAGATCGCCAACTTTACAGTATGTATCTTCCAGTCCCCAAAATACGATCTGAAAAGGATTATATTGTAATATCAGGGCATTGCGTCCTGATATTGTTCCAGCATAAACAACAACTGCATCCATAGGTGCTTTGCAGAAGTTAGATTCTGTTACAATAAGTTTTCCTTGTGTCGTGTTTGGTTGTGCAAGCGTCATATTTAAGGGGCAGTTTAAGGGGCGCATAATATTTAAATTTACTTCTTCCCCATCTGTTAAATGAAGCGTTAATAAAGCACTTAAAATTTCATTCAAGTCTGATGCTTTATGTTTTCTAAGGGCCGATTCAACCGCTTTTATAAAAATTAAATCCTCATGAAACAGGGATTTAATTTTTTGTATGATGTTATTGCGTGTTAATTTTGTTTTCTCAATTTCTTGTATTTTTTTAAGTGAATCGGTATGTTTTTGACGTAAAGACAGATATTTTTGAAAAAATGAAAGTAAATTATTTTGTTGATTGGTCATTGTTTTATTCAGATGACCCACAACAGATAGAGTTTGCCATAAATTTTTAGATGCAGAAGGTGCTGCTAAAATAGATGCACCTTTGGAATATTCACTAAACTGATATAGTTTACCAATCAAGTTCGTCAGTTGTTTTTGATGGCGTCGAACATGGTGTTCATGTTTTTTCAACTGCAGCCTAATATCTTTTAGGTTTACCAGCTCTACTTCTTTAATGCAGCTATTTTTTTCAAATTTTTGAACAAGTGCAATGACTTTTTCCTGCGATAGTTTTTTATTTTTTCCAGCCGTCAATTGTAAAGTAGACGTTAGTAACAACGTGATTATAAGCAAATTTTTAAACATAAGGTATATCATCATATCAGGAGCGATTGTCCTGTCATTTCGTCAGGTTGATTTATTTTCATTAAGGTTAAAATTGTTGGTGCAATATCACAAAGTGAACCATTATCTTTTAGATTATAAACATTTTTATCTATAATAAGAAAGGGTACCTTATTAACTGTATGTGCTGTGTGAGGTTGATTATTTTCTGTGTCAGTTAACTGCTCTGCATTGCCATGATCAGCGGAAATGATCATGATCCAATTATTTTCTATACATATCTTTGATAGTTGATGAATGTATGTATCTAGTGTTGAGACAGCCTTTAAAATTGCTTCTTTTTTTCCGGTGTGTCCAACCATATCTGCATTGGCAAAATTAAGAACGATTAAGTCTTGTTTGTTATTTTGAATAGCTTCTGCTGTATATTCGTAAACTTCTTTCGCCGACATTTCAGGCTTTAAATCATACGTTGCAACTTTAGGGGATGGAATAAGTTTATGTTGTTCAAGGGGGGATAGAGTTTCTGTACCCCCATTAAAAAAATATGTCACATGTGGGTATTTTTCTGTTTCAGCTATGCGCAATTGCCGACGGTTATTTTGGCTAATAATTTGACCTAATGACTGATTACAATTGTTTGGTCTAAGTAAAGATTTTAGTTGCGAATTCTGCATAAGGTCTTGCGAATAAGCATTCATGCCCAAAACATGTGAAAATTTTTGTTTTTGTTCACGTTTAAAGTTTTTAAAATCAGATAGCAAAAGGGCTTCTAAAATTTGGCGCACACGATCAGATCTAAAATTTGCAACCCATAAAGCGTCATCATCATGCATGCCGGTATACTGGCTGTTACAAGCGGGTTTGATAAATTCATCAAACGTTCCCTCTTCGTAGGATTTTTGAATGTAGGCTAGCGGATCATTAAATTTTGTTGCCTTTGCATGTGTTGCCGCTTTGTAAAATTGTTCGATGCGGTCCCATCTGTTATCGCGATCCATTCCAAAATACCGACCAGACAGTGTGGCCAGCATAAAATTTCCTGAATTTTTAAAACGGTCAAGAAGCTTTTTAAGGTATATTTTGGCTGATTTTGGCGGGGTATCTCTGCCATCTAAAAAGGCATGAAAGGCAACTTTTATATTTTTAACGTTTATAAGGTAATGAATGATTTCCTCAATATGGTCTTGATGCGCGTGTATCCCGCCAGGAGAGAGAAGCCCCATAACATGGCAGGTTTTATATGTTCTTTTAAGATCTGTCGTACAAAGATCAATATCTTGGTGTTTAAATAATGCACCAGATTGGATAAGATCTGAAATTTTAATGAGGTCTTGCTTGATAACACGACCAAGACCAATGGTGGCATGCCCTACCTCGGAATTTCCCATTTGCCCTTTAGGCAGTCCAACAGCTGTTCCAGATGCTTCTAACGTTGTATAGGCATACTTTTGTGTTAAATCTTTAAAGTGTACACCTGCTTCATGTATAGGGTTGTCTCCCTCTTCAGAAGAAATTCCCCAACCATCAAGTATACAGAGTAGAACAGGCTTTGACATATTTATGATATCTTTGTAAAAATTGGTCTTCCTTTAAAGGTAACTTCACCACTAATATCGTTCATTTTAAAACCAGTTGCCTTAATGTGTGTGTCGCCTTTTATGCAATCAACAGCTTCTTTTCCTTCAGCGTAGCCCTTGTCTAAGTACACTTTGGCGCTGTTTGTTTTTAGGTCTAAATTATCACTTGTTTTTAAATATACATTTCCTGTAAGGGTGGCTATTTTTTTTGCTTTTTTAAAAATTATATGATCTGCATACAGTGTAATCGTCTTTTTGTTCACTAAAGTTATAAACAATGTTGTTTCTTTTAGTACATATTCGTTTTCAGATATGATCTTCAAGTTTTTTGCAGAAACACTATATGTCACACCTTTATGATCTGTTCCTTGATAATTAATATTTTGTGCACCATTTTGGATCAGATCTAAGGCAGAGCTAACAGTCGTTTTTTCTAGTTTCTGTTGAACAGTGGGCCAAAATACAACAAAAAGGGCCACTAAAACTGAACTAGCTAGCAAGAAGTTGCGAATAGAATGTTTTTTTTTCACGTGAATGGGGCCTGACTATTTTTTATCGTTTAGCTGTGTGTTGATGATTTTTGCAATGCCTGGAAGTATGCTTTTTTTCTGTTGGGGGAGTGACCTGCCCCCAATTCTTAAAAAGCCAATTCCAAACAAAACAATCATTACAGAAATAATGATCATTAAAATAATAATATTTTGTTGTCTTTTGTTTTTATCCACTATCTAGCCCTATTTGTAAGCATTTAATGTTCCATCATTCGACAATAAAAAGTAATTACCATTCACAATAATAGGCCCATTTTGTACTTTTTGATCTGTAGCATAAGATTTTAGCAATTTGCCATCTTGCCGAGAGAGATATAACAGTTCACCGTTCGATGTTGTTATTAATATTTCCCCGCTGACAAGTAGGGGCGCTGAAAAGTTTAATTTTAATGCACTGTCTGTTGCATTATATGCCCTAAGGTTTACTGAGTATTTTGGTTTTCCTGTTTTTTTATCCATACAGATAAGCTCATCAAGATCGCTTACAACAAATATAAAGTCTCCAACGACAAGGGGTGTCTTAATGCCGCCAATATTTTGTTGCCAATTACGATTGCCTGTTTTAATGTCTGTTGCAACCATTTTTCCGCCATGACTCATTACATAGACAGTATTGTCATTTATAACGGGGCTTGCGACAATGTGCGTAATGCTGGATACTGTATCTGACCGCAGTGCTGCCGTTAAGGTATCTGACCATAAAACATCGCCGGTGCTTGTATTAAGGGCATAGTATTCGCCAGAAGAATAGGCAGCAATTACAGTTGACCCGCTAACAGCAGGGTTTGCACCACCTAAAATAGCTGAAAATTCATTGATGCCTTGGTGCTGCCATAATATTTTTCCTGTCGCTATATCAATCGTCATTAATTCATTTGATACAGTTAAAATATATGCTTTTCCGGCATGTGTTGTGGCACCAATACGAATAGGGCTTTCTACATTAACTTGCCATAACTGCTTACCGTCTGTTGTACTTATACCTGTTATATCTCCAGAAGATGACGTCGCAATAAGGGTATCGTTCTCAATTGCTAAACCACCAGCTAAAGTATTGTCTAGTTGTTTTGAGGGCAGAGTAGACCATGCAGCTTTTCCGTCTTTTTGGTTGATCGAAGAAATGTTACCTGAAGTATCCATCGTAAAAACGTGTGTGCTGTTTGCAACCATATTTGGCATTAAGCTTAAACCCGACGCAAGACCTTTTCCAATACTTGTGTCCCAAAGAAATTTGGATGCTTTTGGTGCTTCAATATCAAGTTGAAGGTGCGATAAATTTTTATCTGAAACTGGCCACTGATTAACGGATTTTGGATACGTACTCATGACTATTTTGTCTTTAAGTAATGGGCAGGGCTTTAAAGTTCCTGATGCAATAAAATCTTCGCGTGTTCCTTTTAAAGGGTCTTTTTGTGTTGTACAGGAAGCTAATAAGCAAAGTGCTGATGTTGTTAGTAAATAAAATTTCATTATGTAAAACCTATTTCTTTTTTAAGATACTTAATTTTGATGCAAGAACTTGTGTCATCAGTTGTGCCCTAAGCTTAAGTGCATTTGGCGTATCTTTATCTTGGGCTAAGGTTAAGAAAACGTCAGCAGCGTCAGAATATGCTGCAACTTTATGTAAAATAACACCCTTTAATTCTAAGGCTAAATAATACCAGGTGCCTTTTTCTTTAATAAGGCTATCTAGGCGTAAGCGAATCACATCTAATGCTTTATCAGAATTTGTTAATATATTAATCTCATGGCCAAAACGTAAAATTTCTGCAAGTTCACGGTACATTTTATCAATCTTGGTATCATTTTCTATTTTTTGAAAGATAAGAACGGCTTCTGCTGTTGATTCTTGTGTTGCTTTTTTCAATAGAGAGCCTGCCTGGCTAAACAGGCTTAGTACTTTATAAAACCCAGTGCCACTTTCTGATAAATCCTTAAAGATCGTGATGGCATCGTTTAGGTTGTTTGATGCAATAAAATTTTGTGCAGCAATAAATTTTTTAGATGTTTCTAAGTTTAATTTGCTTTGATGATTCTTATATAAAGTATGTGCAACGGCAGCACCAAGGATAACCGTTAAAGCAAACACACTTTGTTTGCCGTATTTTTTCCAATATTTTTCTATTTTGGCGTGACGCATATCCTCTTGGACATCATTCATAAATTCATCAAATTTTTGCATTTTACTGTGTCATTTATTACAATATTGTTTCAGTATAGCAAAAACTTAACTTTATATGTAGAGGGAAATTTCCTTCTTGTGTCAGCTGCTATTTTTATAAGTTTATGCTAACATTTATATAACATTTATATGATGCACGTTACATGGTAGAACAAGAACAAAAAAAACGTAAAACAACCTTAAACTTTGGCCCCCAACATCCCGCGGCCCATGGTGTTTTGCGCTTATTGCTTGATCTTGATGGTGAAATTATTGAACGTGCAGATCCGCACATTGGTTTTTTGCACCGTGGTACTGAAAAATTAATAGAACATAAAACATATTTGCAGGCTATTCCGTATATGGATAGGCTTGATTATGTTTCACCCATGAATCAGGAACACGCCTTTGTTTTAGCGGCTGAACGGTTGCTTAAAGTTAAGGTACCCAAACGTGCGCAGTATATTCGTGTATTATTTTCTGAATTAACACGAATTTTAAATCATCTTTTAAATATAGGAACCTTCGCCTTAGACGTTGGGGCTATGACGCCTTTTTTATGGATGTTTGAAGAACGTGAACATATTATGAATTTTTATGAACGTGCATCTGGATCACGTATGCATGCTGCATATTTTCGTGTGGGCGGTGTTCATTTAGATTTGCCAAATGATGGTATATTAGAAGATATTCAACAATTCATAAATAGATTGCCAAACTGTCTGGATGATGTTGAAAGTTTGATTACAGAGAATCGTATTTTTAAAATGCGAACCGTTGATATTGGTATTGCAACTTATGACCAAGCTATAGAGTGGGGATTCTCGGGACCTATGCTTCGGGCAAGTGGTCATGTATGGGACTTGCGTAAACAAGACCCTTATGAAAATTATGCAGAATTTGATTTTGATATTCCAGTTGGCAAAAGGGGCGATTGTTACGATCGCTATTTAGTGCGTATGGAAGAAATGCGCCAATCATTGCGTATTATCCAGCAATGTTTAGACCGTATTCAAGACGGCCCTGTTATGATTGATGATCCTAAAATTGCGCCGCCAAAACGACCTGCTATTAAAAAAAATATGGAAGAACTTATTCATCATTTTAAACTTTATACAGAAGGTTTTAATGTTCCTAAGGGGGAAATTTATGCAGCTGTTGAGGCACCTAAAGGTGAGTTTGGCATTCATTTAATTTCAGATGGCAGTAATAAGCCATACCGTTGTAAAATTAGGGCGCCAGGGTTTCCAGCACTGCAGGCGTTAGATAAGTTATCTAAAGGGCATTTGTTATCTGATGTTGTATCAATTCTTGGTTCTTTAGATGTTGTTTTTGGGGAAATTGATAGATGACGACACAGACACCTTTTATTTTTCACGCTGAAAATATTAAAAAAGCTGAAAAATATATTCAAAAATATCCTGCAGGCCAAGAACGTAGCGCACTTAAAGCGTTATTAGATTTGGCGCAGCGACAAGAAGACGCTGAGGGTCAAAAAGGTTGGTTGTCGAATGCAAAGATTGAGTATATTGCAGACTTTTTAAAAATGCCTGTTGTTAAGGTATATGAAGTTGCAAGCTTTTACACAATGTTTAATTTAAAGCCTATTGGTAAACATCACATTAAGCTGTGTGGAACGGTTCCTTGCTGCTTGCTGGGCTTTGAAGAAGTTCTAAATACCTTTGAAAATGAACTGAATATTAAAGTGGGCCAAACAACACCAGATAATACTTTTACTTTGGACGAGGTTGAATGTTTAGGGGCCTGTGTGAATGGACCTGTTGTTCAAATTGGTGATGATTACTTTGAAGATTTAAATGTGGAGAGTACAACACGTATTATTAATACCTTAAAAGATGGTAAGCCAATTAAGCCTGGCTCTTATAAACAAAACATTAAATAAAGAATCTGATTATGCTTGATAAAAAAGACAGAATTTTTACGAACCTTCAAGGGGAACACTCACCGCACTTAAAAGAAGCCCAAAAACGTGGCGATTGGGATAAAGTTCAAAATATTGCATCTTTGGGGTCTGATAAAATTATTGAAAATATTAAGGCATCGGGCCTTCGTGGGCGTGGTGGGGCTGGTTTTTCAACAGGTATGAAGTGGTCTTTTGTTCCTAAGGATTCACAGTTGCCAGTTTATTTGGTTGTAAATGCCGATGAAAGCGAACCAGGCACATGTAAAGACCGTGATATATTGCGCCACGAACCCCATAAATTATTAGAGGGGTGCTTATATGCAAGTATCGCAATTAATGCGCATACTTGTTATATATATGTTCGCGGCGAATATTATCGTGAAGCAGAGGTTTTACAGCAAGCTATTGATGATGCTTATGATGCCGGGTTACTGGGTAAAAATGCGGCGCAATCTGGTTGGGATTTAGATATCTATATTCAGCGTGGGGCAGGGGCCTATATTTGTGGTGAAGAATCAGCGCTTCTTGAAAGTTTAGAAGGGCGCAAGGGGCAGCCACGTTTGAAGCCACCATTTCCAGCCATGATTGGGTTATATGGTTGCCCAACAATTGTAAACAATGTTGAAAGCATCGCTGTTATTTCTACAATTTTAAGGCGTGGGCACGAATGGTTTGCTGGTATTGGGCGCGCGAACAATACAGGTACTAAAATTTTTTGTATATCAGGCCATGTAAACAACCCTTGTACTGTTGAAGAAGCTATGGGTATACCCTTAAAAGAATTAATTGAAAAACACGCAGGCGGCGTTCGTGGTGGTTGGGATAATTTAAAAGCGGTTATTCCCGGTGGGGCATCATGCCCGATGATTCCAAAAGGAATTTGCGATACTGTTATTATGGATTTTGATGCTCTTAAAGAAGTGCAAACTGGCCTTGGTACAGCTGCAGTTATTGTGATGGATAAATCCACCGACCTTATCAAAACAATTGCGCGTCTTAGTAAGTTCTATATGGTTGAAAGTTGTGGTCAATGCTCTCCATGCCGGGAAGGTACTGGCTGGATGTGGCGTATGATGGAACGTCTTGTGTTGGGTGAAGCATCCGAGGATGACATAGATCATTTATTAGAGGTATCAAAAAAAATAGAAGGCCATACAATTTGCGCCCTAGGTGACGCTGCAGCATGGCCAATTCAAGGTCTTGTTCGGCATTTCAGGGGTGATATTGAAGCTAGAATCAGAAGCCGTAGTTTAGTTTAGACAGTCTTAAAGGATCATCTCAAATTACACCTGCAACTACCAATCACCCAAGTTTACGCTTCTATGATTTGAATATGTTTAGGAAGTCTCCATTTTATTTCCCTTACACTCTCTGTGTTTTCTTTTAACAATAATTGTGCGCGTGCTACTTTAACTGTTGTTAAATGTGCACAATCAGCAAGAAAATAGGCCCCAATGGATATAATTTTTAAGAGCGGTGATAAATCAAGTTCTGTTAACCCACTGCAACTACTAAGAAAATCATCCCCAATGCTTGTTACGTCTGGCGGAAACTTTAGGATAAGGGAGCAAGGTGAGTTCTTAAAAAACAGGGTATTGAGGCCTTTAATAGCCGAAAGATTTGAAAAAATAGTATCATCAACAACAATACTTCCATCATGACCAAGATATAGAACCCTCAAATTTTCTTGGCAAGAGTCGTATCACAATTATAAATTTTTTTATTTTCAAGACTTTTAAGCTAGATTACTGTCACTTTGTCAGAGACCACTTCTTTAAAAATTTTCTTACCGTGTTCCCCAGCTGAGGAAATTATTGCAAGGGGTTTTTGATATATATACCAAAAAGTTCGTTGATTTTTATAATGAGCAGCCCTTTTTAAAACGGTGCAAAGCAATTGTCATGTTCAAACACCAATAATACACTTAATATGCGTCATACTATCTGTTGTTTAATGACGGTGTAAGTATGTCAAGTGTATGATCTTATTTTGCCTATTTATCCAAAATCTAACTGAAGTTTATGACACTTATTGGTGGCAGACCGGTTTTATAAATAGTGTTTTCTAACTTTACGGGGGCCTTCACTAACAGCGCAGTGCTGGTAAAAGATTTCAGTAAAAATGGAGGAGAGAAAGGGATTCGAACCCTCGATACGGGGGTACCGTATACACGAATTCCAATCGTGCGCCTTCAACCACTCGGCCACCTCTCCTCAATACTTAAATAATTTAAATCTTTTTGGGGAAAAAAGCAAGAGAGTAGGCACCAAAACACACCTACTCATCCTGTTTTTAAAAGACCTTATTCGAAAGAATCTTTTATATATTTGTTCAGTAAGCGCACGCCATAACCGGTAGCACCTTTTTCACATAATGGCTTATTGCCTTTTTTGTCCCATGCCATGAAGGCGATATCAATGTGTGCCCAGGGTGTGTCGTTCACAAAACGTTGCAAAAATTGCCCTGCTGTAATGGTTCCTGCGCCTGCGCCTGCACTGATATTTTTCATATCAGCAACGTCAGAATCCATGCACTTATCATAGTTTTCTGTTAAGGGTAGGCGCCACATCGGTTCGTTTACATCATCACCTGCTTTTAATAATTTTGCAGCAAGTTCGTGGTTATTAGACATTAAACCTGCATGCTGATCACCCAAAGCCACACCAACGGCCCCTGTTAATGTAGCAAGATCGACCATCACTTGTGGCTTAAAACGATCTTGAGCATACCATAATGCATCTGCTAAAATTAATCGACCTTCAGCGTCTGTATTTTGTACTTCAATGGTTTGGCCTGACATTGTTGTTAAAATGTCTGCTGGTTTATAAGCTGTTCCTGATGGCATGTTTTCTGCCATGGCCATAACACCCACAACATTAACTTTTGCTTTTCTAAGTGCAAGCGTTTTCATAAGGCCAATAACTACGCCAGATCCACCCATGTCATATTTCATATGTTCCATGTTTGCAGCTGGTTTGATTGATATACCACCCGTATCAAACGTGACACCTTTTCCAACAAGTGCTACTGGTTTTTGGTCTTTTGGGCCGTTCATCCATTGTATAACAATTAGTTTGGGTTCTTTAGCGCTTCCTTGACCAACTGCAACAAGCCCGCCCATCCCTAAACGTTCTACATCTTTCTTGCTATAAACTTCTACTTTAAGGCCAATTTTGGATAGTGTTTTTGCAATATCCCCCATGCTTTCTGGATAAATTACATTTGGCGGTTCAGATACAAGTGTACGGGTTAAAAACACGCCCTCAGTCACAGCTTTAAGTTGACTGAAAATTGCTTGTGCTAGGGAATCTTCAGCGATTTTGAATGTGACATTTTTAAGTTTTGATTCTAAATGTTGTGTATTCTTTGTTTTATATTTTAAAAACTTAAAGCTTCTCAGCTCTAGTCCAGCCGCTAAATGGGCGCTCCATTCAAAAGATTTTAAGTTTTTAATTTTTTGAATATCTGAAAAATCAACAACGATGCTTGTTTCTTTTTGTACTGTTTTAAATATAGTGCCGCCGATTTCTTCAAACTTTTGAAGTGTAAGCGTTGATGTATCGCCAATACCAACCAATACAATTTGGCTGTAGTTCGTGCCTGCAGGCGCGTATAGCCGTAGCACTTCATCAGTTTTGCCAGAAAAATTTGCAGCATCCATGGCTTTTGAAAGGTGCCCGTAGGTCTGCGTATCATACATTGCAGAAGATGTGGGTAATGTTTTTTTAGAACATACCGGAAGAACCAATACACCTTTTTCTTCTGGGGTGGGTGAAAAAATAATTTCCATAAAATATCCTTTAGCTAAAATAGTGTTATTTATAGTTTAGCATATTGTGGATCTTAGATAAATTTTAAATAATTTATCTGCGTGCTTTAAATAGCTAAAATACGTTTGAAATGTATTTTCATGATCAGCTGCAAAGAATTATATTTTGGTTGATAAAGTTTTTTTTGATTATTGACGACTTTGTTGTGCCCATAGATTTGCGTAAACACCTTTATGGTTAATAAGTGTTTGGTGATCACCGCTTTCAACTATTTTGCCTTTGTCCAAAACGTAAATAACATCAGCATTAATGACGGTTGATAATCTGTGGGCAACCATTAGGGTGGTGCGCCCCTCCATTAATATATCAAGCGCTGCTTGAACTTTTTTTTCTGACTCTGTATCAAGGGCAGATGTGGCCTCGTCCAGTAATAATATGGGGGCATTTTTAAGCATGGCACGGGCAATAGCAATGCGTTGACGTTGCCCGCCGGATAAACGTACGCCATTTTCACCAATCATCGTTTGGTATCCATCAGGCATCTCTGTAATAAAGTCATCTGCAGCTGCTTTTTGTGCAGCTTTAATAACGTCTTCCATTGTTGCATTTTCAACACCGTAGGCAATATTTTGGTAAATACTCATGTCAAATAGGGTTATTTCTTGTGATACAAGCCCCATTTGCTTGCGTAGCAGGTTTAAGTCATACGCATTTAAAGGAATATCGTTATATAAAATATGGCCTTTGGTTACATCATAAAAGCGTGGTAATAAATTGATAAGGCTAGACTTTCCTGCGCCACTTGGTCCAACAAATGCAACGGTTTGCCCTGATTTAATTGTAAAGTTCAGGTCATCAAGGGCTACTTTGCCACCTTCATACACAAAAGTGGTCTGATCAAATGTTATAGTGTGTTTATCTCCAACGGGTTCTTTAGGATCGCTTGGTGAGGTAATATGCGGCGCTACATCTAATACATCAAAAACTCTTGAGGATGCAGATAGCCCTTCTTGCAGGTTGGCATTTAAATTACTTAAGCGTTTTAAAGGTTCATAGGCAAGAATAAGCGCTAAGATAAAGGATATAAAATCACCAGTTGTCCGGTCATTATGGGCAACTTGCCATCCACCGTAACCGATGACTGTGATGATTGCAACGCCCCCTATAGTTTCTATAATAGGATGGGCCGCACAACGAATACGTGTTGCCTTATAGATAAGGCTAAAAATATTAGAAATTGTGACTTCTGCACGATCAGATTCTATGGCTTCAGTATTGTAAGACTTAATAACACGCATGCCTTGAAATGTTTGTGTTAGTTGATTTGTAAGTTCTGCTGTTATTTCTTGCGTATTAAAAGTTACTTTTTTCATACGACGGCCAATTTTAATAATGGGCAGTATGGCTGCAGGAAAAACAAAAAAAGAAATGGCAGCAAGTGTTGGGTCCCGGTAAAACATAATTCCTATTAGGACTATCAGTGTAATGCTATCTTTTCCTAAACTTAGTGTCGTGTTTGCAAAAGCGTTACGCATTAAATTAACATCGTTTGTAAAGCGTGATAAAAGTTCACCTGTTGTTGTATTATGGAAAAAAAGTAAATCCAATTTCATGAGGTGCTTAAATAAGCGGTTTTGTACATCAGATATCACCTTTTGACCGACCCAAGTCATGAGAACTGATTCGCCGTAAGATGATAGACCCTTACATATAAAAGCAAATAAAACAGTGCTGCAAAATATGATAAGCTGTGTGATATCACCTTTTGTAAAAACATCATCAAAAACACCTTTAATTAAAAAGGGGAGGGCAGCATTTGATAATGCCGCGATAATCATGCAAATACAAGCATAACGTAAACGACTTTTATACTTTAAGATATGTTCATTGAACAATCTTTTTAATATAATCATGTTTGAGGTTTTTGGGAGGGGCATGAACAAATACCTATACATTTTTTAATATAACTTATACCTTGCCATTTTAGCATAAATTATGTTGTCTGTCTGGATAAATTAGCTGACGTTAAAAACATAAGTGCACCCGGTATGGCTGCAATTAGGTTGATAACACCAAACAGGATGGATAAAATAAGTGATTGTTCACTTGAAACACCAAAAAATCCTAGAAACAAAACCATTAATCCTTCCCGCACGCCCCAGCCAGCAAAAGAAATTGGCATGACTGAAAGAATCGTAATAAGCGGGATTACGAATAGAAAAATTTTAAAATCAATCATGATACCGATATCTTTAGCTAAAATAGCAACAGAAAATACATATAACACAGTGATGGATAATGTTGTAAAAATAAGTTTAGGAAAATTTTTTGTGTTAAAAAGATGCGCGCCGTAATGCATTAACTGATGCAGTATGGGGATTTTCTTTGTTATAAATCGATTAAGAAAATATAAACACAAAATTAATATTACCACAGTTAAAACTAACAAAAATATGAATTTTCTAATAGAGGCTTTTGTTACAATGTTTATAAAAAAAGGCGTCATCATCATACTGCATAAAAGCATAGATAACATGCCAAGGATACGATCTAGCATAACCAACGCTGTTGCATCCCTATATTTTTCTACGTTTTTACGAATGGCCAGTATGCGGTATATGTCGCCACCAATATTACTGGGCATTATTTGTGAAACAGAAAATCCTTTATAAATTTGAAATATTGCATTTTTTAGGGATGTCTGAATGCGGCAAAATCTTAAAACATAATACCATCTTAATCCAGTTAAGATAGTACTGAGTATAAGTATAGAAGATGCCGTGATAATACCTGAGATAGATACTTTTTCGAGGGTAGGCAAAAGTTCAGATAGCTGAACCTTTTCTTTTAGAAGGAAGAAAATACCAGTGGTTATAATTATTTTCACGAAAATAAGGGTTATATTTTTATACTTCATTTTGAATTTGTTTATTGGGTTTTCTTGATACAATAACAAATATGTTAACCTTTAGCGAGCAGATAGATAGTTTAAAAAAGTTCATTATCTATAAAGAAGATGATTGTATGCTTTAATTTTAAGGGTTGATTAATCTTTATGTTGTCATACTGGTAAAAAGAATCAAAAATTTATGGCAAATGAAAACTATTTTAGTTACCGGCGGTGCTGGTTTTATTGGTTCACATTTATGTGCGGCACTGCTTAGAAAAAAGTATGATGTTATTTGTGTTGATAATTTTTATACGGGTTGTAAAAATAACATTAGAAGCCTTATAGATAATCCGCATTTTGAAGTTATTCGTCATGATGTGACGGTTCCTTTGTCTTTAGAAATTGATGAAATTTATAATCTTGCTTGTCCAGCGTCCCCGATTCATTATCAATTTGACCCAGTTCAAACGACCAAGACAAATGTTCATGGTTCTATTAATATATTAGATTTAGCAAACAGGACAAAGGCCAAAGTGCTCCAAGCCTCAACAAGCGAGGTTTATGGCGACCCGCAAGAACATCCCCAAAAAGAGAGTTATCACGGAAGTGTTAACCCGATTGGTCCCCGTAGTTGTTATGACGAGGGTAAACGCTGCGCAGAGACTTTGTTTTTTGATTTTCACCGTCAGCATAACGTGAAGATTAAAATTGCCCGTATTTTTAATACGTATGGCCCTAACATGAACTGTAATGATGGCCGTGTTGTCAGTAATTTTATTGTCCAGGCGTTAAGGGGTGAAGATATAACTATATATGGTGAGGGACATCAAACCCGCAGTTTTTGTTATGTGGATGACTTGGTAAAAGGTTTAATTGCTTTGATGGAAGCTGATGATGACATTACTGGTCCTATTAATTTAGGAAATCCCATTGAATTTACAATTCGTGAACTTGCAGAGCATGTTATACAATTAACAAACCCTAGCAATCAAATTGTTTATAAAGACTTGCCTGTGGACGACCCAAAAAGACGTCGCCCAGATATCACCCAAGCAGAGCGCCTTTTGGGATGGAGCCCCCGCATACCCTTACAAGAGGGACTGCTTAAAACAATTCATTACGGGTCTTAATCAATAAAAAAAATGCCGTTTTTCAAACTGTAGCGTCTGCTATATGTTTGTCGACACTACTTTTTATTTTGGTGGAACATCCTTTGCTAAAATATTTTACCGTTAAGCATGACAGACTATCCATTGTTCATGGCGTGCTTATTGTATGCGCTACAGTAATGAGTTTTATGACCACAATTGTGGGGTTGAAAACGCCTTTGTTTAGACTTGGTTTTTTAACAGGCTGTACCCTTATTACTTTAGGTATTATGCAGTACTTCTTCCCAGGATTTTATCATGGACCTTTGGCCGCTTATGATCATGCGCATACACCTGAAGCACAAAAAATTCTAGAATCTGTTGGTGAGTTTCGAAATTCAACCCCCAAAAATATGATTATACACATTATATTTTTTATCAATATTGTGTATTGGGGGCTAAAGAATAATAAAAACAAATTTTATTTTTTTACAGCCATTAATTGTGGAGTTTTTTTGGTGTTATACCTTTTGAAATGGCGTTATATTTATTACTATATTCCATCTGTGCTCATTATGCTTTACCCATTATACAAATGGTTTCACAGTATCGTGACGCACCATGCTTATGAACGAATTTTAAACTATATAAAGCATAAAAAAGAATTGTTTTTATCGCAATTGAGTTCCGCAATATTTGCAATGGGTGCATTTCTTTGGCTTGATATACCTTATTATTTTTCCATGGATGATTATGCACAATATGGTGTAATATCTCAGGATAATGATGCTGATAATAATCAAAACACCGATGTCGAAGATCTGAAAAAAAAGGATGAAAAAAAGGGAGAAGAAACGCTTGATTTTTGCAAAGAAAACGCAATAAAACGCTGTCAATTTATTGATGCTTCTAAAGGGCAAGAGATTTCTCTCCATACATATATTCAGCGCTATAAGTTTGATTTTGAAAAAAAATCTGTTGCTATTATGACCTCCGAAAATTATGGCCCTTATATTGTATTGTTTACAAAACATAAAGGGGTGGGTGGCTATTATACACACAATTACGGCATTGCAGATTCCCGTAAGTTTTTTGAAACAGAGAAATTGGATGATATAAAACATATTATTAAAAAACGAGACATTAAGTTCATTGCCTTTGAACCAAGAGAGGCCCTGCATAATGAAAAATCAGTTATATTTAAGTGGGTTTTGGGTGATATACCAAAATGGATTACGGTCGTATCGTCACCAAAAACTACAAAAGGCCCATTTATACTAGCTATTGGAAAAGTGGAATAGGCGTTGGACGACCAAAATGCACAGATATGTATTTTTATATATTTTGCTGATTGTTTCTTATAAAAATGTGCACAAATCGTATTTATTTTTGAATTTTACGCCACGCAGCAACATTTTGGTTATGGCCTTTAAGGTCTTTAGAAAAGGAGTGACCGCCCGTTCCATTTGCAACAAAAAATAAATTTTGCGTACGGGCAGGCGATAAAACGGCTAAAATTGAATTTTTTCCAGGACAAGCAATGGGCCCAGGTGGAAGACCTTTGTTTGTGTAAGTGTTGTAGGGTGTATGCTGTTGTAAATCAATGCGTGTTAATTGGCGCTGTAATTTTTCACCTTGTGTGATACCGTAAATAACAGTTGGGTCGCACTGAAGGGGCATATTCACTTTCAAACGGTTCAGATACACGCCTGCAATTTCTGCACGTTCACCAGCAACGCCTGTTTCCTTCTCTACCAAAGATGCAAGGGTTAAAAGATCTTGGTGGCTTGTAATATATGGATTGTTAAAAATTTCTATATCTACTTGTTTTAGTAGTTTTTCCATTTCTAGAATCATTCTATTTAAAACAATCTGTCTGTTTTCACCAAAAGTATAGGCGTAAGTTTCTGGTAGAATTAACCCTTCCTTTGGAATGGTCATTATCTCACCCTCTAAATATTTCGTATCTTTCAGCAGTTGAACTATTTGCTTTACAGACATACCTTCTGTCACTGTAATAAATCGATAGGCGTAGGCATTTGAAGAGAGTGTATTAATAATATCTATGGGGGTGTTTTTACCCTTAAAAACAAACTCACCTGCCTGTAATTTACCCCGCTTACCTAAAGCGATGGTTGCAATATATGCACTAATGGGGTGCGCTATTAAATTTTTCTGTGTTAGATTAACCGCTATTTTTTGAAGAGAGTCTCCCTTTTTAATAATAAAAGATTGAGGTTCGCTATCGTAAGTGGCAGTTAGTATGCCGATCGGGCTGTACAAAATGCATAAAATAAGGGTAATGACGGTAAAAACAAGGAGTAATATTTTTAAAATAAAAGACGACATTATCCGTTTAGTATCACTCATTTTTGCATACCCCTTATTTTAGCACTTTTTTTTGTTAAAATATCCAGCGCACGTTTGCAGAGACTCTGTTTTCAGAAGGGCTATATATGCTGGTTATTGACGAACCTGGGTTTGTTTTAATTTCTTTTAAAACTGCTAAAGAATATTCAAGGCCTAAAAGAATAGAATCATTTAGCTTATAAAGCATGCCGGCACCGGGTAACATGCCAAAAGAACGTTTTGTGATTTTTTTATCTTCTGCACCACGGGCTAGATTTTTAAAATTAAGCTCAAATAAGTTTGATTCTAATGACAATTTTCCGTAGGCAATAATTTTTGGGTTTGCTGCCATACCGACCATACCAGATAGGCCCATAGAATTTTTATGACTTACATTTAAATCACCCTCAAATATCGTTGTCGACATTTTTTGTTTTGCTTTAAGTGAACGGCCTTCATAATATACTTCGCCCCCCAATAATAGTTTGGATGAGGTTAGTTTCATGTAACCGGCACCAAGGCCGTATGACATACCCATTTTCCTAAGTGTTGATTCGTTTTCACCTGCAGGTGTTTGGTATTTATTCTTTCCTGTTAGCAAGTCTCCACCTGCCTTTAAGCAAAGAAAAAAACCAGTAAAGGGTTCTTTTGCTTGCGCTATTGAAGTTGATAGTAAGCCACATGCTAAAAGGGCTGTTATTTTTGTTTTTTGATGATTCATCGTGTGAACTCCGCTATGAGATAAAAAGATTAATTTTATCTTAAATTTTATGGGTATGGGGTGCAAGCGTTTCTTTTATGCTGACAAGTCATCTTTCTTAAAGGAAAGTCCTGTCTTTGCTTTTTATGCAGCTTAGGTTAAATCATTATCCATATTTTTGATTTTTAAATTGTAAAGATACCAGTTTTCTGTATAAATCATCTTTTACAACCAAATCGGCATGTGTGCCAATGGCGCGTATCGCCCCATTTTCCATTACAGCGATTGCATCACTAGATAGAATTGTATTAAGCCTGTGTGCAATGGTAATAGATGAACACCGCGCCATGATCTGTTTTAAGGCATTTTGAATGACTTTTTCAGATAATGCATCTAAATTGCTTGTCGCTTCATCCAATAATAATAAACGAGGTTGCTTTATTAAAGCACGTGCCATGCTTATGCGTTGTTTTTGCCCTGTTGAAAGCCGTGCACCCTTATTGCCAACAAGCGTGTTTCTTCCATGCGGTAATTTATTAAACACATCATTTAACTTGAGCATTTCTATTGCTTCTTCAATAACACTTTCAGATGCATCGGGATTTCCATATGCTATATTTTCATAAATTGACATAAAAAATAAATCAGGTTCTTGTGGCACAATGGCAATTGATTTTCTAAGTTCAGTCAATGAAAGATCTTTTAAATCAACACCTTCAAAATGAATTGTACCCGCTTGCGGGTCGTAAAAACGGAGCAATATTGAAAACAGGGTTGTTTTTCCAGCGCCTGATGGACCAACGATTGCTAATTTTTCACCAGGTGCTAAAGATAAAGTTATGTTTTCTAAAACTTTATGATTGCTATGTGTAGGGTAAGAAAATGACACATTGTGGATTGCAACAATTCCACGGCTTTTGATGGGCAGGTTTTTTATATTTTCTGGGTGGGCCAGGGCAGAGGTTTGTTCTTCTAACTCTTTTAATGCGACAAGAACACTGTTAATAGCTTTTGTTTTGGATACAAGTTCAGGGAACGAGCCTAAAGATGCTGCCAAAACGATTGAAAAATAAATAAAACTGACTAGTTGACCATGAGATAGTTCATTTGCGTTAATTTTTTGTAGGCCAAAATAAGCAATAATGGCAATAAAACAGGCGGTTAAAATAATGATAATAAACGCAAAAATTGACTTTGAAAATATGTATTTTTCAGCAGCATTAAAAGATTGCGTGTTGTGCTTTTGAAAAGAAGTTATGAAGAAATTTTCTTTTGTAAACGCTTGCACAGTTTTGATACCGTGAATCACTTCATCCAATATATGCGTTAACGCTACTTTTTTTTCTTGAGATTTTGTGGTTATTTTTTTTATGTAACGCGCAAGTATAATAAGTGGAAAAATAAAGACACACACAACCAAAAGGGTTTGGGCCAAAAGCCAAGGGGTGCTTAAAATCATCATGGTTGTGCTACCACAGAATAATAAAATATTGCGCAATAATACAGACACATCTTTGCCAAGGTAGTGCTCTAGCATAGAGAGGTTCTCCGTTAGCTTTTTTACAAGATCACTTGTGTTGGCACTTTCGAAAAAATTGACGTCTAAATGCAGCATTTTTTCAAACAACTTTTGGCGCAAAACATGAGAGACACGAATAGCAATCCAAGATGCATAATAAGAACGACCAAAACTTGCTAACGCTAAAAATAAAATAGATAAAGACATCCAAATAAGGGGTATTTCGTAAAATGAATGCTGTTGCATGCCTTCGTTAACAAATAAGTGTAGTGAATATCCACCACTTAATACGGCGTTTGCGGACATGAAAACAGATATAATAGCTAAGGCAACTTTAAGTTTAAAAGGTTCTATATAGCCTTTAATATAAGTAAATACAGTGGATGTGTTTTTATTGGGCATTGTGCATTATAGGTATCAAAAATCTAATTTGGACTCATCTTACCATAATATGTTAAACATTATATACTGTTATCTGTTTATTGTCTTGATAAATGCCTTGTTGTAAAAAATTTATGATATGTTAATAAAATTTTGATAATCTAAAAGCAGGTTAGGTTATAGATTTTTAAGGGGGCTTTTTTCATAGAAACAGCCTATTTCTTTGTGAAAGATCCGAGTATACTATAGCTAAGATATTTAAAAAAACAATTTACGTACGGTAGTGTGATGACAAAAAAAACAACTTCTTTACCTGTATTGCCTTTGCGCGATATTGTTATTTTTCCCAAAATGGTTGTTCCATTGTTTGTTGGGCGTGATAAGTCAATTGCAGCGCTTGATATGGTGATGAGCGGGAAGTATGACCATATTATTTTACTGACACAAAAGACAATAAATGCAGATGATCCTAAACAAGAAGACCTTCATAAAGTTGGTACCCTTGGAAAAATTATGCAAATGTTAAAGCTTCCTGATGGTACGATTAAGGTTTTGGTTGAGGGTGAGTCACGCGTTATAGTGAATAATGTGATAGAACAAGACGATATATTGTTTGGTGATGCTTCATTACAAAAAACACAAAATGTTGAAGAGCTTACGAAAGAACAGCGTGAGAAAAAGTCAAATCTTTTAATAGAAAAATTTGAACAGTTTATTAAGTTGAATAAAAAAATTCCTTTGGATGTTATTTTAACCCTTCATCAGATAGATAATCTGACAAAATTAGTTGATACAATAGCGTCATATTTGCCTGTTGAAATTCAAAAAAAACAATTGTTATTAGAAAATTTAGATCTTGAAAGCCGCTATACAGATTTGATGACTGTTATTGCAGATGAGCTAAACGTTTTAAATGTTGAAAAGAAAATTCGTGGCCGCGTGAAAAACCAAATGGAAAAATCGCAGCGTGAGTACTATTTAAACGAACAACTCAAAGCAATTCATAAAGAACTTGGTGCTGATGGCGACCCACGAGATGAAATGCTTGAACTTGAAGCAAATATTAAAAAGACAAAGTTATCTAAAGAAGCGGAAGAAAAAGCCTATAGTGAGCTTAAAAAGCTAAAAACAATGAGCCCAACTTCTGCTGAAGCTTCGGTTGTGCGTAATTACCTTGAATGGTTGCTATGTTTACCTTGGAAAAAGCGTTCTGCTGTTAAAAAAGATTTAGTTTTAGCAGAGAAATCTTTAGATAAAGACCACTATGGCTTAGATAAAGTTAAAGAACGTATTTTAGAATACTTAGCAGTGCAAGCACGTGTTGGTAAAATTAAAAGCCAAATTTTATGTTTAGTGGGCCCACCAGGTGTTGGTAAGACTTCCCTTGCTAAATCTATTGCACAGGCAACAGGACGTAATTACGTACGAATGGCACTTGGTGGCGTTCGTGATGAATCGGAAATCCGCGGTCACAGAAGAACATATATTGGGTCTATGCCTGGTAAAATTATTCAGGGGATGAAAAAAGCAAAAACATCAAACCCGCTATTTTTGCTGGATGAAATTGATAAAATATCCTCAGATTGGCGCGGTGATCCATCATCTGCTTTGTTAGAAGTTTTAGATCCTGAGCAAAACAATGCATTTAGTGATAATTACATGGAAGTTGATTACGATTTATCTGATGTCATGTTCGTCACAACCGCGAATACGTTAAATATGCCCAAACCGTTGCTAGATAGGATGGAAATTATTCGTCTTTCAGGATATACAGAAGATGAAAAAATTGAAATTGCTAAAAATTATCTCGTACCAAAACAGCTGAAACAACATGGCTTAAAAGTTAAAGAGCTTTCTATTGAGGCGAGTGCTTTGGAGGCAACTGTTCGTTACTATACACGTGAGGCAGGTGTTCGCAGTTTGGAACGTGAAATTTCAAAAATTGCACGCAAAGTTGTGCGCGCACTTTCGGTGGATAAAAAATTAAAACAAATTATTGTCAACCAAGACAATATTAAAGAGTATTTGGGTATTAAAAAATTTAAATTTCGTGTTGTTGAAGAAGTGGATCAAATTGGTGCAACAACGGGTCTTGCGTGGACAGAGGTTGGTGGTGATTTACTATCAATTGAAACGCTCATGGTCCCAGGTAAAGGTAAAATTCAAATTACAGGTAAACTTGGTGATGTGATGCAAGAATCTGTGCAAGCGGCAGTTAGTTATGTACGATCACGCGCTGTAAGTCTTGGTATAAAGCCATCTCTATTTGAAAAGCGCGATCTTCATATTCATGTTCCGGAAGGGGCCATACCAAAAGACGGCCCATCTGCCGGTATTACCATTACAACGGCTTTAGTTTCAACATTAACGGGCATTCCTGTTCATAAAGATATTGCGATGACGGGTGAGGTAACCTTACGCGGCCATGTTTTGCCAATAGGTGGCCTGAAAGAAAAACTACTTGCAGCACATCGCGGTAATATTAAAACCATTATTATACCACTAGAAAATGAAAAAGATTTAGAAAATATACCGCAAAATATTAAAGATGGTCTTAAAATATTTCCTGTTAAATCAGTAGATGAAGTGTTAAAAATTGCCTTAGTTAGAGAGCCTAAAGCCATTCAGTGGAATGAAGATGAAGAAGAAAAAGCTGATTTTTTGCGCAAACAAATGCTGTTAAAGTGTATGCCAGAAGCTATTCATTAAGGAATACATAGATGATTGATGCGCTTTGGTCTGAATTTTTTATTATTATATTGGTGGCCCTTATATTTTTGGGGCCAAAGGATCTTTTAATTTTACTTAAAACAATTGGAAAATGGGTTGGTAAAGCTCAAGAAATAATCCATTCAGTGCGCATGTCTATTGACTATGAGGCCTTTATGCAAGATAAGGCAGATCAAAAACCACTTAAAAAAGATGATGATCAATAAATGAGTATTTCTTTTTATGAACTTATAAATACATCTGTTGAAAAAACACTGCCTAAGCTTGTTCAAAAAATTTATGATGCAAACCTGAACTGCCATATATTGTGTGATACGCAAGAACGTTTAGATGCCCTTAATTCAACATTGTGGACTTTTGCATCTTTAGCATTTTTACCACATGGCACTGAAAAAGATCCAAAAGAAACCCATGCAGAAAACCCTATTTGGCTATCTTTAACACTTGATACAGTCAATCAGCCTAAAGTTTTAATTTCTTTAAAGCCAGCTGAAGTTACTGATATAATTTTTGACAGAATGATTTACTTTTATGATAAAAATGAAGAAAATATAGCTGATCAATTTAATTCATTGAAAAAAAAAATTCCCCAAGCTATTTCATGGCAGCAAAAAATAGATGGTAGTTGGCAAAAACTTTAACGAATAAAAAAGGCCGCTTAAAATTTGAGCGGACTTTTATTGTTAAATGCTGATGTGGCAATTATTATTTAGTGTCTTTTTCATCTTCTGAACTGAATTCAGGAAATAGATTTCTAGCAACTGGGTCATGCTCAGCCAAATTATCAGAATTTAAAAATAGCTTTAATCTGACAGGTGTATGATACCCACTTCTAGGCGTTGAGTTCTGTGCGGGATCATGATGATGTTTGCCTAGAATTAGCGGTGATTCGAGCAGGCGAGTTGGCCTGTTTGGTGTTGTAAAACGATTAGCAGGTGCCGCTGCCATTGCACAATGTGCTGTTAGCCCTAAAATGATTGCCATTTTTTGTGTTATATTCACGTCTATTTACCTTTTATTTAAATTAATAATAATCAGCTAGTAATTATAGCTAATAAAAACAATATAAGTGCATATGAATAATTAATCAATACTTTACTATAATTATTTTTTAAATAAATTTATTTATAGGCATATTAATAACCGTTTTATTTAAATGTAAATTCATAGAATCTATCATTAAAGAATTAAATATTATATAATAAAGGTAAATTTATACTGAAAGTGATCGTGCTATCTAATGTTTGATTTAAATACTTTAAGAACAAATCCAGAGGTTTTTGATAAAAGTCAAAAAAAACGTGGAGAAAAGCCTTTTACAAAAGAAGCCTTAGCGATCGATTCTATTCATCGTAAAGTGTTGACTGATCTTCAAGAATTACAAGCAGAGCGTCATCAAATTGCTAAAAAATTTGGTATGGCTAAAAACAACAATGAAGACACAACTGGCTTTTCTAAAAGAAGTGACGAAATTAAAGATAGATTGCACTTGTTAGATGAGGAAGCTAAACATCACCACGAACATCTTGTGAGGTTACTTTCTGAAAAACCAAATGTTCCCTTGGATGATGTTCCTGTGGGCAGTAGTGAAGAAGACAATGTTTGTCTCAGAACAGTTGGCACACCGCGTCATTTTGACTTTAAGCCACAAGCACATTATGATTTGGGTGAAAAACTTGATATGATGGATTTTGAACAGGCATCCCTTGTTTCAGGCCCCAGATTTGTCTATTTGAAAGACGATCTTGCGCGCTTAGAACGCGCCTTAGCAGCCTTTATGTTAGATAATAATACGCAAGATTTTGGATATACAGAAGTTTCAACACCCGTGATTATGAATGATAAGGCGTTATACGGAACGGCACAACTGCCAAAATTTCATGATGACCAGTTTCAAACAACGGATGGGCGTTGGTTGATACCTTCCGCAGAAGTCAGCTTAACAAACCTTGTACATGATAAAACTTTAAAAGAAACAGACCTACCTTTACGCTATACAGCTTATACGCCATGTTTTAGGAAAGAGGCAGGTTCTGCTGGTCGCGATACCCGTGGTATGATTCGTCAGCACCAATTTAATAAAGTTGAAATGGTGAGCATTACCACACCAAAAGATTCTGAAGCAGAATTAGAACGTATGACGAATGTTGCAGAGACGTTGCTTCAAAAATTAGATTTGCCGTATAAAGTTATGCTTCTTTGCACGGGGGATATGGGGTTTCAGTCCCGTAAAACGTATGACCTTGAAGTATGGTTACCGTCACAAAAAACATATAGAGAAATTTCCAGTTGCTCTATTTGCGGTGATTTTCAAGCCCGCCGTATGCGTGCGCGGTATAAAAAAGAGGGCGAGAAAAAATTACAGTTTGTTCATACCTTAAACGGATCAGGGTTACCTGTAGGTAGAACGATGGTTGCCGTTTTGGAAAATTATCAAAATGAAGACGGCTCTATTAATGTGCCAGATGTTTTACAGCCTTATATGAATAATCAAAAGGTTATTCAAAAGCGATGACCAATAAGCGTCCCTATTTTGGGAAGCCACGGACGCTATCGACTTTAATCGATATTGTTGCAAAACCCCACCTTAAGAAGGGGGGGTATTATTTTGCAACCCTTATGCTTGATTGGCCAAAAATTGTTGGCGATACAATTTCTAATAACACAATGCCTTTGCGTCTTATTTTTCCAAAAGGACAGGGCGCTGGTGCAACGTTAACCTTGCAAGTAAACCCAGCTGCAGCCCTGATGGTTGGTTTTCAAAGTGGCCTTATTATTGAAAAAATAGCAGCATTTTATGGTAAAAGGTTGGTTAGTGCTATTACGTTGAATCAATCGCCTATTGCTATGAAACAACAAAAAAATAAGCGCATAAACCAGCCTAAAGAACATAAATTACCCGCAAATATTACAGAGAGAATTCATGAAATTAACAATCAGGCCTTACAACAGGCGCTGGAACGTCTCGGTTGTGAAATTGTAAATAAAAAGTAAAAAATATAAAAAAAGTTCTAGCATTAAATACCTTAATTATGTTAAATTTATGTATGTTTACTTTACGTAAACAATGCGGGTGTGGTGAAACTGGTAGACACGCAAGATTTAGGTTCTTGTGCCGCAAGGTGTGGGGGTTCAAGTCCCTCCACCCGCACCACTGTTTTTTTTAAATATGACTCCAACGGATAATTACATGAAAATTGAAAAAGTATCAGCTGAAGGTTTACAAAATGTGTTTCGTGTCACCTTTACGGAAAAATTTATCGAAGAAGAAAAAGATAAAATTTTAACCACCCACGCGAAAACATATAAAAAACCGGGTTTTCGTCCTGGTAAAGTTCCTATGAATCTTTTAAAGCAAGAATTTGGTGCAGCTGCATCTAAACAAGCTTTGGACGATAATTTAAACTCTGCAAGTCAAAAAATTGTAAAAGAAAACAATTTGTCGCCTGCCAGTGCCCCACAGCTAAAAGTTGTTGAAAATAAAGATGAAAAATCTAAAGATTTTCAAGTAGACCTTATTTTTGAAAACATGCCAGAAATTACGCTTGGTGATTTTTCAAAAATAAAACTGGAAAAATTTGTGTCAGAGCCAGAGCAGAAGGATATCGATAAAAATTTTGAGCATTTACTAGAGCGTCACGCACCTTATACAGAAGTAAAAAGAGCGATTAAAAAAGACGATATTGTAACTGTTAAACTGTCTTTAAGTCATGATGGCAAGCCTGTTAAAGAAGTAACTGATAGAACAATGTATTTACGTGCAAATAATGAGGAATCTTATTATATTGCAACAGCTAAAGCTTTAGTTGGTAAAAAAGTTGGTGAATCTGGGGAAGTTAAAGAAACTTTAGCTGACAATTTTGCACTATCCGCATTACAAGGAAAAGAAGCGATTTGTAATTTTTCAATTGAAAAAGTTGAAGAAAAAGGTAAATTCATACCCGATGATAAGTTCTTTGAAAGCATGGGCGTTAAAACGAAAGAAGAGCTTTTAGAAAGAATAAAAAAAGCATTGCAAAGTGAAATGGACCGTGACACACGCCTGCACATGAAGCGTAACCTTTTTGATACGTTAAGCACTACTTATGACTTTGATCTTCCATCTACAATTTTAGATGCTGAAAAGAAAAATATTCAAGATCAAATGAAAGACGCTGGCGAAGCAGATAAAGAAGACGCTAAAGAAGTAGAAAAATTAGCTGTTCGTCGTGTGCGTTTAGGCCTTTTAATTGGACATATTGCAAAAGAAAACAAGCTATCACCTTCAGAACATGACCTGCTAGAAAAAATAAAACCGTATTTGTTCCAAATGCAGGGCGCACCTGAAGACAACTATAAAAAACTTATTAAAAACGAACGGTTTATGGACGTCATTCGCTCCGAAGCTTTGGAAGATGTTGTTGTAGACTTCTTATTAGAAAAGGTTGATGCGAAAGAAGAAAAAGTTTCCGTTGAAACTTTACAGGAAAAAATTGATGCTATTTTACCTGAAGCGTAAAAACTAAACTTAAGTTAAAAAAAAAAGAGAGCTTATAGCTCTCTTTTTTTTATATGGAGATAAGCATATTGAAAACTAGACACGATGTTTGGTTTTTCGAGAATGTGCCTTGTAAATTGTTGGCAACCTAACGGTTTCCCTATTTGATAAATATTTTATTTATTCTTACACAATCGCAACCTATTGTTTTATGTTTTCCTCATAGTCTGAAAAATAGGATACACTGACCATAAAAGAATATAATTGATACAAGTGTATGCATTAAGGTATGATTCATGGCCAATTAGAAAGCGTCCAAATGTTTCTGCCAAAAAGCCGATAAGGCATAAAATGCCAAAACCACCCCAATATCTTAATTGAGAGCGTTCAAATGTGTACTTTTGCCCGTAGTTTATACTTGCCTGCAAGCAAAGAAGTAATACGGGGTGAAACCCGATAGGCATAAAAAACATACTGTCATAACACACCCCAATCAAAATACTGACATACCATGGCATTTCAGTATTCAGAGGCGTTCTGTAAAGCAAAATGATAAATAATAGGGGAGAGAGCAACCCTTTTGATAGCATATTGACGAGGATGCTTAAAAGAAAATAAAGGACACTTTTTTTAAGGATTGTTGCTATTCGTTTTATCTCAGATAAATTATTCATTATTTTTTGGCATGTGCATTAAAGTTTCAAAAAAAGATATATCAAGGCTAGCGCCACCAACAAGTACACCATTTACATTTTCAATATTTAGGATAGCCTGACAGTTTTGTTTGTTGACGGATCCCCCATATAATATAGGGTGTTTTGGGTATAATTTATATATTAATGCGTGTACGTTTTGAATGTATTCAGGTGTTGGCACCTTTCCTGTTCCAATGGCCCAAACCGGTTCATAAGCAATAATCATTTTTTTTTGTGTTTTGGGTATGGATTCTTGCAGTTGCTTTTCTATAAATGCTGCGGTTTGTCCATTTTCTTTCGCTTGTAAAGTTTCACCAATACAAAAAATGGGGATTATGTCTGCGTCAAGCGCAGCAGCTGCTTTTTTGTATACAAGTTCATTGGTTTCACTGTATTGGGAGCGGCGTTCACAATGACCCAAAATAACGTATTTGGTACCGAGACCTTTTAAAATAGTCGGACTAATGCTGCCTGTATAAGCGCCGGATTTTTCAAAATGGCAGTCTTGGGCACCGACATGATAGTTCTGGTGTTTGATTTGTTCTAAAAAAGAAAAGGGTGGACAAATAACCACATGATGATTGAGAGTGTGTTGAGAGAAAAAATCATGATATTGTTGAATAAGATGCCTATCGCCATTCATCTTCCAGTTCGCAATAATATATTTTTTATCCATTTTTTTATTCCTATACTTGATTTAGGTACTTCTTTGTCCTCATACTAATAATAGTATATCTGTTTATTAAGCACAAAATGCATTCTTTATATAAATTTTTTTCCCTATTTTTTTTCTGTACTGTTGTACATGGTGATGTTTACTTAAAAGAGGGCAGTTTTTTGCAGGATGATGAAATTGAAGAAACGACCCTCTTAGTTGTTAATGATTTATTCAAAGCTGCAAAAGTAAGCCATACACCAACTGTTCATTTTTTAGTCAATAAGGATATTAATGCGGCTGCAACTGTTCAAGGCACACTCATTATTTTCACAGGATTTATTTTAAATTGTAAAAATATTGAGGAATTTATTGGTGTTCTAGCTCATGAAACAGCACATATTAAAGGAGCGCATTCAGCGCTACGTGATTTTTATGCGGGCAATGCCTCTATCCCTGGCATATTAGCAATTGCCCTGTCTGGTGTAGCAGCCCTTGCGACGGGTAACGGAGAGATCTTTGCAGCAGGTGCCATGGGCGGTTTGGGTATGATGGAACGCGGTGTATTAAAATATAGCAGATCACAAGAAGATACAGCAGATGCCGGCGCTTTAAGCATTTTAGAGGTGTTAAAATGGCCTGCCGATGGGTTGATGACCTTTTTAAAAACGATTGACCAAAAATATAATATTCGAGGCCTGGATCCTTATTTGTTAACGCACCCTTTGACTCCTTCTAGAATTGGTAAAATTCAAGCCTATCTTAAAGAACATAAAAATAATTATCGTGTACCCTTAGAATATGCAAAACGTTTTTCAAGGATGCGTGGTAAAATTGCTGGCTTTACGCAAGAGCCAAACAAAACATTGCGCGATTACGCCGGGCAAAATTCAGATGAAGCACGTTATGGACGGGCCATTGCCTACTATCGTGTACGTAAAATGGATAATCTAAAGCGTGAATTAGACTTATTATTAAAAGATTCACCAAATGATACTTACTTCTTAGAACTTAAAGGGCAGTTTGAATTTGAATCTGGTAAACATAAACAAGCACTTGATAGTTTTAAACGTGCTAAACAGAACCGTAAAAAAAATAGTTTAGGGCTAGATGTTATGATGAGTCACGCTTTGATTGAAGCAAAAGGTGATCTGACACAGGTTGTTACGTTGTTGACGCCGCACCTAGATAAAGACCCATCGCAAGTTTTTGGATGGCGCCTTTTAGGCATTGCATATGGAAAAATGGGTAAGACTGCAGATGCTTCAGGTTGTTTGGCAGAGGCTGCCTTTTTAATGCAAGATTATAAAATGGCAAAATCACACGCTTTAAAGGCAAAACAAGCCACAAAAGCATCAATTCGTGCACGTGCAGAAAGTTTGTTAAGACAGCTAGATCAAGACAACTAGTCTGTTTTGGACACGGCGTATTGTAAAAATGGCCCTAAGCTATAGAGCCATTTCAAACCAACCCAAAGGGGTGCTAAGAACTTCCTTTTTTGATATCCTAAAAAATATGGTGTTACAAGGTGTAGATGATGAAAGATAATTCTGGTTGGTTATCATATTTAATATTAAAAACTGAAAATAGGTTGCCTAAAAAGCAAAATATATGGTCAAAATTTATTGGGTATACGCTAACGCAAGAAGTGTTGTGGTTTTCTGGTATGGTTTTGTCAATTATCGCCATAGTGTGGGCATTGCGCAGTATGGGCTTTTGGTTTTATTAGCGTCAATAAAAATTGCACAAAGCGTTAAGCATGCTCTACAAAGCTTGATATGATTTGTTTTATTGAACCGGTATCAAACTGAACGACAACGTATTCACCATCTTTGTCTGTTATGCTGCCGTAACCAAAATTTTGGTGATAGACACGATCGCCTAGATCAAAGTCATTTCCGATTGCAACATAAGATGATGCAATTTGTATTGAATCCTCATCTGTGTTTGGTCTGTCTTTTTGTTCCACGCCATTAGCACTATATATTGTTATATTTTTTAATGGAAGTTCTTTTAAAAAGCGTGAAGGGTTGCATTTGTTCCACCCTGAATACATTTTGCGTTGTTTGGTATGCGTTATAACGGCACGTTTTTTTGCACGGGATATACCTACATATCCAAGTCTACGTTCTTCCTCAAGTCCTTCTTGCCCATTTTCATCTAAGGATTTTGCATGGGGAAACAGTTTTTCTTCCCAACCCGATAGATAGACGTAGTCATATTCTAAACCTTTTGCAGCATGCAAACTCATGATTGTAACTTGATCTTCTTGTTTTTTTTGATTGTTTTCCATAACCAAACTAACGTGCTCTAAAAAGCCTTGCAGATAATCAAACTCTTCAATAGCGGAGACAAGCTCCTTTAAGTTTTCTAAACGCCCGGGTGCCTCTGTTGACTGATCGTTTGCCCACATGGCTGCATACCCAGATTCATCTAGCATTAATTTGATGACATCAATATGGGGCGTGTTATTTTCAAGTAAGTTACGCCAGCGTGCAATATTGCTAAAAAAGTTTAGTATATTTAGTTTAACTTGGCCTTTTGCACTATTTTGTGCGTACAGAAAAGCTGCTTTGGGTACTGAAATATTTTCAAATCGTGAAACTTCATGTATTTTTTGAATGGTAGCGCCACCAATGCCGCGCTTGGGCAGATTAATAATACGTTCAAAAGCCATCCCGTCATCAGGTTGTACAATTAATCGTATGTAGGCAATAGCATCACGAATTTCTTGACGTTCATAAAACCTAAATCCGCCTATTACTTTGTAGGGAATGCCCATGCGTAAAAACCGTTCTTCAAAGCTACGTGTTTGAAACCCTGCACGTACTAATATGGCAGTATCCTGTAGCTTTACGCCTTTTCGCGTTAAGTCTTCAATTTCTGTACAAATAAAACGGGCCTCATCATCGCTGTCCCAGGTAGCGCGAATGATAACTTTTTCGCCATCATTTTGTTCTGTCCATAATGTTTTAGATAAGCGTTCTTTGTTGTGCGAAATTAATTTAGCAGCTGTTTGAATAATATGTGATGTTGATCTGTAGTTTTGTTCAAGCTTTACGACATGGGTATTGGGAAAATCTTTTTCAAATTTTAAAATATTACCAACTTCTGCGCCACGCCAACCGTAAATGGATTGATCATCATCACCAACACAGCAAAGATTTTTATGGTGCCCTGACAAAAGGCGCACCCACATATACTGTGCAATGTTTGTATCTTGGTATTCATCCACATGAATATAGCGAAACTGACGTTGATATTGTTCAAGAACACTTGGGTGTTTTTGAAATAAGGTTAAGCAATGTAAAAGAAGATCTCCAAAGTCAACAGCATTTAAAAGGTGAAGACGTTTTTGGTATTGCTCATAAATATTACTGATCACACCTTGTTCTGACACGGGCACTTGATCCCAGCGAATAGCGCGATCTTTCCATCGTGATATAATGATGGACACCATCTTGGCAGGTGTTTTTTTCTCGTCAATATGATTTAGTTTTAACAGCTGTTTTAAAAGACGAATTTGATCGTCAGGATCAAGAATGGAAAATTGTTGATTTAAATCAACGTCTTCAGCGTAGCGACGGAGTATTTTTAAGCCAAGAGAATGAAACGTACCAAGCCAAAGGCCGCCTTCTAAGCTTTGTCCCAGTGCTAAGTGAATACGTTCTTTCATCTCTAGCGCAGCTTTATTGGTGAACGTCACGGCTAGAATTTCAAAAGGTCGTGCAAGGCCTAAGTTTAAAATATGAACAACACGCGATGTTAAAACACGCGTTTTACCTGTTCCAGCACCGGCTAAAACAAGAAGTGGTCCTTCTGTTTGTTCAACAGCTTCCCGTTGCGGGGCATTCAAACGATCTAAATATTCAGGTATAATAAGTGCTGAACTATTTTGTGAAGGCTCCGTCATAGGGCTGGACCACTTTTAAGGGAGTTATTTAGCGAAACTAAAATCACCATAACGCTTGTTAAATTTAGACACTTGTCCGCCAGTATCTAACATTTTGTGCCCGCCACCAGTCCATGCAGGGTGTGATTTTGAGTCGATGTCTAATTTCATCTCGTCGCCTTCTTTACCCCAAGTAGAGCGTGTTTCAAATTTTGTGCCATCAGTCATAACAACTGTAATTGTATGATACTGTGGGTGAATGTCTTTTTTCATGAATAATCTTTCTTAACTTATGAATACAACTTATTATATGTTATGTTCTGCCACATCTGCAAGAAAAATCACCAACTCGGTATATAAAAATATTTTTTCTTATTTGTTGTAAGACACTTGCAACCAGAGATATATAAAACGCCATTTTAAGAAATTAAGTTTTAGAATTTGAGGCACATAAGGTACAATTGATATAATTTCACAATTCATGATTGAAAAATGCAAAATAATATTCTGATTCACCAAGGGGATTTGCCTGATGATGTTTCTTTTACGGGCAGTGTTGCGATTGACACAGAAGCTATGGGGCTTGTTCATGCACGTGACCGACTTTGTGTTGTGCAATTATTTAGTGGCAAGGATAGCGACCCTGTGCATTTAATTCAAATTCCCAATACGAAAAATCATCAGGCACCAAATTTAGTAAAACTGCTGATAAACAAGCACATTACAAAAATTTTTCATTATGCCCGTTTTGATGTGTCTATTTTGATGTATACGTTTAATATTGAAGTTGACAATATTTTTTGTACAAAAATTGCATCACGTTTATGCAGGACCTATACAGGGAAGCATAGTTTAAAAGATTTATGTAAAGATTTTTTGGGAGTTGAACTCTCAAAAGAAGAACAAACTTCAGATTGGGGATCAGAAAATCTAACAGAGCTTCAACAGCTTTATGCAGCAAAAGACGTTTTATATTTGCATAAAATAAAAAATGCACTTCAGCTTATGCTAGAACGTGAAAATCGCGTTGCAACAGTACAGGCATGTTTCGATTTTCTACCCACACGGGTAAAGATTGACCACCTGGCTGGTGAACAATTTGATATTTTTTCTCACAAGAGTACGTAATAATGACTAATTTAAAAACATGCAATGACAAAAAACAAAGCGCCCTTGAATTGTGTTCTCAAGTTCTATTAATAGAGCTTGATGGGCTTAAAATTTTAGAAAAAGCTTTGCATGGCCCTTTAAAGAAACCAATAGAGGATGCTGCAAATTTAATGCTTAACACAAAAGGGCGTGTTATTGTGAGCGGCATGGGGAAAAGTGGTTTAATCGCCCGTAAAATTGCAGCAACGTTAGCCTCCACCGGGCAGCCATCTTTATTCATCCATCCAGGTGAGGCAAGTCATGGTGACCTGGGTATGGTAACAGAAGATGACACCTTATTATTACTGTCCAATTCTGGAGAAACTAAAGAGCTGAATGATATTATGCACTATGCAGCACGTTATCATATTCCATTTATTGGCATCTCTAGCAAAAAGGGGTCAACATTAGATAAGTTGTCTACTGTTGGTATAGCGTTACCAGAAGTTCCAGAAGCCTGTCCTATGGGGCTTGCACCAACAACATCTACCACACTTATGGTAGCACTATGTGATGCCTTAGCTGTTACACTTTTAACGTGGCGTGGATTTACCAATAAGAACTTTAAAAAGTTTCACCCTGGCGGCAAATTGGGTGCCCAACTGTTAAAAGTTGATGAAAAAATGCACAAAACAAATTTGCCGCTTGTTCATGAAGACACATTAATGAGTGAATGCTTACTTGCAATGACTTCAGGCGGTTTTGGCTGTGTTGGCGTTTTAGATAACCAGAAAAATCTGATTGGCATTGTGACAGATGGCGACTTAAGACGGCATATGGGAAGTGACCTTTTAGCACACAAGGCAAGTACAGTCATGACTAAAAAACCTAAAACCATAGAAAAAAGTCTTTTAATGGCAGAAGCCTTAAATATTATGGAAACGCATATAATTACAGCACTTTTTGTTGTTGAAAATAAAAAACCAATTGGTCTTTTACATATTCATGATTTCTTGCGTCTTGGGGTGGCATAAAATTGATGAAAAAAGTGTTAGAGGTTCTGCCTGCTTTTGGAACGGGTGGTGTTGAAAGTTATATGTTGGATGTTTTAGCGTCTCTTGCTAAAAAACATACAGATCACATCTTTTATGTCGCATCATCCGGTGGTGCTTTGCTTGATAGGCTGCCTTCTAATGTTAAGCATTTTAGCGTGCCTTTAAATAACAAATCACCCATTGCTATGCTGAAAAATGCTTTAGTGCTTCGTCGAATATGCAAAAAAAACGGTATTGATCGTATGCATGCACATTCCCGCGCTCCGGCATGGAGCTGTTATCTAGCCAGTAAAATAACATCTACTCCTTTTGCTACAACTTTTCATGGCGCACATAAAGCGCAAAACTGGTTTAAAAAATTTTATAACAGCTCTATGATGCGGGGCGACTATGTTGTTGCTGTATCTGAATTTATTCACCAGCATTTGGAAAAAACCTATCCTACTTATACGAAAAATAAAATAGTAAATATTTTTGAAGGTATAGATACCATTAGGTTCCATAAACAAAAAATAGCGTTTCAACAAGTTTTGGCAAAACGAGAAGATCTAAAAATTCCATTTTATCATAAAGTAATACTGTTACCCGGGCGCTTTACCAAAATAAAAGGTCACCTTGACTATATAGAAGCATTTCAAAAATTATCTAAAGATGTAAAAAATAATATAACCACTATTATGATTGGTAATATTCAAGACAAACCAGCATATGTTGCGGCATTGAAGGATAAAATTTCAACCTATAATATGACATGCTTATTTTTGGATGCCTCAGATCACCTTGAACTATTTTATGCGCTTAGTGATATTGTTATTATTCCAACACAAGTGCCTGAATCTTTTGGGCGTGTGATAGCAGAAGCCTTATCAATGGAAGCAGTGGTCGTTAGTATTAACCATGGCGGGGCTATTGAACTATCAAATGATGGTCGGTATGCATTTCTTGCACGACCAGATAGTACAGATGACCTGGCAGAACAACTAAAAAGGGCGCTGAGTTTTTCTATTAAAGAAAGGAGAGATTTAACAGAAAATACGCATGCATTTTTGACAGAAAACTACGGCTTAGAAAACATGATACAAAAAATAGAGGCGAAAATCTATAATCATTCCAGGTAAAAGCTTCTCCTTTCATACTTTTTAAGTATTGCTGTATATTTTTACGACAATTAGAAAATAATTAAGGATGTTTAAGGCAGTAAGTCAAAGTACATCATGACGGATGCTTGCAGTACAAAAAAAACAAGCGTAAAGGGCAGAAACACTTTCCATCCCAGGCGCATTAGTTGGTCATACCGATAACGTGGTAATGAGGCTCTGACCCATAAAAATATAAACAAGAAAAATGATATTTTTAAAATCATCCATATAAAACCAGGCACTATATTAAATAGAGGAATATCTAAGGGGGGTAACCAACCACCGAAGAATAAAATTGCATTAAGGGCGCTTAGTAAAATCATGTTGGCGTATTCGCCTAAAAAGAACAGGGCAAATGTCATGGATGAATATTCAACGTTGTAACCTGCAACAAGTTCTGCTTCAGCTTCGGGTAAATCAAAAGGTGATCTGTTTGTTTCTGCTAAGCAGGAAATAAAAAATATAACCCATATCGGAAACAACGGGAAAATATACCAATGATTTTTTTGTGAGATAATAATATCAGATAAATTAAGGCTTCCTGAACACAATAAAACAGAAGCTAAAATTGTTCCAATAGCTAATTCATAAGAAATCATTTGTGAGGCAGACCTTATAGCACCTAAAAATGCATATTTTGATTGGCTAGCCCAACCGGCAATGATAATGCCATATACGCCCAGGGATGATAAGGCAAATATATATAAAACACCCACGTTTAAATTTGCTATAACAAAATCTGGTCCCATGGGAATGACAGCCCACGCCATAAGGCTAAGGCTAAATGTTAAAATGGGGGCTAATATAAATAAAAATTTATTGGCAGCAAGGGGGATAATAATTTCTTTGTGTAGCAGTTTTATGCCATCTGCAAAAGGTTGCAATAATCCAAAGGGGCCAACCATATTGGGGCCAACGCGTAGTTGCATATAAGCGATTACTTTACGTTCAAAAAATGTTAGATAGGCAACACCAATAATTAGGGGTATAACCAGTGTTAAGATTTTGACAACAATCCAAAAGCATGTTTCAGTGTAACTTAAAAGTAATGGGTATAGTTCTTGTAAAGTGATCATATTCATGCTGATTTACGATCCTTTTTAGCATTTGTACATTCTGCCATGATGGCAGAATTTCTACTAATAACATCTGTCATATAAAAATTTTTAATAAGGGGCTCAAACGGTTTGTTACTGAATGTTTCAGGTGTTAAAAGTTCAATTTCTTGTAATGCGTTTTTTGTCAGTCGCCCGATTTGTTTAAAGGCAGCATTAACCTTATATAATTTTCTTAGGATATCTTGACGGTTATTATAGGGTAGGGTAACACCAAGTTTATCTGCTATTAGCTTCATAATTTTCCAATCTGTTTTGGCTAAACCTACTGGTGGGGTCGCCTGATTCACTTGTTGAACGCGACCTTCAGTATTCACATAAAGTGCTGTTTTTTCATTGTATGCAGTACTTGGTAAAATAATATCTGCTGCATGTGCACCACGGTCACCATGGTGACCAATATAGATAATAAAAATATTTTCCCCAAAATTTTGTCGATCAAAACAGTCAACACCATGTAGAAAAACAACTTTAATTTTATTTTTTTGAGTTGCATCTAATATTTGTGTTGCATTCAATCCCCCGTCACCTGGAATGAAGCCAACATCTAAAGAACCAACAGCTGAGGCGTGTGCATGAAGAATATTATAGCCATTCCAATCTTCACTATGGGCATTAATTTGTTTGCAAAGCTGTTGTGCTGTATGCATAATTGTTAGGCTGTCCCGTCTGTTAAGGGCAGATTCCCCAATAATCAGCATTGGTTTTTTAGCGGTTTTCCATGTTTTTGAAAATTCATGCTTACCATTTACAATATCTTGCAATAGGTGGGCGTTATTGCTTAGTTGCTGGATAGGGTAATTTAATTTTTCGTCTATGCCAATACGTGCAACTGTTAAACCACCTTTTAAATAGCGTTTATATATACGGGCATTAATAAGCGGAGCTTCAGTGCGCGGATTTGTGCCAATTAGTAATATGCAGTCTGCTGCTTCAATACCTGCAATGGTTGTGTTAAATAAATAACTTTTTCGATGCGATGACGTAAAAGGGGTATTGTTTAAGCGACAGTCTGTGTGGGGTGATCCTATACCATTCATAAGTTCTTTAAATAAAAGTGTTGATTCACAGTCAACTAAATCACCAGATAAAGCGGCAACCTCTGTTCCTTTTACGGATGAAATTTTTTCTTGAATACATTCTAATGCTTCATCCCAAGAAGCTTCTTGAAACGTATTATTTTCTTTTATAAACGGCTTGTCTAATCGTTGTGTTTTTAACCCATCATAAGAAAAGCGCGCTTTATCTGAAATCCAATCTTCGTTAATTGCATCGTTTGATCTTGGTAGAACTCGCATGACATTTACACCCCGAACATCTAGGCGTGTATTTGATCCAACTGCGTCGCTGATGTCGATACTATTGATATGCTCCATTTCCCATGATCGCGCTTGGAATTTAAAGGGTAGGGACGTTAGTGCACCGACAGGGCATAAATCAATAATGTTTCCTGATAATTCAGAGTCTAAATTCATTTCTAAATAAGTGGAAATTTCCATATCCTCACCACGAGAAAAAGCACCTATTTCAGGGGAACCAGCGACTTCGTTCATAAAGCGTACGCATTTTGTGCAATGAATACAACGCGTCATAACAGTTCCAACAAGAGGCCCCATATTCTTTTCACTAACAAGGCGCCGTGGAAATATATTCTGGCTTGTGCCTGGGCCGTGTTTCATCGTTAGGTCTTGCAAATCACATTCACCGCCCTGGTCACATACAGGGCAATCCAACGGATGATTTAATAATAATAATTCCAATACCCCTTTTCTTGCATTTTCAACCATTGGGGAATTGGTTGTAACGACCATTCCTTCGGCAACAGGTTGCGCGCAACTAGCGATCGGTTTTGGATATCGCTGAATTTCAACCAAACACATACGGCAATTGCCAGCGATTGAAAGTTTGGGATGGTGACAAAAATGTGGGACTTCTATTCCTGCTTTTTTACAAGCATCCATAACAGTGGCGTTATTATCAATTTCTATTTCTTTGTCATTAATGGTTAGTTTGGCCATAGCTATGTTGTTTTAAAATACAAATATACCTTATGGTACCTGATTTATACATGAAGGTTAAGAGGAGAGAAAATTTTGAGGATATTTATTTAAAAGATATTTTTTCATTTTTTAGCTGTTTTTTTATCACATTGACGATTCTAAAACGATTGTCATATAAGTTTTCGAGAAAAATTATATAAATACACAGATTTGTTATATGATGACGTGGGGCCCTTCAAGAAAGACCAAACAGCGAAGTAGGGTTCTTGAAGATCGTCTTTTCCCCACTGTAAATATTATTACTGGATTAGATAAAATTAATTATGTAAATAAAAAATATGTGATATATTATGTATAGATAATAGTTTCAGGAGTATCTAATATGTCTAATAATTTTAACGACCCAATTTCACACTCATCAGCACGCACTGCGTCGATGGACGTGGGGCTTCGCACCTACATGATTAGTGTTTATAACTATATGGCAATGGGACTGGGTTTTACGGGATTAGTATCCTATCTTGTCGCAGGACAGCCAGGCCTAATGCAGGCTATTTTCAGTGGCCCGCAAGCTTATATTGTTATGTTTGCACCACTCATACTTGTGATGGTAATTGGCGCTAAATTACAAAAATTAAGTTTCGCTAAAGTACAAGCACTTTTTTGGATTTTTGCGGGCCTTATGGGCCTATCACTAAGTTCAATTTTTATGGTTTATGAACTGGGTAGCATTGCAAAAACATTTTTCATTACAGCGTCTATGTTTGGTGCGATGAGCATTTATGGTTATACCACGCAGAGAGATTTAACATCTATGGGATCTTTCTTGTATATGGGTGTAATTGGCTTAATCATTGCCTCTGTAGTTAACATGTTTATGCAAAGTGGCACCATGCAATATGTGCTTTCAATGTTTTCAGTACTTATTTTTACGGGTTTAACGGCGTATGACACACAAACGATTAAATCATACTACAACCCAAGTGAGTCAAAAGAAAACCTTGGTAAAATAGCTATATATGGCGCGATACAGCTATATATTGATTTTATCAACATATTCCTAGCTCTTCTTCAGTTATTTGGTAACCGTCGTTAAGCTCCTAAAGACTGAGTTTAAAGTGAAACCCTCTCTTTAGAGGGTTTTTTTATTGGACTATAGCTGATATAAAGCTACAGATCTTCTTAAAAGAAAGCAGCTACTTACGAAGAAAAAAATCATTTATATAAAGTAGTTTGGGTGTCGTCATGTACTCGCCCGTGTATCTTAAAAGTACACAAGTTTAATGATAATCTTTCTTGGCACAGGCGTAATAAAAAAATTAGAAGGATACCCAAATCAAGAAAATTATTCTAAAACCCCACGCTATCTCTTGAATAGCTGACAGTTTAGTGTATATGGTTAACCCGAAACCAGCTAAGTTATTATAAAAATATTGAAGAAAGTTCTTTATGAGTAAATAAAAAATTATTAGCTTCTGATGCGTTCATGGATATAAGTTTAAGAAAAAAAACAAATTGCTTTTTCTCATCCCAGGAAAGAATAATATCAAACAATGCTTTAAGTTCTTCTAGTTGACTATCTTCAATATTAATGAGCATTCCACCATATTTAGCAGGGGCTAAGTCCCCTAGAAGTTTAGACCATTTTTGTCCGCCAAGAACGGCTCTCGTTTTAGATTCATCTTCATAACCACTAATTATGGTATGCGTCTTTTCGCCCTCTGAAAAGGGTGAAGTTTTATATGGTGCCGTGCTTTCAACACCCATAAGTAATGATGAAATATTATCAGAAAAACTGTGTTCTGCAATAAATACATGTCCAAGTTGAAAGTTATCAACTCTTTTGTCATCGTCTTTCGTATAACTTTCTCCCTCAGGGCCAATAAAATAATTTAATTCATTTTTGTTCCCAACGCCACCAACGGGTATATTTATCATATGATGATTACCCCGAATTGCCCCTAAAAAACCTGTTAGTAATTTTTCTTCTATCAACTTGTTATTTGGAGCTTTTGAAACACCATGACTTGCAAAACTTCTGAATTCGTCTATAACGGGTTTCTGATCTACCGCACCAGAAAGAAGAAGATTGTACATTAATTTATTTAGTTTGCTGGTTCCTGATTTATTCGTCAGAGTCATGAGTATGCGTTGCCCATGACTTATGGATGACGCTAAAGGAAATGGAAAATGCACAGGTCTTTGAAAGCTTAATGAATTTGAATTTTCAGATGATGCGTTATCACTTCTTACATAATGAATAGGGGCATAGGCCATCAACAAAAACCATCTTCTTAAAAACTCTTGTTTTTTGATAAGAATATACTGTTCCTTGTTACTTAATTTTTTCCCCCCAACAGTATTCGTTCTATTGAAAAGAGTATTGAGCCATATTCCTATATCACTTTGGAACTGATCTTGAATATTGTCATTTGTAAAAACACAATCAGAATTATGTTGTTGTTTCCAGGATTGGGAATCAATTTGAATTTTTTCAAGTGGAAGTGGGCTTACAAAATCTTTTCCAAATTTTTTATGTTTAGGATATTGAGGATTTATACATTTTGATGAACTTTTGTTCAGCGGATCTTGATGCTTTATTGTTTGTGTTGGTTGCTTTAACGCTTTATCTTTTTTGCGGGGCGTTAGAATTTCACCATTTAAGAAGTTGACACAAAGTACAAAAATTAGAGAGAGTAAAATATTTTGTTTATACATAAAAACTATAGAAAAAATCTATATTTATATAATACATAGGTATTCATTAAAATATTCTTAATGAATAGCGTCTTGAAAATGAAAAATTATTAAAATTATGCCCAATACTCCCTGCCAAAAAAAGCCGAGCAAGAATTATTTATTTAGCTTCATAATACATGATTAATTTAACTAATCTACTAGATCATTTTCGCCGGATCTATGTGTTTGTCAAATTCTTCTTCTGTTAGCATTTCTAAATCGCGTATTGCTTGCTTTAAAGATATTTTGTTTTCATGTGCATGTTTTGCAACTTTTGCAGCATTATCATAACCAATGACAGGGTTTAATGCTGTTACAAGCATAAGGCACTTGTCTAAATTATCTTTTAAAATCTCTTGATTAACCGTGATACCGTTGAGGCAGTTTTTCACAAAGCAATTCGCACTATCGGATAATAGTGTAATAGATTGTAAAATATTATAGATGATGACAGGTTTAAAAGTGTTGAGCTCAAAATGCCCACTTGCACCTGCAACTGTTACTGTTGTGTGGTTCCCCATAACTTGGGCTGCAACCATTGTGATCGCTTCTGCCTGGGTAGGGTTTACTTTTCCTGGCATAATAGATGAACCAGGTTCATTTTCTGGGAAATTAATTTCACCGTATCCACAGCGTGGGCCTGACGCTAAAAACCTTAAATCATTTGCAATTTTCATAAAGCTGCATGCAAGAACGTTTAAAGCGCCAGATAATTCCACTAAAGAATCATGCGTTGCAATGGCTTCAAATTTATTGGGTGCTGTGATAAAGGGGTAGAGAGTTGCTTCTGCTATTTTTTTTGCAAAAAGTTCAGGGAAGCCTGCTTCACAATTAAGGCCCGTTCCAACGGCAGTAGCGCCTTGTGCTAGCTTATATAGCCTGGGTAACACGGCTTCTATTCGTTCCATTCCAAGTTTGATCTGCTCTGCATAGGCAGAGAATTCTTGTCCCAACGTAATGGGTGTTGCGTCTTGTAAATGCGTGCGACCAATTTTGATATCTTTTTGAAACTGTAATTCTTTGTTTTTTAAAGCATTATAAAATTCACGCAAAGAGGGTAATAGGTTTTGTTGAACTTCAAGAACGGCTGCTATATTCATAGCTGTTGGAAAACAGTCATTTGATGATTGGCCGTAGTTTACATGATCATTAGGGTGAACGTGTTTTTTTTTTCGAAAAAAACCATTTAATTTTTTGTTGGCACAGTGCGCTATAACTTCATTTAAATTCATATTTGTTTGCGTACCAGAACCGGTCTGCCAGATTTTTAAAGGAAATTGATTGCTAAGCTCTCCATTAATTATATCTGTACAAACATCTTGTATGGCGTTTGAGACATCCGCATCAATTTTTCCAAGTTCATGATTTGCTTGTGCTGCCATTTTTTTTAAAAGAGCAAAAGCGTAAAGAAAGGCCTGTGGCATTGTTTCAGTGCCAATTGCAAAATTATTTAAGGATCTTTGTGTTTGTGCACCCCAAAAAGCACCAGTCGGTACCTGCACGTTGCCTAAAGAATCTTTTTCAAGTCTTGTTCGCGTAACGCCATTTTTGATCATTTTTTAGTCCTTTAATTTTATTAACGTTAAAGAAAGGAGAAAGGCCAGCCCATAAACAATAGGAAGCAGGGACAGTGAAAACAAGTAAGCAGATGAGGTGTAAATTCTAAGCCCAATTTCAGAAACACCACCAGACCAAAAGTAATCTAGGAGCATCCCTATTAAATGCATTAATAGGGCACTTCCAGTCATGTTTAGTGTATTTGTAAAACCCAGTGAAAGTCCGCGCGTAGTGTCTTGAGCTGCTTTTGAAATAGCAGAAAAACACAGTATTTCCGAACCTGAAAAAAAGCCAAGGAAAAAAAATAAAGTGTCAATCGTAAAATATGACAGTGTTGTCGAATATATCAAAATTGCAATGCAGGTTCCCATTAACACAATACAAAGCTGTATGCCGAGCTTTTCCCGCTTTATGTGTTCAAAGAATGCGGGCACAATGAAACTTCCTATGCACAATCCTAAAAAAGTATAGGCGACAGATTCAGCGGCAGCGCTACGCGTCATGCTATATTTTTCCATAAGGAGGGCAACACCCCATGTATCTGAAATTGCTGAAAAGGGCCCGTAAATACCAAACGTAAGCAAAGAGTACACCAAGATAGGCCGTGATTTAAGAACAAGCTTTAAAGATGCAATTATTGAGTTTTTTGTATTCTTATAACTTTCTGTCTGTTTTCTTTTTTCCGTTGCAGGAATGAAAAAAATAGCTGCAAATAATAAAACAAAACCAGCAATTGAACTTAAAAACCCAGCTTCACGCCATCCTATTTGTTGCATTAAGTAAGTTTGGGGCTTTCCTGCTAGTAAAGCGCCAACTGTTCCAATTGCAAGTGTTAAGCCCATAAGGGTTCCTTGGTAGCGACGGGGTACATAGTCACCAATGAGTTTTAGTGCTGAAAGAAGGGATGCTGCAGCGCCAGCGCCAATTAAAATGCGCGAAAAATAAACAAGTTCAATACTGTTGGAGCTATAAAATAGTGCTGTTCCAAGTGAGCAAGAAAATATTGAAAAAACGGCTGTATTTTTTAGGCCAAAGTGATCAAGAAATAAGCCAACTGGAATCTGGATCATGCCATATACATAGGCAAAAATTGCTGGAATTAAAGCAAACTGAACAGCACTTAAATTAAAGGCTGTTCGCAATTCGCTTATCATAATGCTTGGGCCTATGCGTATAAAGTATTGGTACGCAAAAAACAGTGATAAAATAAACCACGTCGTATAAATTACGCGTTTAGAAGGTGTTTGCTGTTTTGTCATTTGTTTATGGTTTCCAAGCTGTATATCCAGCTTGTTTTTTTGAAGCCGAAGTCGTATTTTTTGGGATATGCTTAAAACCAGTACCTGTTAGATTTGGGTAACTCATTTTTGTATAATGCGGCGCTAAATTTTCACTTAGAGGAATCGGGGCGCTATGGTGTATCCAGCTATGCCAATGTGGTGGTATTTTTGTGGCGTCATTATAGCCCTTGTAATGTACCCATCTTTTTCTAGCATCATGTTTATGTCTGTAGTATTTGTTGCCAAACGCATCTTGTCCAACAAATTCTCTTGTAAACCATGATTTTAAGACGAAAAACAAGTTTGTCATATGCGGGCCTATAATAAAAAATGAGTTACTATTTTTAATATAAAATAGTAACTCTTAAGAAATACTTAAGAGTTATTGCGCCTTAAAAAGGATGGAATATCTAAATAATCAGCATTTTCGTCAGCCTCTGAACTTTCTGATGTATCTGGCTGTGTACTATCACCTTGATTTTGAGTCGCTGGTTTATTTCGCGCACCTGTAAAGCGTTCAAAGAGAGAAGGTTTTCTTTCTTTTGTGCTAGAGTATTCTTCTGATTTCAAAGCATTAAAAATAGGGGATTCTGTTGTCTGTTCCTTTTGCACAGATTCCTCTGTTTTAAGGGTGATTTCTTCCTGTTCTTGAAATTTTTTTTCAGGATTGCGTGTTTCCTGTTCCTTATTTTCATCTGACATATTCAGTCCTGGGGCTACAGGGTCTGAAAACTGGCTATCACTATGCTGTGGTGTCTGTGTTGTAAAGTGATTAAATGATGGTGCTTGTGGCGTAAAAGAGTCTGTTTGCGTAACGTTTTGTTGTAAAGGGGCATTTTGCGGTACAGAAATTGTTTGTGTTACAGCGCCAATGCCTGTTGCAACAACAGAAACGCGCATACGGCCATTTAATTTTTCGTCAAATGTTGATCCAAAAATAATGTTAGCATCTGAATCGATATCATCACGAATGCGGTTTGCTGCTTCGTCAACTTCATATAAAGTCATATCATAACCACCTGTGATATTAATCAGTACGCCACGCGCACCTTTCATAGAGACGTCATCAAGAAGTGGGTTAGATATTGCGGCTTCAGCTGCGTCTAATGCACGACGATCACCCTCAGCTTCGCCTGTTCCCATCATGGCTTTACCCATTTCACCCATAACAGAGCGAATATCGGCGAAATCAAGGTTGATTAAGCCAGGCATGATCATAAGATCAGTAACGCCGCGAACACCTGAATACAAAACATCATCTGCCATCTTAAATGCATCAGCAAAAGTTGTTTTTTCATTTGCAATTCTAAATAAGTTTTGGTTTGGAATAATAATAAGTGTATCAACATGTTTTTGTAATTCTTCAATGCCTTTTTCAGCAGTACGCATACGATGCGAACCTTCAAAATGGAAAGGTTTAGATACAACACCAACTGTTAAAATTCCGCTTTCACGGCTGGCCCTGGCGATAACAGGTGCTGCACCTGTTCCCGTACCACCACCCATACCGGCTGTGATAAATACCATATTGCTACCTTGAAGGTATGCAATCATTTCATCTATAGATTCTTCAGCAGACGCTCTGCCAACTTCAGCTTTTGACCCTGCACCAAGACCTTGCGTAATATTCATACCTAAGGTTAATCTTTTTTCAGCGGGAACAAGCGAGTTATCTAATGCTTGTGAATCTGTATTGGCTGCAAAAAAATCAACGCCTTCTAGTTTGGCACGAATCATATTGTTGATTGCGTTTCCACCTGCTCCACCAACACCGACAACCGATATTCTTGGTCCATTTTCGTTTGTATTAAATGTGTTGTTCGGTAGATTATCTTTTTGTGAGCTAGGTGCCATTTTAAATTCCTTAGGGTGTGCAAATATATACAGATTAAGTCTAGTATAGCGAAAACTTCTTTTTGGGAAAAGAAGTAAATACACAATTACTTAAATAAATAATAATATAGTAAATGTATTTGAAGAAAAAATGGTGCCCAGAGCAGGAATCGAACCAGCGACACAGGGATTTTCAGTCCCTTGCTCTACCAACTGAGCTATCTGGGCAATATCATATTTATAGCACTTTTGAATTTGTTATGTCTATAGTGTTTTTTTAAAATTGATAATTTTATGCGTATTTACCCTGCGTGAATATAAATAATAAATTGTTTAATTTATAAGGGGGGGGTTTACCATTGGCTTTTAATAGTTTATTTTCTAATCTTGAATTAGCTGTTAAATGTTTTAACGCTATATGAATTACTATGAAAGGTTAAATATTTTATGAAAAAATATACATCATCAGTATTGGCACTTGCTGCAGTTTTATCTGCAACGTCATCATACGCTGTAGAAACGAAGAAAAAAGAAGAAAAAAAATCTGAAATTTATTGTGATGCAGTTGCAGCACCAGCACCAAAAACCATAGCACCTGGACCACAAGGTTGGGCCGTTTCCTTAGCTGGTGGTTTGATGATGATGGATTCAAAACTGACACACGAAACTGAAGGTTTGGATCATAAATATAAGAATAATTACAAACGCTTAGGCTTAGGAATTACACACTATTGGACGCTTTCTAATCGTGTTGTCTGGGGATTGGGCCTTGATATCTTTGCCGGTTTTGGTGGAAAAAAAGTAGATACTACTTTGACTCAAGAAGTTGTTATAGACCAGGCTGGAAACACACAAACTTTTCCTTTTGCTGCTGAATATACACAAACTCGTCCAGTCTCAGCGCTGGCTTTTGCTAAACTGGGTTATGCATACGGTAATTTCACACCATTTTTAATGTTGGGCTTTCGCGAATCATATGTAAAGCATAAGATTGTGTCAAAAAGGACAGGAAAAACTAAAAACTTTAGTGACGTGAGCTTCAGTTTTACGCCTGGTCTTGGATGTATGTATAAAATGGGTCGCTGGTCTGTTGGTGCTGAATACATGCGTGGTGGGGAATCAACATTTGGTTTAGACGCTTATGCAGATAAAGTACGCAATACATCACAATCTGTGATCGCACGTGTTTCATACTTCTTCTAATTTTTTGGGAGATGAATCTTTGCTTTTTGCATGAATAAGATTTACCTTGATTATAGTGACAGAAATGTTGGCGGTTAAACGTTAATATTTCTGGAGCCTTAATAATAAAATAAACCCCTTGGGATATATGTTCCAAAGGGGTTTTTTTATATCTAAAGGGAGGCGTTTATGCAAACGAAAACACATAAACTATGCATTAAAAATCTATCTGAAGATGGAACTTTTGAGGGGTATGCTAGTGTCTTTAATTTTTTGGATCATCATGGAGATAGTGTTAAAAAAGGTGCTTTTGCCAATAGTCTAACTTCAAGGCCTGTTCAGGGGCTTAAGATGCTTTGGCAGCACAACCAAAACAAACCCATTGGTGTATGGGAAGAAGCAAGGGAAGATGCTTACGGCTTGTATGTGAAGGGCCGCTTATTAATGGAAGTACCACAAGCACAAGAAGCTTATGCTTTTTTAAAGGCAGGCGTTATTGAAGGCCTTTCGATTGGCTATAACCCTATTAATAGCTATTTTGATGATAGTAAAAAGGTTAAGTTTTTAACAGAAGTAGACTTGTTAGAAATTTCGTTGGTAACTTTTGCTGCTAATGAAAAAGCGAAAGTCGTGAGCGTTAAAAGTTTAATCAATATTAAAAAACGACTGCAAAATTTACAAGATACTTTGGAGCATTTGGCAAGAACCGTTGCAACATCAACAATTTTATATTAGGAGAATTTATGGAAGAAACAACATTAATAAATATGGAAAATTCTGTAAAGAATTTAGAAAATACATTTACACAATTTACACAAGAAAGTGAGCGAAAAATGAACCAACTGTATGCAACAAGATCAGCCATTACAATGCCTTGTGCCGCAGATAGTTTTGAAACACAGGAAAAAAGTGCCGATTTTAGATCTTTTTTAACAAAAGGGGTGGGGCAAAAGGCGTTATCAACACAAAACAATGGCGGCGAATATACGGTACCAAATTTTGTGGTTGAAAATATTCATAGCCAATTAAAATTGGGAAGTTCTCTACGTTCGATAGCAAGTGTTACAGAAGTATCTTCTGATTCCTATGAATTATTGGTGGATAAGGGAGAGGCTAACGTTGGTTGGGCAGCTGAGATGGATGACCGACAAGAGACAGACTTGCCGGAGCTTAAAAAAATTCAGATCCATACTCATGAATTATATGCAAAGCCACGCGCTAGCCAAAAAATTTTGGACGATTCAAGTGTAAATTTAGAAGAATGGATTGGCTGTAAAATTTCTGAATCCATGAGTATGACAGAAAATAGGGCATTTATTAAAGGTGACGGTGAGAAGAAGCCAAAAGGGATTCTTGCTTACCCCTTATCTGAAGAAGTATCAGATGATCATTTGCAAATGATTAAAACTGGAGTCAATGGATCTATTAAAAATGCAGATGCCTTATTGGCAGTTGTTGATGCACTGAGATGTGACTTTTTACCGGGTGCTTGTTGGATGATGTCACGATCAGCATTATCTATGCTTCGCGGATTAAAAGACGAATCGCGCCGTTATTTGCTACAACCATCATTAAGTGATGGTATGTCACACACATTGTTAGGCTTTCCAGTCGTATTAAACGATGCCCTGGATCAAGTGCGATCTGGCGAGGTATCAACGCCAATACTATTTGGAAACTTTAAGCTGGGGTACCAAATTGTTGACCGCCGTGAAGTGAGTTTACTTCGCGACCCCTATAGTGCAAAACCGTTTGTTGAATTCTATGCAACAAAGCGTGTTGGTGGCGCTGTGGTTGATTGTAATGCAATTAAAGTTCTTCAATTTTCAGAATAATTAACAAAATTATTTCGCCCTGTATTTACTTACAGGGCTATAAAAATCACTATGGAGTTATTCATGTTAAAAATTCTTGAAAAAGCAGAAATTTATCCTGTGACATTGGAAGATGTTAAGGTGCATTTACGATTAGAGCACGCTGAGGAAGATCAATATTTGTTGCATTTGATTGAAACGGCAACGGAATATATAGAACGTTATTTAAATAGGGCATTATTAACACAAAAACTTTCTTTTACAAGTGAGCCTAAAGCCGTAAAAGGTGGTTTTTCAGAAATAAAATTACCCAGACCAAATATTTTGCACGTACATTCTGTAACAAATATAAGAAGTGGATCTGCACGTTACGCAGTGCGACGCTACCAGTTGGTAGATACGGATAATAGTCCACTTTTAACGTTAGTAACATCTGATCAACTTGTTGAAGTTGTTTATCAGGCTGGTTTTGGTATATATCCAAAACATATTCCAGCACCCATTAAGCATGCACTTTTACAAATTGTTGCTGAATTATATGAAAATAGGGGCGGAGAACCCATAAAAAAATCAAATTTTTATAACGATTTACTCGAGCCTTACCGCGTAAAGGATATTTTATGAGCGATAAAATTGGCGAAATGCGCACACGAATTCAGTTGATTTTTAGGAAAATAAAAGAGGATAAAAATGGTGAATTTTCAGAAAAGAAAATACCTGGAAATTCATATTGGGCAAGGATAAAGCCTGTAAATATGATGGGGCGAAAAATTGCACAATCTGCGAGCTTGGATGAGTGGAATTTACTAGACAAATCGTTCCCCAAGAAGTGGTACAAAATAGCTATGCGAAATTATTATAACAGAGATGCTTTACAAGCAACTCTATTCGGGCTAAGGTTTAATAGTAAATTGATAAAACTAGCCGCCCCATTCACCCCATCGTTTGATGGAAAATGGGTCGAAACCCTGGGGTTTGAATGTTAGGTCACTATGGAGATACACAATGGCTGATTACGGCGTCTTGTCCGCAATAAGGACTTTATTAACAGAAGATGAAAGTATTATTAGGCACGGCTTAAAAGAAAAAATTCATCTTGCATACCCACCTGAAACTGAACCACCTGCAGTTTTATTAGAGCTAGAAGAAATTTGGACTTCCTTAAAATTAGGGACTGATTGTGGGCATGCACGATTAAAAATAAAAACATCCGTTATTAGTAACACCCCTACCAATAATAAAAATCTTAATACTGCTGATGATATTAAGAAATTAATGGATGGTAAAACAATTATTGTAAAAGACGGTATGCGTGCAACAATTCGCTTGTCAAATAGTGTGATAGATTTACCTAAACAAAATACACCACGTTTGGTTGAAGACTATTATGAAGTTCTTGTTCGTGGATAAAGGGAGAAGAACCCATGGCGAAGCGTAAAAGAGGATATTTGTCAGGGTAAGTTACTTGGCACTTCGATTAAATAGGTAAATTATGAAAAATAATATAATACAAGGGTTAGATCCAGATGATCTAGCCCTTTTTTTTGATCAATATTTAACACAGAGGGAAACGCTATTAATAGCGCCTTTACCTTTTTGGTATTGAGGGGGATTTAGTGGAAACAGTTTTAACATTTAGCACAGGGGGGTTGCCTCCTTTTTCTGCACGTGGTTGCGTACAGACTTTAAAACCAATTCAATTAGGACAAATGGCACGTACAGTAAATGGTGAGCTGCTGCATCTTGGGCCAAAGGCGTTAAAATACAAAACAATAATTGAGGCAAAAGATAAAAGTGTTTTAGCGGTTGATAATTTCAGCCCAGGATCTGTGGTGCGAGTTGGTTGTATTCAACGCCTTTGGGAGAAGATAGAAAACGGTATTCATACAATAAGTAGACAGGATGTATCTGGATCTGTTGCCGTTATAGATAGTGATCAAAATAATCTGCCTTTCTCACAATTGGGCAGGAAAATAACAATTGATAAATCTATACGACTAAGTCGTGATCGGGATTTTTTTGTAACGTATCGCCCTTATTTAGACATGCGTATAACTGATTTTTCATTAAAAACAAAAGAATGGTCCATGGAAAATGAGTGGACCCTTCATTTAAATGAAATTTAAGGCATGAACAGTATTGAGCTATATTTTAAAAAACAGGTAACTTAATATCAGCTTTTTAGGTTCTTAAATATATTAAGATTTTTTTAGCTGGTCATTAAATATGCAGCCACTGTTGGAGATGCACTTTAAAGTATAGGAGGGTGACTACTTCTGTTTTGCCATTTGAATTTCTTTATGAGATAGATAAAAAGCTGATGCAATAATAATACTTGACCCAATCAGTAGTGTCGTTGTTGGTACTTGAGAGAAAAATAAGTAACCAAATAATCCTGCAACAATAAATTCGCCATATCTAAAAGGCGCTAGAGCAGATGCTTCTGTGGCTGAAAAAGCTAAGAACAAGCATACCTGTATTAAGTTTCCACCAATACCAAGTAGTATTAAATAACAAAATTCTGATTGTGTTGGCATTTGCCATACTGAAAATACAAAGGGTAGTGATATTAAGCTTGTTACGAAGCCAAAATAAAATAAAAGCGTTAGCGTTTTTTCATTGGCAACCATTTTTTTTGCTAAAACATCAAGTGTTGCAAACAGAAATGCTGCACTTAATGGAATGAAGCTATAAACATGAAATTCACTTGTTCCAGGGCGTATAATAAACAAAAGTCCTGCAAAACCTACGAGCGTTGCAATCCAGCGTTCTTTTGATACGTGTTCTTTTAAAAAGAAAAAAGCTAAAGGTAGGAAAAATAGCGGTTGCATGAACATAAGACTGGTGCTTTGTGCAAGTGGCATAACATTCACAGACCAGCAGCATAAGGCAATGGCAACAGCACCAACAATACCACGTGCTGCGTGCATACCAGGTACTTTTGTTTGAAAAAGTGCTTTGCCTTGGCCAAGCATAAAGGGTAACAACACGATCATTGAAAAGAAAAACCTAAAAAATGAAATTTCAATAACATCTAAACGTTCACCAAGAAAGCGCATAGCAACATCATTTGATATGGCAACAACGGATATCATGTTCGCCCAAAATACGCCTTGTAAATAACCAGGTTTAAAAAACCACTTAAACAAAGGATTTTTTTGTAGAAACGTATACATTCTATCCAGCAGTACAGAATCTTGTTGTGTCGTTGTTGTATCTGTCATTTATGTATACCCAGCTTGATTCGTTTTATTGTCAATACTTATATAATCACTAGATAGTACCAAATCCAGGATATGAAAGCGAGAAAATTATGAATTTACGAGGCTTACTTGAACAAACGGGGGAGAGCGCTGCAGAGGAAGTGAAAATATTAAAACTGACACTAAAAACACAAGAGGGAGAATTTACACAAATTGAGCTGTTGTGTGAAACGAAAAATCTGACATCCAGTTCTATAACACTGCTTTGTAATAACACTGTATTTTTTAAAGGTCATCTTTTAGGTGGCGTTGAATACGTAGAGCCTGGTTGCATGAAGCTTATGTATATTGGGCGTGCGTTAAATAAACAATACGGGGTTCTGCATGAACAATCGTTGTTAGAATATATAGAATTAAAAAAAATGGCAGTTACCTTTTGTTGACCCTATCTCTCATGACTGTAAAAATATATCTATGCTGCCCCATGATGTGGGTAAGGATATAACACCCTACGTTTTAATGGACACTGCAGCAATTGAGCAAATACGCGCGCCGTTACATAGAATAAAAATTGTGGTACGTGCCATGTGGGTACAAAAGGGACAGGGGGCTATTAATTTATTTCCTTATATTAAAAATGCATTTCCTGACAGGCGTGTATTGAGTCTGACGGGCGATGCATTAAAGGCTTCTTTTCCAAGTATTGGGCAAACACTGGGCAAAAAAATGGCACGCAAAACAGGGTATACGGTTTTGTCTTCTAAATTGGTGCGGTGTTCAACAACAAAAAATGACACTATTCCTGTAAATATTCAGGGCAGAAAATTTTTTTTACCTGTTCAAGAGTATAAAGGGCATTTTTGGGTTCAGTGGTCGTGCGCCTATAAGCGGAAAGAAAAAATAGAGATACTTTTACGTTGGCAAAGTGATCATTATGTTCCACTACTCCAGGCCGACAGCACTGAAGCATGTAAAGTATTTGATTTTAAAGTTAAAAAAGATGTGATTTTTGACGGAAGTGATACATTTCTTGATACTAAAACTGGGTATTTAGCCATACAGCAGGCTGTAGAGCAAAGTATTTATGCGGGGTTTCAGTCTAGACAGGCGTATCTATTAAAAGTGGACGTTCCATTTGTTTGTAGCCTTAAATATACAATTGGCGATACTGTTACTTTTACAAAAAGTACAACAGAGGTTATTAAGGGTAGAATATCTAGGTTGAAAAGTTTTTGTGATTGTGAACATGCGAAAACAACTTTATGGATAAATTTTTCAAAAGAGACTGTAAATTTGGAAAATATTAGAAATAGTTTGCAACATAGTGTTCAGGGGGTTGCAAAAAACAAAGAAGAAAAACAGGATCCAGGTGTACCGAATACAACCCACATAGAGCCTGAACATTTAATAAAATGTGTTTCAGTTAGAAATGCTGCCTGCCAACAAGGAAAAAGCATGCAAAATAGAGAGTTTGCGTCTAAAACAGATTTAGTTAATGTGTTGAAAGAAAATTTAACTGAAATATATTTAGACTTACATGACCTCACAAATAAGCAAATTTTTTCCCGTAATTATGAAATTGTTAAGAATTGATTTGTTTTTATCTTCCTTAGCAGACTGCGTATAACATTTTTTTAACAAATTATTCAATACATAAACAGCATAATATTTTGTCTGTATAACGATCACAAGTTTAAAAGGAAAAGTATGGATGGGATTAAAGGATATTGAAGATGCTGCAATTAATATAAACAGTTAGAGGTATTTAAATAATTTAGTCCACTGGTCACAACAAATCCGCTTCATGAATTTGGAACGGTTTTTTTATATCAATTTTTTGAAAGGAAATACTCATGTATTGGCGCAATCGATTAAATAAAGTTTTTTTAAAGGAATCTGCAGGTCAAATTTTTGAAAGTGATGCTGGCGATATTGATGACAATGTATCTTACGCTTTAAGGCCACCTGATGATTTTGATTTTAATATGGCGGACAATGATTCTGACTTGCCACCAATTATTATTATACAAGCGCGGGTTCAGCCAACATATTATGAGAATCCAGATGTGTTGGTAGATGCAAGGGGGGCACTTTATTGCCTTTATATAAGCGAGATGCCTTAAATTTACCGCGGTGTATGTCTAAAATTAAAATTGTTTATGAACATATTATTGTTGAGGAAGGTAAATCCCAAGATTGGGTCAGAAATTGTGCTATTCCAGAAATTTTAATAGAGAAGAACTATGATGTTTTAAGGAAAGGTATTGTAAAAGTTGGGGAAAAAAGATTGCCCCAACAAAAAGCTGGGGAACAATCACTATGGAGTTACGGTGCTACTTATAGCATGGATAAAAGTACGTGTCAAGTGGGGCAACGGAATTTTTCTGTTGATTTTATTGATGGAAATCCTGTCATAAAGCTTTCCAATAGTCAAAGTGGAAAACAACTAGGAGTTGAATTAATGAATGGAGGGTTTTCTTTTTTTGTTGATAATAAAAATAATTTCATGAAAAAATATTCATCTTTTTTCATCAAAGATATTGCCACAGGATTTATTCATATTCACTGTCGGGAGATTGAAAATGACGATTAATAACTTAAGTGAAAAAGAAGTTTTTGCCCGCACTTTATACGGAGAGGCCAGGGGGGAAGTCGCTAAATTTGGCGATGCTTCTTTGAAGGCTGTTGCCAATACAATTATCAACAGATTCAAAGCACAAAGCTGGTATGGACGAACTATTAAGGAAGTGTGCCTTAAAAGTTGGCAATTTTCTTGCTGGAATAAGGGTGATCCAAATTTGGCTATTTTATTAGCACCAAACATTACATGTCGTGTTTTTGATGTGTGTTTAAAAATTGCGGATCAATTTTTAGTGTGTGGTGATGCGGTTGCAGATGTTACGCATGGTGCTAATCATTATCATCACCGAAAATTATTCCCATCGTGGACGGTGAAAAAACGGCCAACTTGTCAAATTGGCAATCATATATTTTATAAATTATAGGAGTTTACTATGACTTTTCCATTATCATTAGCTGCCCTGGGGTTAGTAGAATTTGCACCCATGCTTGGGAAATGGTTCGGCGGAGATCGAACAGAGACAATTGCATCACGTGTGACAGATATAGCTAAAAAACTAACAGGAATGGATGATATTCAGGGAATTATTTCTCATTTAAGGGATAACCCAGATAAAGCATGTTCATTTCAAAAAGAATTATGTGCTATGGAAACCGAAGTTGAACTGTCTTTAATTCACGATAGGCAAGAGGCAAGAAAGCGTGACGCTCAGCTACTTGCTGTAACGGGTAGAACGAATCGCCGGGCAGATATTATGGTTTTGAGCGCTGTTTTAGGTTTAGGTACTTGTTTGTGTTCTTTATGTTTGTTTTCAAAAGAAGGCCTACCCGGTGAGGCTGTTGCAATAATTTCAACAATATCTGGTATTTTTGGTGCTTGTTTGAAAGATGCATATTCTTTTGAATTTGGATCATCTAAGGGGAGTCGACAAAAAGATGAAAATATGGCAGCCATTATTGATCAACTTTAATGTTAGAGTGAATATTTTTTAGTATGTCGATGAAATGCAAAAAACACTAAAACCCTTTATTTTCTGCATGGTTTAGTTTTCAAAAATTTGTTATAATCTTATATTGTTGGTGTAGATTTTAATAATTTGTTTATCTTTTACCTGTCATCATGAAAGTATAAGAAAAAAATACAAGAAATTTAAGGGGCGCGTATGTCAAGAAACTCCGGTTCAGATTCCAAAGGAGTATTACACTGTTCATTTTGTGGCAAAAGTCAGCATGAAGTGAAAAAATTAATTGCAGGCCCTACAGTCTTTATTTGCGATGAATGCGTAGATCTTTGTACTGATATTATTCGCGAAGAACTTACTTCAAGCAAGTTAGCATTAACAAATGGCTTGCCAACACCTAAAGAAATTTCCACAATTTTAGACGATTATGTAATTGGGCAAGAACATGCAAAGCGCGTGTTATCTGTTGCTGTTCACAACCATTACAAACGTTTGGATTTTGAAGATAAAAACAGTGACGTTGAAGTTTCTAAGTCTAATATTTTGCTTGTTGGTCCAACGGGATGCGGAAAAACACTCTTGGCACAAACATTAGCGCGCATTATTGATGTTCCCTTTACAATGGCAGATGCCACAAGCTTGACTGAAGCAGGTTATGTTGGTGAAGATGTTGAAAATATCATTTTAAAATTATTACAAGCTGCGGATTATAACGTAGAAAAAGCACAACGGGGCATTGTCTACATTGATGAAGTAGATAAAATTTCAAGAAAATCTGACAACCCCTCTATTACACGTGATGTATCTGGTGAAGGTGTGCAGCAGGCACTTCTAAAAATTATGGAAGGTACGATTGCCTCTGTACCGCCACAAGGTGGTCGCAAGCATCCTCAACAAGAATTTTTACAAGTTGACACGACAAATATCTTATTCATATGTAGTGGTGCCTTTGCCGGACTAGACAAGCTGATCGCTGCTCGCGGTAGAGGTGTTGGTATTGGTTTTGGTGCGGATGTCAAAACAACAGAAGAAAGAACCACAGGCGATATTTTAAAAAATCTAGAACCTGAAGATTTGTTGAAGTTTGGCTTGATTCCTGAATTTGTTGGTCGTTTGCCTGTTATTGCAACATTAGAAGACCTAGATACTGATGCACTGGTTCAAATTCTGACGCAGCCAAAAAATGCCCTTACAAAGCAATATAGTAAGTTATTTGAAATGGAAGAAGTAGAATTAACTTTTACAGATAAAGCACTTTTGGAAATTGCAAAAAAAGCCCTACAGCGCAAAACAGGTGCACGTGGTTTGCGTGCAATTCTAGAAAGCATATTGCTTGATACAATGTATGATTTACCATCTTATGAAAATATTACAGAGGTGATCGTAAATGATGACGTCGTGAAAGGTAACGCCAAACCAGAAACGATAGAGGCACCTAAACCAAAGAAAAAGAAAATAGCATCTGGTGCATAAAGATTTTCAGGAAAGGTATTCCTGTTTTTTGTATCCTTATTAATTAATGTTTTTGGTTGTGAAAAATTAACTGTGAAAATCAATATGCTGATATCCAACAGTCAGATGTTTTTTTTTGCAATTTTTAGATAAAAGGCGGTTTGTTTACTTAAAAGCTTTAAGGCAAAATAATCGCAAATTTAATAAACTGGTAAATGCATTTGACAATTTTGAATCTGTTGTGAAAATTTTATAGTTTTGGCTAGAGCAGGCGGCGACAATACACCCTGCCGAACAAAGTGCTCCATTACGAAGATATAGACCACCGTATGTAATATATTTCATATGGTGGTTTTTTTTTGTATTTAATGTATATAGGGAGATATACAGCTTTGAAGAAAACGATCTACAGATGTGATAAATTATTTTCCAGCCAATGAATATCATAATCACCTAATATAATGTGTTGATTGTCAACCAGTTTTAGATGGAGTGGAATTGAGGTCTTAATGCCTGTAATCACAAATTCTTGTAAAGCCCGTTTCATGCGTGCAATGGCTTCCTCGCGTGAGGTTCCATGAACAATTAATTTTGCTATCATACTGTCATAATATGGTGGCACGGTATAACCTTGGTACATGTGGCTGTCAACACGAACACCATATCCACCAGGGGCGTGGTAAACCTCAATTTTTCCAGGAGATGGAATAAAAGTTTCCGGGCATTCTGCATTAATGCGGCATTCAATGGCGTGCCCTGTAAATTTAATATCATCTTGCGTAAAGGGTAGGGCAAAGCCTGCTGCAACGCGAATTTGTTCTTTAACAAGATCAATACCAGTTACCATTTCTGTTATTGGGTGTTCAACCTGGATACGGGTATTCATTTCCATGAAGAAAAAATCGCCTTTTTCATATAGAAATTCTAACGTACCTAGTCCCCTATATCCCATTTTCCCAATTGCCTTGTTCACAATTTTTCCAAGATACGCACGTTCCTTTGACGTAAGGGCTGGGGAAAGCGCTTCTTCCCAAATTTTTTGGTGACGACGTTGTATGGAACAGTCACGTTCTCCAAGATTAACAACATTACCGTGTTGGTCAGCTAAAATTTGAATTTCAATATGGCGTGGTTTTTTTAAATAGCGTTCAATATAAACCTGGTCATTGCCAAAGTTAGATTTGGCTTCTGAACGGGCAATTTTGTAGGCATGGGTAATTTCATCGCTATTGTTAGCAATTTTCATACCCTTACCACCACCACCACTTGTGGCTTTAATAATAACAGGATAGCCAATTTTTTTTGCTGACTTTATTGCTTGTTCAGTGGTTTCTACACCTTCTTTTGAACCAGGTACAATTGGTACACCAAGTTTGTTCATCGTTTTCTTGGCAGTTATTTTGTCGCCCATCATATTAATATGATCGGCTGTTGGGCCAATAAACACCATACCATGTTCTTCAACCATGGCGGCAAAATCTGCATTTTCAGATAAAAATCCAAAGCCAGGGTGTATTGCCTCAGCACCAGTAACTGTTGCTGCAGATATAATGGCTGACATTTTAAGATAACTATCTTTTACAGCAGCAGGTCCAATACAAACGCTCTCATCAGCCAGCTTAACATGCATAGACTGCGCATCAGCAGTTGAGTGAATAGCAACAGTTCGAATATCTAATTCTTTGCAAGCGCGTATGATACGTACCGCAATTTCACCACGGTTTGCAATAAGTACTTTTTTAAATAAAACGCCCATTATTCAATAACCAATAAAACTTCATTAAACTCAACAGGATAAGTGTCTGATACTAAAATTTCAATTACACGGCCTGCTTTTTGTGCTTTAATTGGGTTCATTACTTTCATGGCTTCAATAATCATAAGGGTTTGACCTTTTTCAACTATATCTCCAACTTTTACAAATGGTTCTGATTCTGGGTCTGGTGCCATATAAGCTGTTCCAACCATTGGAGATTTCACTGAACCCGGATGCTGAATAGGATCAATCGTTTTATCGCTTGCTACAGATAGCTGAGATACTGTTGTTTGTACTTTCGGTTCTGTGTGTATGCTTTGTGTTGTTTGAATACGGCGCTTCACACGAATATAGGCGTGTTCTGTTTCATACTCGATTTCTGTTAAATCAGTTTCTTTTAAGATGCTTGCTAGTTCTTGAACGGCTTCTTTATTAATTTTAAAATCTGTACTCATATCCTGTATCCTAATATTATGTTTTATGCAGTAACGCTATGATCATAACATATTTTTGTTTGAGAAAGTCGTGTTATGCTGTTTGTGCCCGCAATGCCTTGGCTGTTTTGTCTAAGACGCTATTAACAAAGTTTGTTTCTTTGCCACCAGGAAAAAACTCCCGTGTAATTTCAATATATTCATTCATAATAACTGTCTTAGGAATGAGAGGGCATTCCTTAAGTTCAAAGATTGCAAGACGCAAAATCATACGAATAACACTTGCTAAACGCTCTATTTTCCAGTTTTCAGCTAAATACGGAATGATAATAGCATCTAAACTTTCTATATTTAACGAAGCTTCCATCACAAGCTGTTTAAACAGATCTAAATCGGGTTCTACGTAGCCCTCGCTTGCTGTTGTTGTAAAGCGACTTGTGATCATATCCTGTACAGCTTGTGTGCTTTCAGCGCCAGATTGTTCCATCTGGTACAATGCTTGCACAGCTGCAACACGCGCAGAATGCCTTGGAGTATTAAGGTTTTTCTTTTTCACTGTTGTCTTAATGTGTTCTTGTGTCATCTAAAATATCTTCTTTTTATGTTGTGGCAACGTACAACCAAGTCAAAAAATGATTATATTTGATCATACATATTTTAGTTGAGTAAAGCTAGGTTTTTATAAAATAGTCTCACTATTAAAGGGTAATATTACGTCGCGCATCAAGGTTTTTTCCGCCGCTAAGTGAATCAATTTTGTGATAAGTTCTGTAAAAGTTATGCCGTTATGCAAAAACAGCTTTGGATAAAGGCTAAATTCTGTAAACCCGGGAAGTGTATTGATTTCATTGATAAAAACCTCATTTTGATCTGTTAGAAAGAAGTCAACACGCGCTAACCCAGAACAATCTAATGCTTTAAAAGCCTTTTTTGCCAAATTTTTTATGGTTGTTTCGATAATCGGATCAATCTTTGCATTAATAATAAGCTGCGCCTGGTCATTTTTTTTTGCATTATAATCGTAAAAAGCGTGGTTACTTTTTGGAATAATTTCCCCTAAAACAGATGCTTCTAGCTTATTGTTTCCAATGATAGCACATTCAATTTCGCGCCCTTTTATTGCTTTTTCAATTAATACTTTAGGCCCAAAAGTGAACGCTTCTTTTAAATATAAATTATATTCCTGTTCATTTAGAATCTTATATGTGCCGATGGATGACCCTTGATTAACGCACTTTAAAAACAAAGTCTTACCAAGCTTTTGTGACACAATTTTATAAGGTACCAAATCATCTTGTTTGGCTGTGATAAAAGGCACAACAGGCAAATTATGCGATTCAAGTAGCCGTTTTGTAATATCTTTATCCATACAAATAGCCGATGCTGTAACATTGTTTCCAACATAGGGAATGTTTAATGATTCTAAGTATCCTTGAATGCTACCATCTTCACCGCCAGCACCATGCAAAGCTGGGAAGCAAACATCAATTTGAAGCCCATCTAATTTTGCATATGGGTACATATTATCTTCAACGAACCCAAAATTTGCATACAGTTCATCAAGTTGTTTTTTTGTGATTGTATAAAATTGCCGGGTACGTGATATTCCCACAAGAATGGGGTTAAATAAAGATGTGTCCATGTACTTATATATATTGTAAGCAGAGCGAATGGATATTTCATGCTCTGAGGAGGGGCCACCACATAAAATTAAGATGTTTTTTTTCATATATTTAACTATTTAGTTTCCATGATATCAATCATTTCTGACCACTCGCGCTTGCTTAAGCCTGAATTTTCTTGTTCAACTTTTTCTCCATTTAAGCGCCTTTTTAAAACATTAAAGGCTTTAGCAGATAAGTGAACACTATTTTTTTTGTAGTCTAGGAAGGCTTGATAGGTGATCGGCACCCATTTTTTGACCATTTCTAGCATAACCTCAGCGTAAGCTGCAATTTCGTATTGGGCATGAGAATCTGCACGTAACGATAAAAAATGAAGCAAGTTATGAAGGTCTATCTTCCAATACCACTGTGTGTAAAAATTGACAGGCAAATTCATTCTAGCCAATTCACGGGCTAAACCTTGTCGGGCTGGGTCTGTATTTTCTTCATTTAACAAATGCTCATAAGTATCATAACACTGCGCTGCATCACGCTTTAAAAGATCTAGTACTTTATCTGCATCATCACCTGTAATTAAATTACCACGCCCTTGATTATTAACATCAGACTGTGCTGCCAAATGTTCGTGCTTTGGGATGTAAAATTCATTATCTAAAATAGAATAGCGCGCTGAATATTCATTTACATTAGCCGTACGATGACGGATCCATTGACGCGCAATAAATATAGGTAATTTAATATGCAATTTAATTTCACACATTTCAAATGGGGTAGAGTGACGGTGACGCATTAAATAATTTATAAGACCCGCATCTTGTGTTTTTTGTTTAGTACCACGACCGTAAGAAACACGTGCAGCTTGAACAATAGCACTGTCATCACCCAAATAATCTACAACACGAACAAATCCATGATCTAAAACTGGATGTGCATCATATAATACGTCTTCAAGTGCTTGTACCGTTGGACGCTTTGTTTTAAATTCTTGTCCTTTTGCTTGCTTGATATCGTCTAACTGTTCTTGTGTTATTGTCATGTTTATATGAAATTAAAAAAAATCTGTTTACAGAATAGCAGGGTCAACCAATTCGTGATAGATTTTTTTAGGCAAAATATCAAAAATTCAATGACACAACAAATACAAAGTCGTAAAGATTTTGGTGGTGCTTGACCTGAACATTTAATAGCTTCCATTTCTGGTCTATATAGGATTGATATCTACTCTCGCCGCTTTAAGCCCATAAAATTGTAAAAAACAAAAGGCTGAAAAGCCTTAAAAAATTAACCTTTATTTGTTTTTTCACAATATATACTTAAGTTTTGTCAGCTAAATTTTTATTAAAAGACATAACCAACAGCACCCCGTTGCTACAAAACATAAACTGCGCTACCATTTTACATGGGGCTTTTTTTACAGCTTAAGCTATGGAGTAATTTTGGCAAATTCATCACGTGAACAACTTTTATATTATTATAATCGTGAATTAGATTATTTACGTAATGCAGGTCGTAATTTTTCGCGTCAATATCCAAAAATTGCCAGAAGACTTGAACTTTCAGATAGCGAGTCACCAGATCCACATGTGGAAAGATTACTTGAATCTTTTGCATTTTTAAGTGGCCGTATATCAAAAGAAATAGAAGACCAGCACCCTCAGACAGCGTCAGCGCTTCTCAATATTTTATATCCCCACTTGGTCAATCCCGTACCGTCAATGGGTATTGCACATTTGCAAGCAGAACCCAGTCGTGGAAATTTAACAACAGGCTTTAAAGTACCTAAGGGCACTAGGTTAAACGCCTCTGCAATGGAGGGGATTGATTGCACGTTTACAACTGTTTACCCTGTGACACTTTGGCCTATTGAGGTTGATCATGTTGCTGTTGTTGCTGCAAATAGACTATCAGCTTGCGGCCAGCCTTTGCAATCTGATTGGGCTATACATATAAAGTTAAAATCTACCAGTGTTGATTTTAAAGACATGCATATGGATAGTGTGGATTTTCACTTAGCTGCAGACAAAAAACTCGCGTTGCTTTTATATCAATTAATTTTTTCAAGAACAGAACAGCAAGCTTTTGTTAGCACCAATGGTAAGAATATACACGCCCTTCCAGCGGGCAGTTTAAAGCCAATTGGTTTTGATGCCGATGAAATGTCTCTTCCCATGGGAGAGCATTCTATTCATAGCTATCAGTTGCTTCAGGAATATTTTCATCTTCCCGAAAAATTTCTTTTTTTTAGAATAAAAGATTTACTTAAAGCATTTGATCTTGTTGATTTAGCATCTGAAACATTAGACCTTTATATTCCAATAAATGATCCAGGTGCAATCCATGAAATTGAGTTAAAAAAAGAAGATTTTTTACTGGGGGCAACGCCAATTGTCAACTTATTTAAAAAATCAACGGATCCTTTTCGCCTTAATAAAAAACAAACAGAGTATAGGTTGATTCCCGATCAACGTTTAGATCAAACGACGGAAATATATTCTATTTTAAATATTTCAGGCTCAGTTGAAGGCGAGGCTGATCCTATTGAAATGTCACCGTATTATAGTTTTAGTCATCATACGATGTTGAATCCGGATACCGTATACTGGACGCATAAACGTACTTCCGCAAGTGCTAGGGATTTGCCAGGCAGTGACGTATACTTATCGTTTGTCGATATTAATTTTTCAGCGCAAACACCAGCCCAGCAAATTATTTACGCTGACACCCTATGTACGAACCGTTACCTTGCAGAACAGCTTCCTTATAATGCCGCCTTAACGGCAGAAGATGCTTTGCCTGTGTCACAAATTGTTTGTTTAAACAAACCTGTGTCACAAGTAGATTCACCAGAAGATGGGGAAACTTTATGGAAATTAATTTCACAACTTTCTGTTAACCATATTGGCTTAACTTCAGGCCCAGCATCAGTTGCAGGGCTTGCCGAAATGCTTCGTCTTTATTTGCGCGGATCAAAACAGTCACACTTTGAAATTGAAACAATTACAGACATTTCAGTTAAACCTGTTGTAAGACGCGTTAATAATGAAGCATGGCGTGGTTTTGTTCGCGGTCAAGAAGTAACGTTAATTATGAATGATGCGACCAATGCAGGAGGATCAACGTTCTTACTTGCTTGTATTTTGCGCCACTATTTTGGCTTACACGTGGGAATTAATTCTTTCGTAGAAGTCGTACTAAAAAATGATCACCGTCAAAAGGATATAATGCGATGGAAGCCCTTGCCAGGAACACAAATTTCACTATAAACGACACGTTAAAATCAGATACCTTTCAGTTTGATTTTCATCAGGCGGTAGAATTATTACAGCAAATGACCCCTAATGCCGTGCCATTAGGCGAAGGAATAGCACCCTCTAAAGAGGCTGTATGCATAAAATCACGTGTGTCTTTGTCGCCATCAAGTTCTGAAATTCATAGTTTTTCATTGCCAGGTGCCAATCAAACCCAGCCAGTTCTTTGGATTAATTTTATGGGTATAGCGGGTGTTCAAGGGCCTTTACCAACCCCATATACAGAATTATTGATGGAGCGCAGCAGTCAGCATGATAACGGATTTCGTGACTTTCTAGATATATTCAACCATCGTTATGCTTCTATTTGGCATCGTTTAAAAAAACGGACATTCATTTCATATTCACAAAAAGACCCAACGCAAACACATATTGGAAAATGCTTGTTAAGTATTTGTGGAATGGGTAACGAATCTTTTCGTAATAAAGTACATGTTAGTGATCGTACAATTTTAAGTTACCATGATGCTTTATGGCGGCGCCCAAGATCAGCACATGGTTTGGTTAAAGTGTTATCAACACATTTTAATATGCCTGTTGAGGTACATCAATATCAAGGGGCCTGGGAACGTGCACCAGATTCTGAACTGACAAAATTGGGACAACGTACAGGGCGTATGAACGCCCTTGGAACAGAGGTCATACTTGGTGATAAAGTATGGAACCAATCTGCAGGTATTCGCATTGACATGGGGCCAATGAACTGGAAACAAATCAGCCAGTTTATGCCAACAAAAATTAAGAATGATGATGATACTGTAACGGGTATTTATTATAAAGTATTGCGTGATTTAACGCTTTTTTATGTTGGGATAGACTATAACATTAAGTTCAGGTTTAAAGTGCAAAGTTATAATATTAAGCCATTTCGCCTGAATAGAAAATTTTCTTTAGGTCATAATTCATGGGTAACAGTCGGTAAACCCTTAGAAAAACCATGTTTTGTTGATATTGTTTGTCGGGAAGTTGCTGCATAGAAAGAAAAAAAATCTTGTTAACTAAATATTAATAAATTCAATATATTGTTTGTACTAATATCTTGTTTTTTTATCATTCAAAGGAGTTATTTTTATGCGTTTGCGTAAATTTTTTACATTAAAACAACATCACTTATTCGCCCCATTTCTAACGATAGGTTGTATATGTGCCCAAGACCTAGGGGTTGTCATAAGCCCTGTTGACTATGCCAATAAGCGGTCATCAATAAGCGAAAATAAAAATAAAGATGATGATACTAGATTTGTACCCGAAGAAGAGCAGGGGCTTTCTCCTGAACTTTTATCTGGGCGTCTCTCTCGTCAAGATGCCTACGAAACGGGTGATGATATTTTACCCGTCATTAATCTTGCTGATGTAAGGCAGCGAACTAAAGTATACTTATATAATGATGATGGCGTTATGCCAAATTCTGTTGATCTGTGGAAGCGTGCATTTGGCGCACTCTCTGCTACTTTTGATTTACGACCTGTAACTGCAGCAGATATACAAGCTGGAGAACTACAGGTGGCGCGATGTGATTTATTTATTATGCCTGGTGGTGCCGCAACCCCATTTCATGAAAAATTAACAGCATTAGGGAAAGAAAAAATTAAAAATTTTGCAATTAGTGGCGGTAAGTGTCTTGGTGTTGGGGCGGGGGCATATTTTTTATCCTCTAGCTCAAAGTTCACGATGCCAGGAAATATCTGTATTGAAAGAGAAGGTGTTGGCTTAGCACAAGCAATTGCATCTGGGCCACTTGTGGCGTTTGAAAAAAATCAATTTTCTCAATATGGAGTTTCCTTTCCGATAACCTATATTCAGGAGGCAGGTAAGCCAAGATCATCTGTGTTTTGTAATGGGGGGTGTTCTTTCGACGGTCACGCTAAAGCCGCCGTGATTGCTGAAACTGCATCTGGTCTAAATGTTGTTATTCAGGAGGCTGGTAATATTGTTCTTTCCGGTGTTCATCCTGAATTTTCAGCAAGCTGGGTCGCAAGCTCCCCTCATCTTGTTCAAGAAGTTTTGATAAATTCTAGTCGTGATCTTTTAAAACGGATTTTAAGAAGCCTTTCTTTAATTTAGAAATTCTATATAAAATAGAAACTTGCTATTTGGTGGTAGAAACAGGTACGATTTTTTATGATGTTGATTTGTTTGTTTTATGACCTTACCTGTTTTTACCATTCATGATGGTCTGTTAAGTTTTAGTGCCAAACCTTTGTTTGAAGGGTTGGAAATTAATATACTAGAGAATGACCATGTCTGTTTAATTGGGCGAAACGGGCAGGGGAAATCAACACTTTTAAAAGTTTTAGCTGGTATTTATGAACTTGATGCTGGTGAATTTTACCAAAAGCCCAATACAACCGTACATTACTTACCGCAAGACCTGGACTTGCCTCAGGGTAAAAGCATACTTGAAATTGTGATGGAAACAGCGGGTGAAGAATACGCTGCTGATATGCTGCTTGAAGCTTTAAAAATTGATGCTAGTCGGGCTATTGAAACGTTGTCAGGTGGGCAAAAACGTCGCGTACTGCTCGCACGGGCTTTGGCAGGTAACCCTGATGTATTGTTGCTTGACGAACCAACAAACCACTTAGATATAGAAGCTATTCAATGGTTAGAGGATTATTTAAATAATTATCAAGGCGCGTTAATAATGATCAGTCATGATCGTTATTTTTTAAGGCGTACAACGCGTAGTATGGTATGGCTTGATCGTGGTGATTTAAGGCGTACAAACAGATCATACAAACACTTTGAGCAGTGGCAAGAAGAGATTGAGCAAAATCAAAAGTCAGAAATGACAAAAGTACGCGCTAAATTAAAAATGGAAGAGCACTGGAAACAACGCGGTGTTACAGGCCGTAGAAAACGTAATCAAGGTCGATTAGAACGCTTGATTGAAATGCGAGATCGAAGAAAAAATCTTTTGTCAGATCTACCTAAAAGTATGACAATGGCCAGTACTGAAAAAGCGTATGGAAGTCAATTAGTATCAGAAGCTTTTGCTATTGAAAAAAAATATAAAGATGCACTATCTTTGGGCCCCTTTTCAACGCGTATTTTTAAAAAAGATCGTATTGGTATCATTGGGCCAAATGGGGCAGGAAAGTCAACGCTTCTGAAAATGATGATCGGTGAGTTAACGCCTGATATAGGTCGTGTACGTCTAGGTAAATCTATTGATATTGCTTATTTCCAGCAAGAGCGTGAGGCAATGGACCCCAATGATTCTCCGTGGCAGTATCTATGTCCAACAGGTGGAGATTCTGTAGAGGTTCAAGGTCGTGCTATGCACGTGGTTGGTTACCTAAAGCAATTTATGTTTGATGATAAACAAGCGCGTGGAAAAATTAGCATTTTATCAGGTGGCGAAAAAAACCGCCTACAACTTGCCAAAATATTAGCGCAAAAATCTAATGTACTTATATTAGACGAGCCTACAAACGATCTGGATGCTGATACTTTAGATTTGCTTATTAGTATGCTCAGTAGCTATGAAGGCACTTTAATTCTAATTAGTCATGACCGTGATTTTATGGATCAGCTTGTAACGGCGGTATTTGCAATTCATCCAGATGGATCTGTTAAAGAATGTGTTGGTGGCTACAGTGACTATGAAGCTAAATTTGGCGCGACAACGCTCATTGGTAAGGCGTCAAAATTAGAGCCTGAAAAGGCGCCTGAAAAAAAGGAAATTACGCCGCTTCCAAAACGTCATAAGCTAACATATAAAGATCAGCGCGATTATGATAATTTTCCAGGTGACTTAAAACGTTTAGAAGCTGATATACAAAAAACAGAAGAACAGCTGCATAACCCAAAACTTTATCTAAATAATCCAGAAGAGTTTGAAAAATTAACAGCTAGTCTGGAAGAGATGAAAAACAAGCAAGAGTCTATGGAGCTAAGGTGGTTAGAGTTAGATGAGTTAAATTCCAGTCTATCTTGATTAAACTTACACAACTGTTTCCATAATATATATTATTCACCTCATTGAATATCTTATGCCTGGGGTTAATAATACCATTCTTTACTTTTAAAATGGCATTATTTTTTCAACTGCCTGAACACCCCAAGGCTTATTGGCAACATCCGTAATATCGCCCCGTCCTGCATAAACAATGCGAAGCTCTGCAATTTTATCACTTGAAATTGAATTATTCGACTGAATATCTGAACGACGAATAATACCGCGTAATTCAACTTCTCTAACTTCATTCATAAGCTTAAATTCAGTGTGTCCCTGTATGACCAGATTACCGTTTGGCATAATTTGTATAATGGTTGCAGAAATTTTGAATTTCATTTTGTCTTCAAGATTATATTTGCCACTTCCTGAATGCGATGGTTTTGAGGTTGAATCAAGCCACTTTGTTGGTAAATTATCAGAAAATTTATGCGGTAAAATGCGTTTTACCTGGCTCTGTAATCCTAAAAAATTACCAAGGCTTGCATCAGTCTTTGTTTCTTTAGACATTGAAGGCGTAAAGCTTGTGGATTCCTTGTTATCAATCAGCACAGCAACGGTTACAATATCTCCAATTTTGCCTGCACGTTGGTCTTTAAAAAATGCTTTTGAACCAATTTGCCATAATGAATTAATATGGTGTTCAGGCTGTGATGGTGCTGGCATTGGCATGCTTACCGGTGCATAACCATGTGCCATAGTTGGATTTTGAATTTGACTTATCTTTGGTCCATCGCCAATTTCTGACATTTTTTCAGCCATACATCCACTTAGTAGACAGCATGTGCTTAGCAATAAGATGTGTGTTTTAATTTTATGAATATTCATAATTTCATAACCTTATTTCTGCGTTTTCTGATGATAATACGACAGCATATACTGTCTTTTTATCTTTTTTACCATTGTTGTTCATCATTTCTATTGGAATCGTTGCATCACGTGCCGCATCTTTTAAGGCAATACCTTTGTTACTAACAGTTAAAGAACCCTTTTTTAGCGTAACCCGCATAACAGCACCCCGTTTAACGACCATTGGCGCCTGAACGTCGCTTTTTGTTAAGAGTACACCAGGTTTTAGAACACTGTGGCGGCCAATCATGCCTATAAGTTGACCTGCATCTGTTAGATGAAAGGCATTTATTTTATGTGATTCAATTTTTTGAAGGATGATATCATCTGCCTGAATTTCTTCACCTGGGCGAAGCATTCTGTTTAAAACAGGTACGTCTATATACCATTCAACTTTTCCAAACAACCTTTTTGTTGTTTTAAAACCATCAATTTGTGCAGCAAAGCGTGTTTGATTATGGCTAATTTTCAAATCCTTCAACTTTAAACATTGAACTTTGTCAGATTCCCAAGATGATGTCCAGTTATCTAGTTTTATACCAAAATCTGTAACATTAACTTTTTGTGAAATTTCAGCATTTAAAAGCGATAGCACTTCAGCATGTACACTGCCTTTGTCAGCGCCCTGCTCTTCTTTAAAATTTGACACAACAGGTTGCACTAATAAAAGCAAACAAAGTAAATATTTAAACAATTGCATTGCTAGCCTCCCACATTTTTTCCCCTGTTTTCAGTACTTTCGTGATCGCATTATAATCTTTTTCAATTTGCACAAGTTCAACCATTTCATCAACAGCTTGTATATTAGACCCTTCATGTGATTTTTGAATTAAACCGCCATGTTTTCCACTGCCTGGATTCGCTAAAACGGCTTCTCCTGATGCACCTGAATTTTGATACATACCGCTGCCATTATATTTAAGTCCCGATGGATTTAAGAAGGTTGCAAGTTGTAGTTGCCCAATTGATGATTGCGTACCACCTGTTGTTGTGACGGATACTTCACCCGTTGCGCTTATATCTATATCAATCGTATCTGCTGGAAACGTAATACCTGGTTGCACGATATAACCTGTTCCGGGCATCACAAGTTCTCCGTTATTATTGACTTGTAAATTGCCAACACGCGTATAAGCGGTGTCCCCACTCGGTAAAGTTATGGGCAAAAAACCATCGCCATCTATAAAAATATCAAGAGCGCGTCCTGTATCAATACGTGTGCCTTGTGAAAATGATTGGTAGTTTCCAATAATTTGAACACCTGTACCAAGTTGATAGCCAGTTGGATTAATGGTGCCCGATTCTGATGTACTAGAACCAGGTGTTACTAAGTTTCTGTAAGATCGATCCGTTACAAGTAGGTGTGTTTTTTTACCTGCAACCGAATTTAAGTTCGCTAAGTTAGATGCCGATGTATGTAAACGACCTTCTGCTGCTTTTAACCCTGAAACGGCAACCTGTAGTGCGCTATTTAACATGAATTGGTTCCTTTAATTAAGCTGAAGTGCCTTTATCGGCACTGATTGTTCTTTTTATACTTTTGTCATATTCATCTAATGATTTTTGTAAATTCATAAAACGTTGTTCAACTTCCATCATATTCACAAGTTCTTGCATAGATGAAACATTAGAAAGTTCTAAAACGCCTTGAGATACAAGAGCATCTGAGGGTGTTTCTGCTTGCTCTGTGTCAAAAAAACTATTGCCGTAAGCTTTTAAAAGTTTCTCATTTTTAAAATTTATTATGCCCAATTTGTCGACTTTTTCGCCATTCACACTGACAACACCTTTATTATCAATTGATATCGTCCCAGCATTTTCTGGAAAAACAATCGGTGAATTTTTATCTGATAAAATCAAATTTCCAACACTGTCAATAAGTTCATTTTTAGCGTTTATTGAAAATTCACCATTTCGTGAATATTTTGTGCCTGCTTGTGTCTGCACCTTGAAAAACCCTTTTCCCATTAAGGCAACATGTGTTTGTTCACCTGTTGTTTTGGTGCCGCCTTGAGAAAAGTCATACATTGTGCCGGCAACTTGTGGGTAAGATACTTTTGTGCCATCAGGGCTTGCATGTTCTGTTTCTTTAGTTCTTAAAAAAGAACACTTAAACCCAGTGGTTCCTGTATTGGAAAGAGCATTGGCAATCACATTTAGTTTTTGTGTTAAAACATCTTGTGCAGCAACAATCACGCTGCTGAGACGTTTTACAGAAAATTGAGAGTTTTTAACAATTTCTGGCATTCATAAACCATTTTTTGACCTTCTTGTTATTCTTTATGCATAAAGCGTGCCAAGATAAAAAAACTATGTGTCATGTTATTTAGGAACTGGGGAGTATATCGGTAAAATCTATCATAAACCTTCACACACACACCTTAAATTAATCACATAAATTTTATCTATAGGATGGGCATTAATGGATTCTTTTTACCCAGCAGTATAAAAATACTTGGGCAGATGCTGGTATTAAGAGGAAAAATTTGTTATTCTTAGATTTGTTATTGAACACATGTACGAAAGTTATACAAAAAACATTTTATAGGAACCTTACACGTTATGACTCAAGGAAATTCAACGCAGCATAAACCAGTTACTGTTAGTTTCATGCCACCTAAAACAATTGTTTTAGTCGGATTAATGGGTTGCGGCAAAACAAGTATTGGAAAACGCCTAGCTAAACGCTTGGAACTTGATTTTCATGATTCAGACATTGCTGTTGAAGAAGCTGCTGGTTGTCCTTTAAATGACATTGCAAAATTTTTTGGTGATGATGCCTTTAAAAGCGGTGAATGCCGGGTTATTTCACGCCTACTTACAGAACCACATCATGTATTAGCTACAGGAGGTACATCGTTTGTTCATAAGGAAACACGTGAAGTTATTAAAGAAGGTGCTTTATCTGTTTGGTTGAAAGCTGATTTTGAAACCTTGTACGCACGTGTTAAACGTCGTGCTGACCGCTCTCAATTACCTAAAGATCAAGAACGTGCAACGCTGGAGAAAATGGTAGAAGAGCATTACCCATTATATGCTGAAGCCAATATTCATGTAGATACTTTTGATGAACCTACAAACTGTACAGTAGATCGTGTTTTAACCCAAATTAGTGATTATGTTCAAAAACATTTCCCTGAACAGTATGTATTAAAGTCAGTCTAATTTTTCTTCACATATCTGGAAAGGCTTATTCCACCTAAAAACAAAAGGAGGGTGCAAGGTGTTAACAGATAATCTTACTGCAAAAATTTCACTTATTTTAATATGTTCCATAGGATGGTCTTTTTCAAAAAGTGACGAAAATCCTACTATTTTATTGCCGCAAGAGAAAATTGAATTTCCCTTAAAAAAAGAATGGTTAGAAAAACGTTACACAAAACGCGATACGAAAACTAAGGTTAAATTGTTTTTTATAGTCCATAACCTTGGGTTTAACGCTTCTACAACAGCAAAAATACTGAAAATTTTACCAAAAAATATTGCAATTTCCCTAACACCCTACGTTAAGCAAAGCAAAGACACATTAAAAATCATAAAACAAAAAGGGCATCATGTTCTTTGGGTACAGCCTATGGAGCTTTACCGTCAACCAAACACAGTATCTGACCCGTATAGGTTATCTCGGTATAAAGATAAACAACACAATATTGAAAGTGTCACAAATACTTTATCGGATATGCCAGGCTCTACAGTTGGTGTTATTGCAGATGAAACATCTCCAGTACTACGTGATGAAGAAACACTGTTAACACTTTTGTTAGAATTAAAAAAACGTAAACTCACCCTGCTTTCCCCAGAAATGTCTGTTAATAGTGAATTTATGAATTTGTGTCATACACACGGCGTCAAGTGTGATGAAGCAGATTATTCTATATCACGAACCGATACAGCATCAAATGTTGTATCTTTATTGAATCGTGTAAAAGAACTTGGTGAACAAACCGGATATGCTATATGTGTAATTGATGCACATTGGCCTTATGTTGTTACGCTGTTAGAGTGGTGCAGTAGGCTAGATAAAAAACAATTCGAACTTTACCCATATAGTATGGACTAAATGCGTTTATGTAGCCTTATTTTATTTTGGTATTAAAATTTTTGGGCACAATAATTTTTTCAGGTATTCTTAAATCTATATATCCCTGACTATCATCAGTTAGTTTTTTTTGTTTTAATAGCGATTCAAGTTGCGTAAAAGATACGTCAAGGGCCGTTACTGTTCCAATATCTTCTGGCAGTTTAACGATAAGCGATTTAAATAAGATGATATCCCACCGCCTATTTCGAATACGTATCATAGAGTTAATTCTCTTTTTTAACTCAGGGAATTTTTTTAAAACTTCCAACGTTTTATCAATATGCTGGGCTGCCCCATCTCCACTGACAAGGGGCAGGTTTGCATAGAGCTCAATCTGGTTGCTTTTAATAACAGCACCATTTGCATCAACTAAATAATATTTTTTGTGCTGCTTCCATAAGGCTATTGGTGTACGTTCTTCAAGGATAATCGTCAATGTGTCGGGGAAAGTACGTGTGACAATAGCGCTTTTAACCCAGTCAATTTGTTCTATTCTGTCTTTAGCAAGGTGCATATCTTGATTAAAAATATGATCACCCTTTTGAAAAATCATTGCTTTTTGTAGAATCGCAAGGGGTGTTTTAGTGCGTCCAATAATATGAATTGTTTTTATTTGAAACCCAATTTTCTTTGTCATTTGGGCAGTTGATTGGCTTATTTTTAGATAAAGCTCAGATATTATTCCTGATAGGTATATGCCGGAAAAAATTATAATCAGGCAAACTGACCCTGCAAGAACAGGTTTTGAGAAAAGAGCCTGTAGTTTTCTGTCGCGTGAACGCTTTTTAAGTAAAGAAGAACTATTTGATCTTTTGCGTGCTGCCATATATATACCTAGAAAACTCTCTTCTTTAACCTACTTGATTTTTAAGTCTTTTTTTGTAAAGCTGTATCGTGTTTCACAGAACTCACAATCTCCATATATGACGCCATCCACAAATAAATTACTCAGCTCTTCTTCTTTAAATGACTGTATAATATTTTTTATTTTTGCTTCGCTACACGCACATGAAAATTGAAAATTCTTTTTTTCATACACAGTCAAGTCAGCCTCATGAAACAGTCTAAATAATAATTTTTCACCTGGTATTGTACGGTCAAGTGCTTCTGAAGAATTGAATGTTCCCATGTATGCAAGCACTGCAGACCATTGATCAATGCGTTGTTCACGCTCAGCAGAGAGAACATTTGATTTTAAAGGCAGCTGTTGCACCATTAATGCGCAAGCCACACGTTTTTCAGCTACCGGTTCTAAACTTGTAAAAACACGTAAGGTTGTTGGGATTTGATCAGACTGATGAACATAATGAAGGAAGCTTTCAGTTAAAGTCTCTTTATTTAATTCAACAATTGCTTGGTAAGGTCTGTCTTCTTTTTCAAAGTCGACTGTAAATAATATACGACCTACTCCAAATAAATCTTTTATACTTGGTTTTTTTAATTCTTCTAGATCTTTCTTATTAAATTTTGCACATGTCCGCATTCCGGAATCGGCAGATAAAATAACCAGTAGCTGTGATATAGGCGCGTCTTTTGCTCCAGATATTTGTATAGATACCTTTGCTGCGGCTTTAGAATCTCCCGTCATAACGGTTAGTATGCTTAAGGATTCTAAAAGAAGCTGGTTAATGATATCTGGATATTTATGGCAGTGTATCGATTTTAAGGCTTCATCTTGCAGAAAGACTAATCGGCCCTTCATGTTTGTGTCAAATAAAGAAAAAGGAAGAATGCTATCGTTCATTAGGGCAAAGTAAAAAAATATATGAATTCATTATGACGTTATTGGGTGTCATATTACAAGCTTGACAGACGAATAATTTCATGCCAGTGATTATCTGATATGGGCATAACAGAAAGGCGCGACTGTTTTATGAGGGCAATATCCTGCAACGTATCAGTCCTTTTAATTGCATCCAGTGTAATTCTTTTTTTTAAAGCTTTTACTGTTTTAACGTCAACAGCAACAAATCTGGCTTTAGGATCAGTTGGGTCTATGTAGGCTTCTTTTGCAACCTCTACTATGCCGACGATTTCTTTACCAACGTTAGAATGATAAAAAAAGCATTGATCACCCCGCTTCATTGCTTTTAAATTATTGGCAGCTTGATAATTGCGGACACCATCCCAACCTTCTGTCCCCTTTTCAACTTGTTGTGCCCAAGACCATGTTGCCGGTTCAGATTTGATAAGCCAAAACGCCATATTGTTTATTTCTTTTTTGAAAAATCTAAACTAACAACATTCGATTCCTGGGTGGTGTTAGGTGTTGTCTTTTCAATAGGTTCATTTAAAATTGGTGGGTTTTTCTCTGTGGTTTCAGGATAGATTGGCGCAAACTGCAAACCAAATGTTACAGATGGGTCTACAAAACTTATAAGCGCATCAAATGGCACACAAATGCGTTCCTCAGCATCGTCAAAACACAAACTTACGGCAAAGCCATTATCGTCAACAGCAAGGTCCCAATATTCATGCTGTAAAATAATTGTCATATCCTCAGGATATTCTTCACGTAAACTATCGGGAATTTGAACGCCTGGATGCATTGTTGAAAAGGCAATATAAAAATGGTGGTCACCTGGTAAATCTTGGTCAATTGCTTTTTTTAAAATGTCTCTTACAACACTTCTTAAGGATTTTTGAACCATAGATTCGTAATCAAATTCATCCTTACCTATTTTTTTCACCATTTTGATTTCCCTTAATTCAAAATTTAACAATTAGTGGGGACATTCTGTTGCCCGGTTGCCCCCAAACCGCGGACCGCTAAAGCGCTTTATAGGTAGAACCTAAATTAAGCAGCAATTGCGAAAGCTTCACGAACTGTGCGACGGTTGCGGTTTGCAACGCCACGACGAGCTGTTTTGCGTCCAGAAGTGCGATTATTGTTTGCACCTATTAATTTGAGTTCCGCTAACGGTGGTACTCATGGCCGGGCAAAGCATCCCTTTTTACTACGTACGTCGATCCTATTTCGTCCCCATAAAAAAATGGTGGAGACGCCGGGTACCGCCCCCGGGTCCGCTCCGCTTATTCTAAGAATGGTTTATCACCATAGATGACTAGCATCACTTTATAATATAGTACTTAACGTTCGAAAATGCAAAAGATATTGATTCATTTTCAATAAAACTAAATTTTCTTGCTTTATATCACTGGTTTCTTTAAAATGAAATGGTTCTAGCTATCAAATTCGTTGATAGCAGATAATTTAATAATCCTTAAGGGAGAGTAGTAATGGCTAAAACTTTCAAAGTTGAAGTACGTGAAAAGACAGGTACTGGACCAGCACGTGAAGTTAGAAGAGCTGAGATGGTACCAGGGATTTTGTATGGTAACAAACAAGATTCTCAAATGTTTTCAATGTCTGCAAAAGACATTTTAATGGCATTTACATCTAAGAAATTCTTTTCAACCGTATTTACATTAGATTTCGGCAAAACAAAAGCTGAAGGACTTGTAAAAGAAGTTCAAAAGCATCCGGTAACAGATCGTGTTCTTCATATTGATTTCTTACGTATTGATAAAGCATCACAAGTAACTGTTAATATTCCTGTGCAATTCGTTAATGAAACGCTTTCACCAGCTTTAAAACGTGGTGGAATCTTGAATATTATTCACCATGAGCTGGCAGTTAAGTGTCCTGCGCATGAAATTCCAGATTTTATTACCGTTGATTTAAATGGTATTGAATCTAACGCCAGTGTTGTGTTAGATAATGTAAAACTTCCAAACAATGTTGTTGCAGCTTATCCAGAACGTGACCATGTTCTTGCAACTGTTGTTGCACCTTCTGAAGAAGATGATGAAGAAAAAACTGCAGATGCACCGGCTGAAGCAGTAAAGGCAAAAGCAAAGGCTTAAGTTTTAAATGCCTTAGTATATAAGCACTCTAGATTTAAATCTTTGGGTGCTTATTTTTTTTATGAGTATGTGTTTTATGTATTTAGTTGTTGGCCTGGGAAACCCAGGAAATGAATACCTTTTGAACCGCCACAATTTTGGCTTTATGATGATAGACACATTACGCCAACATTATGACTTTCCAGACTATAAAGAAAAATTTAGCGGCGTTATATCACAAGGAAAAATCGATGGTAAGGCTTGCATGTTATTGAAGCCAACAACGTTTATGAATTTATCTGGGCAAGCCGTTCAAAAAGTAATGCAATTTTATAAAATAGCTATTGAAAATGTATATGTATTTCATGATGACTTAGACATAGATCCCTTTAAAATAAAATTTAAAATGGGCGGCGGTTCAGGCGGGCATAATGGTCTTAAAAGTATCGACCAGCAATGTGGAAAAGAATACTGGCGTATACGCTTAGGAATCGGCCACCCTGGCGAGAAAAATCTTGTTTCTGCCTATGTTTTATCAAACTTTAGTAAAGACGAAATGAAAGAACTACCATTTTTGTTACACACATTAGCCCAAAAAATTCCAGGCATATTAAAAAAAGAATAGTTTTACACAAAGTCACATTTACCGTCAGTTATCTTATGCTGTTTTTGTTCTAAATAAATGGATTAAATGTCAAACGGTGTTCATCTTCACCTGTTATATAAAAAATAAACCACGGTAATTGACATATCGTGCAACATATTCTATATTATGTGAGGGTTGATAATAAAATTAAAATATCTAGCATGAAACATTTTACTGGATATTTTAGTTAAATCATACTATTATAAAATAAAAAATATTACACATTCGGAGAAAATAATTCATGGCATTAAAAATTCGCCTATCAAGAGGTGGTTCAAAAAAACGTCCATTTTATAAAATCGTTATTGCTGAAAACACAAGCCCACGTGATGGTCGTTTCGTTGAGCGCGTAGGTTCTTACAACCCTTTATTGGCGCAAGATAATGCTGAACGTATTGTTTTAAAAGAAGAGCGCATTAAACATTGGTTAACTGTTGGTGCATTACCAACAGAACGTGTAGCACTATTTTTGCAAAATGCAGGTCTTATGGCTAAACAAGAACGCTCTGTTCGCCCTACTAAGTCTGCACCTAAAGCAAAAGCACAAGAACGTATTAAAGATGAAGCTACCAAAGCTGCTGCTGCAGCTGAAGAAGCGAAACAAGCAAAAGAAGCTTAGTTCATTATGACCTTACCTATGCAACTATCAGATATGGTTGTTGTTGGTGAGGTCACTTCTACGCATGGCGTGCGGGGCGACGTAAAAATTCGATCATTTACTGACAATCCAAAACAACTTAAAAAATATGATTTTCTTTATAATGAACATAAAGAAATAATAAAAGTGACATTTAAACGTGACCTAGAGAAAGGCATGTTTATTGGCAGCTTTGATGCTATCACGAACAAAGAAGACGCAGCCCTCCTTAAAGGGACACTTTTTTATATTCACAAATCACAAAGACCTGAAATTGAAGATCATGAATGCTATTTGTCAGATCTTATAAACTGTAAAGTTATAATGGAAAACGCTGAAATAGGAAAAATAACTGCTTTTCATGATTTTGGTGCCGGTACGTTTTTGGATATAAACCTAAAGAACCTAAAAAAAACGGGTACCCTACCTTTTAATAAATTGGCAATTTTAGATCTTAACTTAGAAAAAAAAGAAGTTACTATTTCCAAACAACACTTATTGGTTTAATTATGTTGCACTTCTTGAAAGCTACATATGCCTTATTGTTACCACTAACATTTTTCTTTCCCCGTATATCTGTTCCCTTATTAATAGTCATCACAGCTTTTATTTTATTGATGATTTGGAAACAACAAGCATGCTTTTCAGTACGACCTTACTTGAATAAATCCACTCTGCCCTTTGTCTATGCGGTCTTATTGTTTTTTACATGGTCTGCAATAAGTTGTCTTTGGGCCCCCTACCCTATACAAAGCTTAAATAGTTTGTTTGCTTTTTTCGCCCTGATTTCAATGGGCATTGTTCATATTATTATCTTTTTAAGACTTGAACATGACGTGCAAAAACAACTTATCTATGCCCTATTAATAGGGAGTCTGATCACAACAATTATCATGATGACGGATAGTTTTACAACGTCTCCATGGTCGGCATATAAGGGGGTTAATAAAGGAAATCTATATGCAAAGGTTGCGATGGCGCTAAGCTTTGCAGGATTGATAGGCTGGCACTATATTAAACATTTATTATACAAAATAATTTTTACTATGGCTGTAGTCGTAGCCCTACTTTATAGCGATTGTGATGCTGCCATTTTGGCTTATTTTTCTGGATTTTTTCTTTACTTTTTAGCATCAATTCCAAAGCTACAAAAACCAATTAAAATTTTCACATCAGTAATTGTGCCAATTTTTTTTCTGCTGCTGCCTTTCATGCTGTCTAAAAGTGGCATGAATCATGAAGTGATCTTAAATTGGAATAAAACAGGCATTATGACCAACCATTCATCACTACACCGCTTGGTTATTTTAAGTGACACGGCCCAAACAGTCGCACAAAAACCGTTTAGGGGTTATGGTTATAACTCTGCTAAAGTTGCGGCAGTAAATGGTGGTAATAAAATATTCTCCTTATTTGACTATAGCAGACCTGAAAAACCCTTGGTGAAGTCTACGTATCAAGCTATACACCCCCATAATTTTATCATGCAGCTATGGTTAGAACTTGGTTTAATTGGCGTTGTACTGTGGCTTATTTTAACACTTTTAGTATTAAATATTATGGCCGGTAACTTAAATAATTACCCATTTCTCTTAAGTGTGTTTTTGTGCGGGCATATCCATCTGTTAGTAAGTATTGGTTTGTGGCAGTCGTGGTGGTGGGCATTGGTTGCGCTTATCACCCCATGTATTCTGTATGACAAGCAAAAAAAAACGCCTCAAAAAAAAGAGCAATTATCTTAAAACGTAAGACTTTTTACAATAGATCAGATAATATTTTCTGCTACACACCGGGGGTTGTGGTACTTTATTTTTTTTAATTATATTCTGTACTTTTTTCACAAGGCTTATGCCTGGAAAATAATGCCGTTTGCGCCTTGGTCAAAATGGCAATCCCAAGATTTAAAGTGCACCTGAATTCTGAAAATTAATGGTATTTTTTTTGCAAAAGGCTTTAAAAGGCGTGTATAGTTTAGATAAATATGTTTTTTTAGGTCCAGTAATTGAAAAATTCAAATACCCAATTGGTTGATTTTTTTGTTGAAATTTTTTCAGAAGAAATTCCTGCGCGAATGCAAAGAAAAGCTGTTTCTGATTTTCAAGACTTATTTTGCCATGAACTAAGTTTTCATGGCATTGAACATGAAAGTGCGAAGGCCTTTATAACACCTCAACGGATGGTTTTTAAAGCAAATATTGCAGAAAAAACGAAAAATATTTCTGAAGAACGACGGGGCCCTCAAACGAAAGCACCAGATAAAGCCCTAGAAGGATTCTTAAAATCTGTGGGTCTTAAAAAAGATGAACTAATCATTAAAAATGATTATTATTATGCATCTATTTGCACCCCTGCAAAAGACACACAACCGTTTTTGCCAAATATTTTAGAAGCTGTTTTAAAAAAAATGCCGTGGCCAAAGGTTATGCGTTATCCTGGCTCAAGCCTTCCTTGGGTGCGCCCTATTCGCCATGTTGTATGTAGCTTTAAATCGCTTCCAATGGCCTTTGACCTGCCTTACTTGGGTTTAACAACACGACCCTATACAATCGGACATCGATTTTTATCGCCAAATCGTATTTCTGTTACAAATTTTTCAAATTATGAATCAGCACTTGAAAAAGCATCCGTTATACTTGATCATACAAAACGCCGTACTTCTATATTGAATCAACTAACAGATTTAGCAAGCCAAAAGCATTTAACGCTAAATGCCAATGAAAACCTATTGCATGAAGTCACCGGCTTATGTGAAATGCCTGTTACGTATATAAGGCTGATTGATGCTAAATTCATGGGGCTTCCCCAATGTGTCTTAACCACATCTATGACGCACCATCAAAAATATTTCTCGTTTTTGAATGAAAAAGGTGATTTAGCGCCCTGTTTTGGTGTCATCACAAATAATACCCCCCCTTGTGTTGACAAAATGCTTAAGGGGTACGAAACAGTTTTAACAGCGCGCCTTTCTGATGCAATGTTTTTCTTTGATAATGACTTAAAAACACCCCTTATAGATTTACTACCAAAATTAAAAACGGTTTTGTTTCAAGATAAACTAGGGACAATTTATAATAAAGTGCAAAGACTTTTGTCTTGCGCTGATGACGACAACTTAAAACAAGCTATACAACTCGCAAAGTGCGACTTAGTCACGTTAATGGTTGGAGAATTCCCTGAACTTCAAGGTAAAATGGGAAGTTTATATGCGTTAAAACAAGGTATACAACCTGAAATAGCGCAGTGTATTGAAGACCATTATATGCCGCAAGGTGCAAAAGATAATTTGCCGGCATCATTATTAGCTAAAAAAGTGTCAATTATGGATAAAATGGATTCTATTGTGGGTCTATTTGGGATTGGGCTAAAACCTACTGGATCTAAAGATCCATTTGCTTTACGCCGCCAAGCCTTGGGTATTATACGTATCGTGCTAACAGATGACTTTTTAACATTTGATTTAAACCCCCTTATTGAAAATATTATTAGGCAATACGAATCTTCTGGCATCGCCTTAGAAAAAAATACGTTTGATCAGGTAAGAACATTTATTTTGGAGCGTTTTTACCATTACATGAGAGACTTTTATCAGCATGATGCAATAAAAGCTGTGACAAATATAGCGGCGAACAGTAGCTTAACACTATGCCTTGTATCAAAACGTATACAGGCCTTTAGTCAGTTTTCAAAAACAGAACAAGGTGAGAACATTCAACAAGCCTACCGCCGTGCACAGGGCGTATGTGATGATGCGCCCAATGTATTAGTTGTAGAAAATTTATTCCAAACTCAGGAGGAAAAAACACTCTTTGATAGCATTGTCAAACTTGAAAAACAGGTTCAGCTATCTTTAGATCAGCATAATTACAATAACGTCATGCAAAATCTAGAACAATTGCAAAAACCTATAAATAAATTTTTTGAAAATGTCATGGTGAATGTAGACGATGATAACGTTGCCAATAACCGTAAAGCCCTGTTGCATATGTTTATATCAGAAGTGCGTAAAATAGCAGATTTTTAATAGTGGATCGCCCTGATAAATAAGATGATTGATTGTGAAAAGATGTGAAAAAATGTGAAGAATGGCTATATCTGGCAACTTATATTCGCTGGCTTAATTTTAAGCCATCCTTAAAGACGCAGTGTTAATAGGTCTTCCCAAAATAGTTTGGGAAGACTTTATTAATAATCTTAAGTCTCAAGAGACGGTTCATGGTTTGCCTTATTAGCCTCTAGAACTTCAACCAAAGTATGCGTTACAGTGCCGCAAAACCCTGTATCTGAAACTTTATTTGCCACAATGCCTAAACCCTGAGTTGCAACAATACCCAAAACATCTTGAATAAATGGATCAACACCGGCATCAGTTAGTCTCTCTTCCATCTTCTTAGAAGATACCCGAAGGCAAATTTTTAAAATACCCTTCAAAGTTTCATCAGCGTCATGAATGGAAGCCTTGCGCAATAACGTTTCTGTTTCCTTAAACAATGTGTTGAATTCATTTTCTGAAATTCCTAATTTGCCAGCCACTTTCTTAGCATATTTCTTAGCCTCTTCACATTGTGCCTCTACGGTTTGATTTAGATCACGAACAAAGCCCAAACTTCTTAATTTTGTCCTATATAACTGTGATGCAAAATCTAAAACTTTACCAACTTGCATTTCTGTCAGAGACTTCGTATCTGACACTTGTAAAAATGCCGTCATTGTTGATGTGGTCGTGGCAGAAACACGGGTCGTTTGAACGTTCACAGGCTCAACACCTAAATCTGTCGCCATAAGGGACGCTGAAGCAAACACGCCCAGAACTGTTAAGTTTTTTATTGTCTTCATATACTCTCCATAGTTTAAAAAAAACATATTTACTATATGCTTTTTTCAGTGTCGCAAGGAAAGTATTAATAAAAGGTAAAGAGTTAGCCTTCCTATTTTTTTTATAAAAATTTTCAAATCGATTTTCCTATCATATTTGTTTTATAATTAAGAGATAGACAAATATAAACATATCGTTCATGAACCTTAATTTAGATCATATCCTTATTCTTGGTGCCGGCAAAACCGGACTTAGCGTACAAAAATGGTGTATGCAAAATAAAGTGACATGCACACTATGGAATGGTGATTGTGATGATCATTCAAATGTAAAGATGGAAAATGTCACATGTGTTGTCATAAGTCCAGGCCTTAAACCATCTCACCCTTTACCAAAAGCGGCGAAACAGCTAGGCATTCCAGTTATCACAGACATTGATTTATTTTTTTCTAAAAATCCGACCGTATCGAACCATACCTTTGGCATTACAGGCACAAATGGCAAATCAACCACCACCGCTTTACTTCATCATATTTTTTACAATACAAATCAAAAAGGCAATGCTTTTTTAGGTGGCAATATTGGAACACCTATTTTAGATTTACCAGTGGAAAGTGTTGCTAAATATGTAATAGAGCTTTCTTCTTATCAATTAGAACTATCCCATCGCCTCAACCTTTTTGCAGCCGTCTTACTCAATCTAACACCAGATCATTTAGAACGACATGGATCTATGGCGCAATATAGCATCGATAAAATGAAAATTTTTGATGGGTGCCAGTACCCAGTTATTTGTATTGATGATGCTTATACTCTAGATGCTTACAATAACGTAAAAAAACACCATAACTTTGTAGCGATATCATGCACACAAAAAGCAGACTATTATGTTGATGATAGGGGCATGCTATTCATAAAAGAGGCGCCTATAGCATCCCTTACTGACATGCCCTTAAAAGGTAAACATAATTGGCAAAATATCTTAGCAGCATTTGCCTTAGCCCATATTTCAGGACTATCTCCAGATCTCATCGTACAAGCTATGCAATCCTTTAAAGGTTTAAACCACCGTCTGCAAACTGTAAAAAAACTTAGTAATGTAACTTTTATTAACGATAGTAAAGCCACAAACGCTGAAGCGACAGAAAAAGCCATAAAGGCTTATCATGATAAAGGTTTATACGTAATACTAGGTGGGCGCGCAAAAGAAGACGGCCTAAAATCTTTATACCCCCTATTGCATCATATTAAAAAAGCATACCTTATTGGTGAAGCCGCAGATAATTTTTCAGAAATCTTAAAAGCTGAAAGTGTGCCACATACAATATCGCACACCTTATCAGCGGCCCTAAAAAGTGCTTATCAAGATGCACTAAAAGTTAGCGATGAAAATGTCGTTCTTTTATCCCCAAGCTGCGCCAGCTTTGATCAATTTAAAAACTTTGAAGAACGTGGTGATTTATTTTGCCAGATTGTAAACAACCTATAATCATCCTCACCGCTTGTTTTAACGGGCTGCATTATTAGATTTTTTATTCTTTGTATACAATTGACTTGCTTATTTTTCGTACTTAGTGCGGCGTTTAAGTATGTCTGACACGATACCAGTTAGCGTTTTCATTTCTTGATGGGTATAGTGATGCGATGTAAAAATATTTTTAATATTGCGCCACATCATTGGTTTTTTAGTTGGAACACGCCAAAAGTTGTGCCTATCTAACACTTGTTCTAGCTTGTTAAAAAAAACAGTGCGCATCGCATTTTCAGCAATATCTATTTTTGGGCTCACCATATCTATTTCCTGATCAGATAGCATCTTAAAGTATTCATAAAAAACTACAACAGAGGCTTGTGCAATATTTAGGGAGGAAAAAACAGGATTAACGGGTATTTGAATAAGGCCTTGGCATAGTGTAATTTCATCATTTAAAAGCCCAGATCTTTCTGGCCCAAAAACAATCGCATTTTTCCCCTTTAATTTATGTAAATTTTGCGCTGCCTTTTCAGGTGATTTAACAGGTTTGTTCATGTCCCGAACAGAAGCAGATGTTGCATACACAAGCTGACAGTCAGCAATGGCCTCTTCCAGGCTTGAACATAAAATTGCCCCTTTTAAAACCTGTTCATTGCCAGCAGACATCGCGCGTGCTTTTGCATGCATATGATCAAATCTAGGCTCTACCAAGCATAGTTCTGTTATATTAAAGTTACCCATAGCACGGACAACCGCCCCTAAGTTTTCAGGAATTTGTGTACGGACGAGTATGATTTTTAAAGACGACAAAAGATAGTTTACCTTATTTATTTAGATTATGATTTTGAAATATATTCTTTAAATTTCAAACCTTTTAATACCCACATCATACCAATATAAATAAGCAATGATACACAAACTAAAATCATAATACCTGTAACCTTAATATAAAGTGGGTTCACAACTGAAACATAATCTTTTATATAAAAATACATAAAGTATAAAGCCCAGAACATCATTACTGATGACAGTAAAATTTTACAAAAAAAGAACAATAAATTTTTATCAAAAAGCATTTCGTGGCGACTTTTTAAAATCAGCATCAAAGCAAGAGTGCTAACCCAGGAAGAAATTGACGTTGATAAAGCTATGCCAACATGACGAAGATCCGTAAAATACATAAATAGAATATTGAGGATAATATTTAAAATCATAGATCCTAAAGCTACCAAAATTGGTGTTTTTGTATTTTGTCTTGCAAAAAAACTACTATTAAAGATTTTTGCTAATATATAAGCAGGCAGCCCTGTTGAAAAACCAATTATTGTATAGGCAACAGACTGTGTTGCGGTGCTGTCAAACTTACCATGTTCAAACATAACACGCACAAGATCTTCACTTAAAAAGAAAAGCCCTATCATGGCTGGTAGTGTGATCAATAATGAGAACTCTATAGCCCGATTTTGGCAGTGCTGCGCTTCATCTGATTTATTTTGTCTCCATAGTTTTGAAAGTAGAGGCAGCAGGACGGTCCCCATAGCGGTTCCAGTAATGCTAATTGGCAAGTGGTACAAGCGATCAGCATAATATAAATAAGCATTCGTACCATCTGGAAGAAGCGTTGCTATATAAACGTCAACCAATAAGTTAAGCTGTAAAACGCCTGCGCCAAGGGCTGCTGGCACCATACGGCGTCCAAATTTACGAATACTTGGTGTAAGGCTTGGCATACGTAAACTTGGGCGAATATTATAAATATAACAAGGAACAATAACCCACATCAATTGCACTAAACCAGACCCTGTAATGGCTAAGGCGACATCTTGTCCAAGTTCTAGTTCATGGGGCGCTGACAACAACATAATTAAAATAATGAAACAATTCCCGCTAACTTGGGATGACGCTGCTGCTGTAAATTTTTCAAAAGAGTTTAAAACACCACTAAACAACGCTGTTAAAGAAATTAACAAGATAAAAGGAAAGGTAACGCGTGAAAAATTAATTGTTAATTTAATAAATTCTGGAGAATTATTTTGCAAAATGAAGGATAGGAAATTTGGCATAATAATTTCAAATATCAGAACAACAACTATTAGCAAAAATGTCATGATAGATAGCACATCAGCCAAAAAATTATTTGCCTTTTCTTTATCATCAATCAAAAGACCAGAAAATATAGGGATGAACGATGAATTAAAAGCGCCTTCTGCAAAAATACGCCTTAAAAAGCTGGGCACTTTTATCGCAATCACCAAAGCATCCATGACAATGCTCGTACCAATATAGTTGGCCATTAAAATATCGCGTACAAACCCTGTCGCGCGACTAAAAATGGTATACATAGCCACACCAATGGCAGAGCGAATCATTTTCATTCTTATTTCCTATCCCGAAGTTAACTGAACTTAAGAATGACCGGCGCAGCACGACACTTTTAAATCTTTCTTTTTAAATGTGACAGTCACTTTACCTGCTTTTTTAAATCTTAATGTTAAATCGATAGACTGCATATCTGGCAGTTTATCTGTCACATTCATAAGCATGATATGGTCTTCCCCAGGCTTTAACATTTTACCACCCTGCGCGCCAACGCGTAGCGCATCCACTTTGCGCATACGGGCGACACCTGCATCATCAATGACATGTGTGTGTAATTCAACTTTAGGAATCATAGCACCAAAAAATGAGGCTGATACCAGTTCATCATCATCATTTCCTGTGTTATTGATCGTTAAATAAGCAGCTGCATTTGCAGCCCCTTTATTACTGATAAAGTAGGGTTCTGTGATTTTAATGAAACCAATTGTTTTTTCAACATGACCCTTACCACCACAGCAGCCGCAACTTTCAGCCTGAAATATCGTATGCGTCATCAATGTGATTAGTATAACAAATATAATGTGCATTTTTCTTCCTTATTACAAAGTTTTTACGTAAGCACGTGCTTTTTCTAAATCTTCAGGTGTATCAATTGCAATTGGCGCTGAATCGACAAACCCCATATGGATAGTCATACCAGCCTCTAATGCACGTAATTGTTCTAAGCTTTCACTTTTTTCTAAGTAAGATGGGGCAAGTGATACAAATTTTTCCAAAGCATCAAATGTATAACCATAAACCCCTAAATGGTGGTAGTAAGTTTTTGCGCCATAAGGCACAGGAGAACGTGAAAAATAGAGTGCTTTTGCTAAGCTATCATTAATAAAACTAAGAACAGGTTTAACAACAGAGGGTGACCCAATTTCAAAATCGTCCATAATAGGCGCACAAAGGGAAGTAATATCAGAATCTTTTTGAAATACATCAACGACTTTTTTAATAGACATTGGATCTATAAACGGAAGGTCACCTTGAACATTCACAATTTTGTCATATTTATGACTTAAAGATTTAACTGCAGCAAATACCCTATCTGTTCCTGATGGTAAATCTGGATCTGTTAGCACAGCTCTGCCACCTGCCCTCTTTACAACATCTAAAATTTCATCACAACATGTAGCAACAATCACATCACCAACATCTGCTTTTGATGCATTTTCATACACCCACTGAATCATTGGTTTACCTGCAATCATAGCAAGTGGCTTATTTGGCAGGCGTGTGGCCCTTAATCTTGATGGAATAACAACAACTGTAGACATATGAATGGTTCCTTAAAAAAGCATGTATTTCATGTTGTGTGATCACAACATTTTCCTTTACCTATTTGATTTATATCATTTTTTAAACACTTGGTACGCAAAAATTATTCTTTGTATGTTTCTTTGACAAAATATAACAATAAAAGACACATTAACATACCAACAGGAATAGAAAGAGATGCTATTTGATATGCAGACTTATCGTAAATACGGATACCCGTCTCTGATAGTAAACCTGTCCAATTTTTATCCAAAACCCATCCTATTAAAGGTTGGCAAATAATTGCAGATAGCATCACCAGCATATTGGTAAAACCAACAGTTGTACCACTTAAAGCGATAGACGTATTTTCTTTAGCAACAGTAAAGGTTAATACTTGTCCTGCAATGGAGGCACCCCCTAAACAATAAAGGGTAGCAACAAGATATAGCGGCAGCAACTGTGCTGCATAACAAATTATACTAAAAATAATCAGCGCAGATGTGCATGATATAATCATCACTTTCACATGGCTTTTAATTTTCTTTGTAAGTGCTGCAAATAAGGGACTGCCAATAGAAAAACCAAGATAAAGCAAACCAGTGATTTTTGACGCCATGGCATTATTAATATCACACACACGGGTTAGAAAAGGCACAGACCACAGTTCACCAAACCCAGTAATTGGAATGTACATAAGTCCGCCCACAAATCCTATGCACCAAACTTGCTTATTTTTCATAACGCGTAAAATATCAGCCGCGGTTGTTGGCGATTCTTTTTCTTTCGTAATTTTACCGTCTGGCTTATTCTTAATAAAAAGAAAACACATAATTGTTGCAATAATACCAATAACAAATAAAGATAGGTAAAGTGTGCGCCAGCCATAATTGGATACAACAGGCGACATAATGGCTTGCGAAGCGCCACCAAGTTTACCCAACATAACTGTAAAGCCGGTTACAATTGCAAACTGACTAACAGGAAACCAGGCAGCCGTTAATTTTAAGGTACTAATAAAGGCACAAGCAGATCCCATACCCATAATAAAACGCGCCGCTTTTGCAACCGCTAAAGAATCAGTTGAATAAAAAAGCCCAGCACCCATAGCACACAGGAAACAGGATGCCGTAACAATAGCTCGCGGGCCAATTCTATCAATAATAATACCACACGGCAATTGTAGTACATTATAGGAATAGTAGTAAAAAGAAGACAAAAGACCAAGGGACGTTGATGAAACATAAAAAGTTTCCATCAATTCTTGTGTCATGACACCGGGGGAAACGCGCAATAACATTTCATAGAAATAAAAAAAGGCAGCAGTTGCCCATATGACCCACGCTAAAGACGTTCGCTTCGTCATTCACCCTCTTATGTTTGTGAAACTATGATATTATTTATAAACTAAATAGCCATAAAATGCAATTTCATCAACGTTAATGTTATTTTATATTCAACCCGTTGATTCATATCATTAACGAAATATTCATACTTACGTGTCACAATAGGATTAACCACGTGAGTAAAAGTTACGATATGAAAAAAGTATTTTCTAATGGCCCAACAGCACTTATAATGCTGTTTACCATATCTATGCTTAAAAGTGTCGCGTATGCAGAATCTTTAATACACACACAAATAGAACGATTAGAACAACACAGAAAAGTTCTGATCAAAAAACTTGACGCGGATAAAAATCAAGAACCTATTTCATGTAAAATTCGCCGCCCTAAGAAAAATGCTGCGCATGAACTTGTGCCAAAAATCAGAAAACGGCTCACATTAAAAGGCTATTTAGGATACAACGCACATTCGGGAAATGTTAATGATCATATTATAATGGATGCCATTAAAAAAGTTCAAAAAACAAATTTTTTAGATCAAACTGGCGAATTCGATACAAAAACATGTGAAGCATTGAATGAATCGGTGACAGAAGATTTAAAGCTTATTGAAATCAACATCGACAGACTTGATAAAATTAAAGATGATGCTAAAACGACAAAAAAACTTATCTTTGTAAACGTTGCACAATATCATTTATTTGCCTTAAAACAGGGCACTGTAGAGCTTGAAATGGATATTATTATTGGTAAAAAATCAAGGCGCACCATAATTGGAACAGACTACCTAAACACAGTTGTGGTAAACCCAACCTGGACCATTCCAAAACAAATTTTACTGGAAGATAAGTTGAAAATTTTCACACAAGACCCTGGATATTTGGAACGAAAAAATTACGTTATTTTTGATGAAGACAGAAACAAAGTATCGCCAGATGAAATTGATTGGGATGATGTAGAAGAAAATCCCCTAGCCTATCGTTTTAGGCAAAATCCAGGAGAAAACAATGTACTAGGTGGCTTTAAATTTTTACTTGATAACAAACAAGCGATTTATATGCATGATACAAATACCAAAAAATTATTTGAAAAAACAGTACGCGCTTTTTCATCAGGTTGCATACGATTAAAAAAACCAGAAAGCATGGCAGAGTGGCTGTTAAAAGACTATGGGAACATTGAATGCCCTGTAAGTGATGATGGCAGCAACAAATACCCACTTACCTGTGTGAAGAAAATAATTGGTGATTACCAAGCAAAAAAAAGTCAAAAATTTCTAAAATTAACAGAAAAAGTGCCTGTAATTTTAGGATACATAACCTATTGGATTGGAGATGATGGATTGCCCTATAAAAGTAACGATCCTTATGGAAGGGATGACACTTTATTAAAATTATCACTAGACCAATTAGTAGAAAATGATAAGTCATAAATAAATATAATAATCATAAACGGAGTTACTATGAATTATAATTTTAAAATATTGAGCATATTATCATGCTCATTCTATACCCTATGTGCCGCAGAACAGCCCCATCAAAAAATACAAACTGCACCACCATCACCTATTGAAAGAATTAACGCGCCAACCAAAGTGCCAAAAATCACACAACAATTTCCAAATAGAGACCAGGTGGCCGGATTACAAGCATTGTTACCAGAGGTACCTAACAACAGCCCTGAAGTATTATCACTATCCCCTCCTTTAGCCACAAGTGCACAAAAAGTTACTATTACAGAATTCATTACAGGATTTAGCGTTATTATCAGTAAAAGGGATGATGCAAAAGGGCAAAATGTTCACGACCTTGACCAATTTATGATAAAACACATCCCAACCCATCTTCTTAAAACAATGCAGGAATTGCATATAGGCGATAATATGCTCACAAAAGAACTTGTTATTGCACATTTAAAAGAAAACTCACCAGATGTATTAAAATATGAAAATAAAAATATTCCAAAAGCGATAGTTCACCACTATATAGACACATGTATTCATCAAGCATTTACACAATCACAAACACAGGAATTATTTTCAAGATATGTAACTGTATTGGCAGATATGGACGACAAAGACCATTATAATACTTTATTAAATTCTATAGCCGAAAACTACACAACTGGTGGGGGTTGTTGGGCTGGGGTGCGTAACAGATGCGCTGTTTCATTGGCTTATCTTGTGGCACATAAAATAGACGTACTATAAAAAATACAGCGTTTATATTATTTAAAACATATCCTTAGGATCAAACCTAAAGGTAATCACCTTCCATTTATCATATGCAGATGCAGGTATTGGAAGGGGGTTACAATCATCATCTAACAGGCTACGCTGGGCTGTTTCTGCTGCAACTCTATAATAGTTATCATGTTTCATACGTGCCTTATTCACTACCTGAGTAGACTGAACAAACCCATCTTTTGATAGGTGAATTTCTACATCAACAACATGGTTTTGGGCACCTTTTGCACCAGAGTGCACATTCCAACACCGTGAAATATGCGCCCTTAAAGCAGATATCTCAGACATTGTGAAAGATTCATCTGTTTCATTTGCACTTGCGGTTGATGTTTTTTCATCTTTTGCTTGATTGTCTAATAAATCATCCAGCATGTCGTCTAAGTTAGATTTTTTGCCTTTTTGATCTTTATTATTTTTAGCGTCAATATTCATTTGTGCACGATGATTAGGCGGCGTTTTTTGTTTTTTATCGTTCTTATTCTTATTGTCAGGCTTCTTTTTTATTGTTTTTGACTTCGATAAGTTAACGTCTTGCGTTTTTTTAATAGGCTTACGATCTTTTGAATCAGAATGATTACTATGTCTTTCTTTATCTGAAATCGATGTTTTTTCTTTTTGCTCAACAGGTTCTTTTTTTTCTTTGGGTGGAGCAGCTTTTTGCTTTTTATTAACTTCAGGAAGATCAGATTTAACGGGTGCAGCTGTTTTGTGTCCAAGTTTTGCAAATTCTACAAGCATAGGGTTTTCATCTATAATTGGTTCTGTGTATGATACATCAAGCCCAAAAAAAACACCTAAAAGTATTATAATATGAATAAGTGCCGATAACAAAAAAGGAAGTTGCATAGAAAAAAACCGTTCCTTTTATCGCTTAACAGTTTGACTATTAGGACGCATTTCTGGAATTGCTCTCTTATTGTCAGTTGGCATCTCAGCAATTAACGATACTTTTTGAAAGCCAGCTTTGGATATGGAACCCATCGTTTCCATAACACGCCCATAAGATATAGATTCATCAGCGCGCACATAAATTTTGGCATCTTTATTTTTGTGCGTTAACAGGCGAAGTTTCGTTATAAGACTTTGCTCATCTAATAAAGTTTCTTGCAGGTAAATTTCACCTTTGGCATTAACTGTTACAACCAAAGGTTCCGTCTGATCATTCATTTTTGCGGCATTTGTTTTAGGCAAATTAACAGGAACACCCACAGTTAACATTGGGGCAGTAACCATAAAAACCACCAATAAAACCAACATAACATCGACAAGGGGCGTTACATTAATCTGACTATTTGCAATAAATTTTCGACGCGGACGCGAACCAATTGGCGCTGACATTTGAGACATTTAAGCACTTTCCTCTACTTGACGTGAAACAATTGACCCAAATTCATTACAAAATGCATCCAATCTATTCGCAAATCTGTTCAAATCATAAGATATTTTATTAAATGCTATCGCTGCAGGAATTGCTGCTATTAAACCAATAGCTGTCGCAAATAATGCTTCGGCAATACCGGGTGCCACAACAGCCAGGTTTGTATTTTGTTGTGCTGCAATATTTTCAAAGCTATTCATAATACCAATAACTGTACCAAACAACCCAACGATCACACCATTAGAGCCAAGTGACGCTAAAAAATTCATGTTTTTTTCTAAAAAATCCATTTCTTTATTAACAGTCAGCTGCATAATGCGATCAATTCTTTGTGTGATCGTCCCCCTAATGGCACCCTTTGCAATGGAACGACGCCATTCACGCATTGCAGAACAAAAAACAATACTCATAGGATCTTTCGGTGCTTCATGCAGATGGTCATACAAGTCATCAAGGGAACCACCAGACCAAAAAGATTCTTCAAATTTATTACTAGCTTTATTTATTTGATGAACACGCACAACTTTAGAAATAATAATAGCCCAAGACCAAACTGAGGCCACAAGTAGTCCAAGCATGACAATTTTAACAAGCGGTTCTGCTTGCAAAAATAAGTCAAACATTGATAAATTCCCGCCAACTTGTGCAGCCACCTCCCCAGAAACAGAGATATTTCCCATTTGATTTGCTGCAGATTGTATAGGGCTTGGCATATTTTGCTCCAAAAAATGATTTTATGATTACTTTACATAATAAAGAAAAGGATTTATGAAAACAATAGATTGCGTCATGACTATTTAAATTCAATTTTTAAGCGAAAAGATGTGAATTATTCTGTTAACCGACGAAAAGTTTTGATATAATATGAATAACTAATTCTTTTTTTTGGAGCTCAATCATTTCATCTAGTGTGAACGATAGTCAAAATAACAAATTTCAACACGGTAAAAAAGCAAATGCTGGACCGCGTCTTAATAACGAAATAACAAGCGATTCTGTCCGCCTTATAGGCTCAGACGGAGAAATGTCTGGCGTCGTCAGCATATCTGATGCATTGAAAATGGCAGAAGATGCAGGACTAGACCTTGTTGAGGTTTCACCTAACGCCTCACCCCCTGTTTGTAAAATTATTGACTACGGAAAATATAAGTACGAACAGCAAAAGAAAAAAAACATTGCTAAGAAAAAGCAAAAAACCACAGAACTTAAAGAAGTTCAAATGCGCCCAATGATTGACACGCATGACCTGGAAATTAAATGTAAAGCGATACATCGCTTCATTGAAGCAGGTAATAAAGTTAAAATTTTAATGCGTTTTCGTGGTAGAGAGCTTTCTCACCAAGAAATTGGCATAGGTGTTTTACGTGGTGTTCAAGAACAATTTAAAGATACTGTACGCGTTGAAGTTGAACCAAGGCTTGAAGGCCGACAAATGCTTATGGTATTTGCACCAGCAAAATAATAAAGGAATAAAAAATGACAACTATTTTACTTGTAATGCATGTAATTATTACGCTACTTCTTATTGGAACCATTTTACTTCAAAAAAGTGAAGGTGGCGGCCTTGGAAGCAGTGGTGGTGGCGCCGGTAATAACGCCTTTTCAGCACGTGGTGCAGCTAACTTTTTAACCCACACAACTGCCGTTTTGGCTACCATATTTTTTGTTATGTGCATGGTATTAAAGTGGAATTCAAATCAACGTGTTGCACAAGACAGCACAATTATTACTGCTGAAAATTCAAAATAATTTAGCAACACCAAATAAAAAAGGGCATGATGAATTTTACGTGCCCTTTTTTTACGTGCAGCATTCAATGCCTACAGTGTTAGATGACTGTAAAAATAAAAAATTTAGATAAATTAAATCATTTCAAGTAAATTGTATATGCGCGATATCTCTAGATCCGTTTTAATATCTTTTAAAGAACCGGCTGTACAAACAGAAGAAAAACCGAGTTTTTCAGCTTCTTTAATGCGCTGCTCTGCATGCGCTGTTGCGCGTATTTCTCCAGATAATCCAACTTCCCCAAAATAAACCGTCGACTTTGGCGTTGGTTCATTTTTAAAGGCTGAGATAAGAGCTGCTGCAACAGCTAAATCACACCCAGGTTCTGTCACTTTTAGGCCACCTGCTACATTTAAAAAGACATCTTTATTGCCCAGACCTAACCCACATCTGGTCTCTAATACTGCCAAAATCATGGACAGTCTATTTTGATCCCACCCAACAACATTACGGCGTGGCGACGCTAAATGACTGGGGGCAACAAGGGCTTGAATCTCGCATAGCAATGGCCTTGTCCCCTCTAGACCAGCAAAAATAGAAGTACCCGTAACTTGCCCCTTATGATGCGGTAAAAACAAAGCAGATGGATTTGTAACTTCCTCTAGCCCCTTTTCACACATAGAAAATATGCCAATTTCATTTGTTGCACCGAACCTATTTTTGATAGAGCGTAGTAAGCGGTAATCATAATTACGTTCCCCTTCAAAATATAAAACCGTGTCGACCATATGTTCTAAAACACGGGGGCCAGCAAGGGCACCTTCTTTTGTTACATGGCCAACTAAAATAACAATAACGTTCTTTTTTTTTGCAAATTTTATAAGCTCCTGCGTGCAGCCTTTTACTTGGGAAACACTGCCTGCTGCTGATTCTATTTCTTGCAGCGCCATTGTTTGAATCGAATCCATAATCACAACTTGCAGGTCATTCATGCTATACAATTCGTCCAAAATGCCGTTTAAATTTGTATCACAAAGCAACCAGTAATCTTTTTGATCTAATTTTAAACGTTCTCCGCGCATCTTAATTTGTGCGGGGGCTTCTTCTCCTGATACGTAGGCACAGGTATGTTTAGAGGACAAAACAGACGTTACCTGAAGCAAAAGTGTTGATTTTCCAATACCAGGATCTCCCCCTATTAAAACAACCGATCCCGGCACTAAGCCACCACCACAAACACGATCAAATTCACTAATTTGACTTTTTAAACGGTAATCTTCTTGATTGTGTATATTAATATCATCTATTTTTTGCGCCAAAACAGCACCTGATTTTCGGCCTTTTTTAGCAACTACTTTTGATACTTTTTCTTCTATCAATGTGTTCCACTGGTGACAAGCGTCACATTTTCCAGCCCATTTACTAGCCATAGCACCACAGCTTTGACAAAAAAATTTGGTTATAGTTTTGGTCATATCAACAAAGAAAAAGAATCAACCATTATAGTGTATAACGATTATGGACGAGCATAAAGTGCTTTATGAGACGAGTATCATAACGCCGTCTTTTTTAATATCTAATACGCCACCGTTGATTGATATTGTTTTATTCGATCCATCTATTTTCTGTATGACAACGTCACCTTTTACTAAGCTGGTCATAAGGGGGGTATGGTTTGGCAAAATACCAAGCGGTCCACCCGTTGATGGTATATTGATTGACGCCACTTCTCCGTCAAACTGACAACCATCATGAGATAAAACTTTTACTGTTAATGTATGCATTGTTTTTCCCATTTTTAAATTCGACCAATATGTATTAAGATAAACCTATCTTTTTTTTTATACAAGCACGTGATACAAAAGCATCTTTTACTATTAAGTTTTATCATGTGTGAACAATCTTTTTCACGGACAGAAAGAATGACGATGACACATATTCCAAAGGCAACACCAAAAAGCTACGCACATTCGTATCACGGAAAGAAAATTCAAGATAACTATCACTGGTTACGCCAGGAAAATTGGACACAAGATACAGGCGTTACAAACCCAGATATTTTGGCATATATTAAGGATGAAAACACCTATACAAAGCAGTATTTTGATAAATACAAAGACCTAACCAATGCCATTTATGAAGAATTATTAGAATCTATTGATGTAGATGATGAAACGTATCCTATCACAAAAGATGATTATGCGTATTTTTCTAAAAGCTTAAAAGGTAAAAATTACAATCAACATTGGCGCGCGCACAGACCAACGGGCAAAAAAGAACTTCTACTTGATGAAAATGTTCTGGCTGAAAAGTTTAATTATTTTAGTTTGCAAATATTTTCAGTGTCACCCGATCACCGCTACATTGCAATAGCTTATGATCAAGATGGATCAGAGCGTCTTGTTTTGAAAATATTAGATACCAAAACAATGAACTTCTCACCCCTTGAACTAACACATATTTCTGGAAATGGTTTTGTGTGGCTCAATGATGGCTCTGGTTTTTACTATCAAAAAGTAGATGAAAACTGGCGTGCAAACCAAGTTTATTATTACGATTTTTCAAGCGCACTTAAAAATAAAAAAGTAGATGAAAAATGTGTATTTAAAGAGGATGATGTCACAAACCACGTTAATATTAGAAAGTCTGCCGATAAACAGCATATGTTTATTGATGTACGTGATCCAAAAGATAATGTCGTTTATGTGCAAAATCTAGATAATAAGGAATTTAATCTTTACACCCCGCTGCCCCGTACAACCAATATTAAATATTCTATGGAAGCTGCTGGTCATGACTGGCTTATTATGACGAATGACAAAGGCCCCAATAGACGCCTTATATCGATATCAAAATCAGATAAACACCCATTGAATTTAAAAAATGCTATTGAAGTGGCCCCAATATCTGTTAGAAATGCCCTTATAGATTTTTCTGTTTATGCATCACATGTTGTTTTTACCGGTAAAACCAACGGGTTACCTTTCCTTAAAATATGGGATAGGGAAACAACATCTAATAAAGATGTTCCCTTTAATATGGAAAGTTTCACGCTAGACATTCAACAGACAGAATACAACGATGATACAGCGCGTATAGCCGTATCTAACCTCATTCAGCCAAGTGCTATAACATTAGTTGCGTTAAAAACTGGCAACCAAGAAGTTGTGAAACAAAGAGAAGTGCCAAATTTTAAGACAGATAACTATATTACAAAGCGCTTTGAAGCGCCATCAAAAGATGGTGTTTTAGTACCCTTCACCTTAGCATATAAAAAAGGAACCGATTTAAGCGCAGCGCCAACTTATTTATATGGGTACGGATCTTATGGCTATGCTGTAGATCCAAACTTTAGGGCAACCTTCCTTCCCTTAATGAACAAAGGATACGTGGTTGTTATCGCACACATTCGTGGTGGTGGCGATTTAGGGCGCGCCTGGTATGAAGCAGCAAAATTAAAAACAAAAAAGAAAACATTTGAAGATTTTATTGCCTGTGCAGAGCATTTAATTGACATAAAACATGCACAAAAAGGAAACATAACAATTGCAGGTGGCAGTGCTGGTGGCATGTTGGTTGGTGCAACACTTAATATGCGCCCTGATTTATTTAAATCTGCCTTAGCTATGGTGCCTTTTGTTGACGTTATTAATACCATGATGGACGCAACGCTTCCACTAACCCCTGGTGAATATCATGAATGGGGAAACCCTGAGGACAAAGCTTACTTTGACTATATGTCTACATACTGCCCCTATAGCAATGTAAAAGCACAGAACTACCCCGCCCTATATGTAAGTTCAGGCATTAATGATCCGCGTGTTACATATTGGGAGCCGACTAAATGGGTTGCCAAACTGCGCCATCTTAAAACAGATCATAATATAGTGTTACTAGATACTGAAATGGGTGCCGGACATGGGGGCCCTTCAGGAAAATTTGGCTACCTAATGGAGACAGCCAAACAATATACATTTATTTTAAAATCTTAATATGATGACCATAAACAAAAATATCGGGAAGATTTTTAAAATTTGGCAGGAAGCTAACCCAGAACCAAAATCTGATTTGCTTTATACGAACACCTATACATTGCTTGTTGCTGTTGCTCTATCAGCGCAATCAACGGACAAAGGTGTGAATAAGGCAACAGAAAAGTTGTTTAAAGAAATTAAAACACCAAAGGACATGCTAAGGCTGGGCGAAGAAAGGCTAAAAAATCACATTAAAACAATCGGACTATATAATACAAAAGCAAAAAATGTTATCAAGGCTGCACAAATTCTTGTTGATAATTTCAATGGACAAATACCTGATAATAGAAAAGATTTAGAGTCCCTACCCGGTGTTGGCCGCAAAACAGCAAACGTTGTTTTAAATATTGCCTTTGGCAAAGCAACCCTTGCCGTGGATACACATATATTTCGCGTTGCTAATAGAATTGGTTTTACGCAGGCTAAAAACCCATTACAAACAGAGCAACAATTACACCCTATAATCCCACAAGAATACATTCATCAGGCACATCACTGGTTAATATTGCATGGACGCTATATCTGCAAAGCCCGAAACCCTTTATGCCTTGAATGTAATGTGGCTAAATTTTGCCCATCACGCGGTGCATTCTAATAGTGTAGTAAATGTCGCAGGGCTATAATTTTTTAAGCTTTTATTTCTTTGAAAACATTTTCTATAAGCTGTTTATATTTGGACAACGCCCCACTAACTTCACAATAAATAATTTTCTTAGTTTCAGGTTCTTGATACTGAATTTTTAAATGAAAATTTGTCCCTTTAATTGTTGAAAGCGCACCAATTGCTGAATGGCATGTTCCTTGAAAACAATGAACAGCATACCGTTCTAAGACACTTTGTGCATAGGTTGGCGCGTGCCCAATACATTGCATCATATCGTATAAATGGGGTTTACCTTCAACGCCTATAATGCCTTGGCAGCTTGCAGGCGTAAATATATTTTGATCTAACATAATAAGGTCATAATCTTGTTCTAGATCATTTTTGATACCTAACCTCACTAAACCAGCTGCTGCCAAAATTGTGGCATCCATTTGTCCATTTGCTAATTTTTCAAGACGTGTTTCAATGTTACCCCTCAACGGCACAACCCTTGTATTTGGATAGAGATTTTGTATAAAATGCTGCCGTCTTGGGGAACAGGTGCCTAAAATAAAAGAACGACCATTCTTTTTCATATAATTTTTTGCACAACCCTTTTTTGCAATAAATATATCGCCGGCATGATCACGTTTTAATGTCGTTAATAACTGCAGACCTTTGGGATGCGTTGTTTCCAAATCTTTCAAAGAATGTACGGCTATATCAATTTCATCTATTAACAGGGCGTGTTGTAATTCTTTGGCAAATAAAACCTTACCACCAATATCAGACAAGGGTAATGTCTGATTTTTATCGCCAGAGGTCTGAATAATAACCAGTTCGGTACTAATATTATTTTTGTGTAAGTTTTCGCAAACTGTATTGGCCTGAATAAGGGCAAGGGGGCTTCCCCTTGTTCCAACTTTTAATTTTTTCATGCACATTATTTTATAACAATTTTGTATTATTAACGCACTTTTGATATTGCAAAGCAAGATAACAGTAAAAGAAAAGACTTTGCATCAAAAAAGCAAGCTATTAACGAGAAAAAGTTAATCCCGCATTTGGGTTGTGATCATGGATATTATGCAACAAAGGATAATTCAACTTGTGACAACTTTTTGAACAAGATATGATGTATATATCATATAAAAAAAATATATTATGCCAAAATCACTTTCTATTGGTTTTTCAGTTCCTGGAAGATACGCCAAATCTTTACTAGATTTTAAGTCAAAAGATTTTTTGAAAGATTTTGATGTGTTGCTGAGTACTTTAAAATCAGATAAGCTAGCCTTGTTTATGTTAAAGGCGCAACATTTAAAACGCCAGTATCTGATGGAATTTGTTGATGTCATAAGCGATGTTTTACACCTGCAAGAAGAATTTTCTTCTTTTTTGAAAGTGCTGATTGAAAATAATAGGCTTAGTTTATTAGAAGATATTGCACGTTGTTATCGCACACTGTGGAATAAACACCATAATATTCGTTACATAGAAATTTATTCAGCAATAAAGTTATCTGCAGCAGAGCAGTTGCAAGTAGAACAAGCAATTAAAAAATTCTTTTGCGAAACCCTTAACTTTACGCATAAGGTTGATACAAACCTTTTGGGTGGGCTATTAGTTGAAACAGATGGCGTGCATATTGACACATCTGTAAAAAATCATCTCAAAAAACTAGAACAAACTATACGCGCATAATCATCTAAATATCAGGACTGTTTTCTTCATGCTTTTTAATCTTTTTTTAAATCATAGCGACTTATTTTTAGGCTCTAATTTATTTAGGTATTTAACGTTTAGAACAGGTGGTTCAATTTTAACTTCTTTGTTAATTAGTTTTATTTTTGGGAAAAGTTTTATTACGTGGCTTAAGTCTAAGCAAGGTGAGGGTCAGCCCATCAGAACACACGGCCCGCAGAGTCATATTGTGACGAAAAAAGGCACCCCAACAATGGGTGGTGCCCTAATCTTAATTAGCGTTACGGTTGCAACCCTTCTTTGGGCAGATTTAGAAAACACTTATGTCTGGACCGTTCTTTTGGTAACCTTAGGCTTTGGTTTAATTGGCGCCTATGACGATTATTTAAAGTTGACCAGGCGCAGCCATGATGGATTATCTGGCAAAAAGAAGCTGATCACGCAAGCCATTATGGTATGTGTTGCAACGTATTTTGTCATTAAAGCGCAAGACCCAAAAATGGCAACACAAATAACCTTTCCTTTTATAAAAGAATTTATGATTGATTGTGGCTATTTCTTTTATATATGGTCATTTTTTGTTGTGGTGGGTGCTGCTAATGCTGTCAATTTAACGGACGGTCTTGATGGCCTAGCCATTGTTCCGGTCATGATTTCTGCCTCTTGCTTTGCGTTGATAAGCTATCTTGTTGGTAATGCTGTATTTTCGAACTATTTACAAATTCACCACGTTCAAAACACCGGAGAAATAGCTATATTCTTAGGCGCAATTATTGGTGCCGGTCTTGGATTTTTATGGTTTAATGCCCCACCTGCAAAAGTTTTTATGGGTGATACAGGCTCTCTTGCTGCGGGTGGTGCCCTTGGTATGACCGCTATTATTACAAAGCACGAATTTGTTCTAGCAATCGTTGGTGGCTTGTTTGTAATAGAAGCCATTTCCGTTATCATTCAAGTAGGCTACTATAAAATGACCAAAAAGCGGATATTTCTTATGGCCCCAATTCACCACCATTTTGAAAAAAAAGGGTGGGAAGAACCCACCATTGTTATTCGCTTTTGGATCATTTCCGTCATCCTAGCCTTAGTAGGCCTTTCAACGCTTAAACTTCGTTAGTTTTTTTAGCCGGCAGCCAGAATTTCATGAGTATGAAAGAATAAACAATTGTCTGAGGTGGTCCTGGTTGTTCGGACAGGAAAGCAGCAAAATTAAGAGATAGTTTATTAAACATTAGGCTGCTTTTAGCATCAAAAGGAAATTGT